>JAAWKM010000157.1 GCA_022797375.1 Lachnospiraceae bacterium
ACGGCTTAATAGTAACATAGCAGTGCTTTCAGCACTGGTTATGTACACATTTTGCACAAAAAATGTGCAAAATGGCACTGTAAAACTCATATTTTTGACGAAAAACATGTCAAAAATCTTCGCATTTTTATAGAAGGCTGAACTGTTACCGTCCGTTTCCCAGCACAGAATAACTGGAAATTTTATAAAACAGACGTGTTTATTGTTATAAAAAAGTTACTACATTGTTACTATGAACAGCGGAGCCATGAATAGTTAACAATATATTGCCTGCTTAATTTAGCTGCTATTTTAGATTCATAAGAAAGAAAACTACAACAACCTGCATTAGTATAATAAGGGGAATACCTGTTGTAAAATAATCTTTATTTGTTTTATGCCTGAATATATACATTCCAAGCAGACCGCCTGCTGAACCACCTGCAAATGCCAGCCCTAACAATGTGATTATCTTTATTCTGTATTTATGTGAAACAGCTTTTAACTTATCTATACCAAAGGCAATAAATGTAACAATATTAATAACAGCCAGATATACAACCAGCAATTTATGCTGGCTGAAAAACTCCCAAAAAGCAAATGACAGTTTCTCTTTGTGTATTCCCTTTAACATCATAAATACAACCACCTGTATAATAAATACACAAAACACAAATACCCTTGACATCATATTATCTTTTCTGGCTTTTCTGTCAATAAGTAAAATTCCAATCACTATCCCTGGTGCAGCACCTAAAAGCGAAATAATAGTTAATACAACATCTATCTGCCTGCTTTTTGTATTAGAATACATCCAGGTATTAACTGCAAAAAGGATAAAGCCAAGAATGTTTACTATAACAAGATAAAGCCCCAGACTGTCTATAAGCATGGTTATCACCCTTTCCAGTTAAAGAAACTTTCTACTGCCTTTTCAAGATAATACTGGTCGTATATCCCCATTGTTTCTCTTGCTGAATGCATCGCAAGTACAGGAACTCCAATATCAAGCATTTTTACTGGAAGGTTTACAGCGGCAACCGCTCCAAGCGTGCTTCCTCCTGCAATATCCGACCTGTTTACATATCTCTGGCATGGTATATTCTCTTTTCCGCAAATATCCAGCAACATTCCAAGCACTTCTAAATCGCTTGCATACTTTTCGTCTATAGCAGTTTTTATAGCAAACCCTTTATTCATATACAGTTTATTTGTTATATCACTTTTTTCTGGATAATTAGGGTGTATTGCATGGGCAACATCCACTGAAAGCCCTGCTGATGATGCAATGCCACACCAGAACTTTTCACTGCCATATCCCATGTTGTTATAAATCCTTTCAATAACTGCACGTGTAATAACTGAACCTGCCCCCTGCTTTGTACTGCTTCCAATCTCCTCATTATCATAAAGCATTGTTATATTTAAACTGCCTGTATGTGTCCCTTTTTCTGTTGCATTGATACATGCCTGGACAGATGTAAGGTTATCAAGCCTGCCTGCACTAAAAAGACTGTTATCTGCCCCTAGAAGCACTGGCTCTTCTACTGGGTAAAGGCATAAGTCATAAGCCAGAATTTCACCAGGTCCTGCCTTAAGCTCTTGCGCCAGCAGGCTTAAAAAAACATCCCCTCTATCATCACTGTTGTACCCAATACTATTAGTACACAATACGGGCAGCATATCTTTCTGCCTGTTTAATTCAACGCCTTTATTAACCTCCCTGTTCATATGGATTGCAAGATTTGGTATTATAAACAGAGGTCTTGCAAAATCTACAAGCACTGCTGCAGGCGTTCCTCCGCTTCTATCTTTCAGCATAACCCTGCCTGCTGCTGAAAGTGGCCTGTCAAGCCATGTATTTAAAATTGCCCCTCCATAAATTCCAGCATTACATTTTATATAATTATTCTCTTCTATCTGTGCTGACGGCTTTAACTTAATACATGGGAAATCATTATGTGCTGCCACAAGCCTGAACCCTGCGCCATCCCATTCATCCCCTATTGTAAATGCAGCAACCGTTGAACCATATACTTTAACAACATACCTGCCGCCTCTTTCCAGTTTCCATTCCTCTTCAAATAAAAGCTCTTTAAAACCATTGTCTGTCAACATTTTTAAAGCATAACTGGCTGTATGGTATGGCGAAACTGCTGTCCTCACTATTTGGGACAGCCCGGCTGAAATACTGTTTATATCTATATTTTCCAACTATATCACCTCCATTAAAATTTTATTAAACATACTGTTTTCTTCAGCAGAACGTATTGCAATCCTGTAAAATCCATCTGACAGCCCGGCAAAATTGTTGCATTGGCGTATTAACACACGCTTTTCAAGAAATTTTTTATATAAGTTAATCTTACTTTTGACCAGCAGGAAATTTGCATCTGAAGGAAATACTTTTATTCCATTATTTTCAAGAAATCCTTCCATTTTAGCTTTCTCCTGGTGTATTAACTCTTTTGTCCTCACAATATAATCTTTATCTTTAAGTGCATAAACACCTGCCATCTGTGCTGGGACTGACACGCTCCACTCTGGCTGCATCCGCCGCATTGTCCCAAGAAGTTCTCCGTTACCACATGCACACCATCCAAGCCTTAAGCCAGCCATAGCATATAACTTTGTAAATGCATTAACCACTATAAGATACTTGCTGTGAAGTTCACTTTTCATGCTTAACATTTCATAATCTGGCACAAACCCCAAAAAACATTCATCCACAACAAGATAAATATTATTCTCCTCACAATATGAAAGTACATTAAGCAATATATCTTTACTAATAATTCTTCCTGTAGGATTACATGGGCTACAGAGAAAAACCATGTCACAGCTAGCAGGTATTTTCCCTAATATATCTATATCTAATACAAAATTTTTTTCTTCTTGCAGGTAATAATATTCTATGCCAGCCCCAGCACCATTTAATACATAACTATATCCTAGAAATGATGGGGCTGTCACCAGAGCTTTGCGTGGCTTTATGGCATCCACTGCAAGTTTAAAGATTTCAGATGCCCCATTACCAAATAACAGTTTATTACCAGGTATATTTTCCACCATTGAAAGTTCCTCACATAACTGGCGGCATTGCATATCCGGGTATTCCGCAAAAACATCTGTATTCTCTGCAAGCTTTCTTTTTACAAGAAACGGCAACCCCAAAGGATTAGTATTTACTGAAAAATCATACTTTACATCATTATTGTAAATATCACCTCCGTGCCTGTATGATGGGACATATTTTAAACTATTGCTAAGTGGTAATGTTTTTATATTATACATATTCTTATATCTCTTAACTTTCATTTATAAATATCATTATTATTTAATTATTATTTTCCATTTGCCAAATTTGTGGTTTGCTAAATTTTCCACTTAATAAATTTCTCATTTAATATAAATCCATTTAATAAATAAAGTATACCATAAATTTCTATTTTTGGATACTTTAGCCTGGCATCTGGACAGCACACCATATAATACTTGTATTTTGGATTATATACAATTATAATATGAATAGTATATAAAATATTGACTTTAATACAAAAATAATGTAACAGGACATATTATTAATAAATAAAATGCAGGTACTTCTTAAAAATATACTATAACCCTATGGAAACAGACTATAATTCACAATTTGTAAAAATTACTATAAAAGATAAGGAAATTATTATATGGAAACAAGCATATCACATAAAATTAATATTGCAGCACAAAAAGCAGCTTATGATACTAATGTCAAACGGCTGCTTTCTGAAAAAATCATTTTAGCACATATACTATCAGGTGTAGTTCCAGAGTTCAGCGGCATGACTCCAGAAGAAATTGTTCCTTTAATTGAGGGACAGCCAGATATTGAGGATATCTCTGTACTTCCTGGTGAAACCAACATGCCATCCATCACTGGCAGCAACACAGAAGATGCTGTGCCAAATGAAGGAAAAGTCACATTTGACATACGTTTCTCTGTAAAAATACCTAGACAAAAAGGAAGTATAAAGATTATTATTGACATAGAGGCACAAAAAAATTTTTATCCTGGATATGATTTAGTTACACGTGGGATTTTCTATGCCGCAAGGCTGTTATCCTCACAATTAGGTACTGAATTTACATTATCTTCCTATAACAACATTAAAAAAGTTTATTCCATATGGATTTGTATTGACTGCCCACAGTATGCAGTTAATACTGTTACAAGATACCATATGGTACAAGAAAACTTTATAGGATGTTTCCCAAAAGACAAATCAAGGTATGATCTACTGGAAACTATAATGATATGCCTTTCTGACGGCATTGCCCCAAAAAGTGAGAATTTACAGCTCCACAGGCTTTTAGGCATACTTTTCTCACTTGTATTAAAAGTTGATGATAAAAAATCTTTTTTGTCAGAAGAATTTAATATTCCTATGACAACAGAAATGGAAAGGATGGTGGCTGATATGTGCAACCTTAGCGATTTAATTGTAGAAAAAAGCTGGCAAAAAGGCATGGAACAGGGTATTGAACAGGGTATTGAACAGGGTATTGAACAAGGACATGGACAGGGGGTTAAAACTATGGGACAGTTATCAATAAAACTTGCTAAAGATGGCAGGATTGATGATATTTCCCTTGCCATGTCTGACAAATCTTATATGCAGATGCTCCTTAAAGAATATGGCATAGACAGTTGTGATTAAGTATAATATTATTATATTTAATTTACTATGCAAAGACTACATGGTAAATTAAAGAAATAGGCATAAATGGTTTAAGAAAACTGATAAATAGTTAAGGCATTCCATTCCAGAAAAAGAGAACTACTGGTATAATACTTCTACTATTTAACGACACCAGCAATAAATTTTTTCCTTATAATTTTTGCTGGTGTTATTTTATTCATTAAAATATTTCTATATAATATAAGAGCAGCAGACTACACGCCTGCCACTCTTGGAAAATTAATGAGAAAACAATATTATATTATTTAACTTTTATGGTTTTAGTAACAGTCTTATAATTTTTCTTTGTAACTTTAACAGTTATCTTTGTTCCTTTTTTAAGTTTTGATGATGCTGTAAAAATGAACTTCTTTCCATTTACTTTAGCATTTTTATATTTCTTATTTCCAACTTTTACTGTTACTTTTGTACCCTTTACAGATAACTTTCCTGTAACTTTCTTCTTTCCAGCTTTTGCTGTGATGCCAGAAACCTTCATTGTCTTTTTAGTTTCATTATCTTTCTTGTCATCATCATCTGAAGGGTTTTCAGCAGGATTATCTGTACCTGGGTCTGCTGTGCCAGGGTCTTTATCTCCTGGGGTTGTGCCAGGGTCTGTTGTTCCTGGTGCTTCTGTATTTCCCGGCTCTGCTGTTGAAGAAGGGCCAGGGGAAGCTGAAGGTTCTGCTGATGGTGCTGGATTTGTTGTAACACCTTCTATCCCTGTATAAGCAGCTGTCTTAATATTTGTAAGTTTACACTGTTCACCTGTTAATGATAAATATATTTTTTCACCATCAGTTACAGGAAATGTTGTTATAGTAGACAAACCTGCAACCGTTGTTTCAACAACAACCTTTCCACCAGTTTTAATTGCCTGCACTTTGCAATCTGAACCTGCCTTGTTGGCAGCAAGCCATGGAGCCCAGTCAAAACTGCTGTCCATATTGTTTGTCATACTGTAACCAGAAGAAATCCAGTCTGGTGAGTCCTTTTTATCAACACCCGCTGGTCCCCATCCATAATTATCTGCGCGTATGTAAACATATTCCTTATAAGCACCACCATTTACTTTTGGTTCAGAAGCTGAATAAACAACTATACCAGGTGTATTCCAGTTATCCATTGCTGATGCATTTGTTGTATTTTTAAATGTAATTGCTGTACCACTTTCTGTTACCTCTGTCCCTAAAGTCCAAGAAGTCCAGAATGCGCCACACTCAAGTTCTATCCCTTCGCTGTCTTCATCATCAGCAGGCGGAAGTGTTGGCGCTGGTGTTGGTACAGGAGTAGGTGCTGGTGTTGGAATAACTATTGGATATGGTGCAAGTGGTTTTGGTGTTGTTATAACAACATTTTCACCCTTTGTTGATGTAAGCTTACTTATATCTTCTGCTGTTAATGCTGTGTTATAAATACCTACATTGTCTAATGAACCCTGGAAATCCGCATCTGGTAACCAATATGATGCACCAAGGTAATTATTCTTAGCACCTTTCAATCCGGCAATTAACTTTGTATAATCACCATCAAGGCTTTGTACAAGCAGTCCATCAATATATGTAGCCATTTTATTATTATCAATTGTAACTGTAAGTGTGTCCCATCTGTTTCTGTTCTTTGCATAACTATACCAGTCCCATGTATATGGTGTTGAAATTACATTTCCAAAGTAACCTGTTTCGGAAATATCATCCCTTGATGAAAAACCTTGTGTAAAATGATATGCAAGTGTACAATCTTCTTTTCCGCCACCAAGTTTGCCATCACCAAGCATAAAAATTGGAGTCCAGTCTGTTTTCCATCCTTTAACATTTACATCTGCCGTTAATGTAATACCATTACTAAAGTCAAATGAAGAAAGGTCTGCAATTTTAGCATATGTTTTATTATTTGACTCTTTTGTTGCAAGATTTAACACACCATCAGCAATGCCAGCTTCGCCTTCAAGATCAAGCCCTTCTGCATTATCAAATGTATACTTCACTACTGGCTGTGTTGAAATCTTTGAGAAATCTGTTCCTGGTTCTCCAGTATTGCCTGGATTTTCTGTATCTCCTGGATTTTCTGTATCTCCCGGATTTTCTGTATCTCCTGGTTTTTCTGTATCCCCTGGTTTTTCCGTATCTCCTGGATCTGGTATCTGGTCCGTTGGAATTTTACCTGTACTATATAATTCTTTAACATCTTCATGTGATAATGCCCTGTTATAAATATAAACTTCATCCATCAGTCCTTTAAATGAAGCATTCCACCAATTAACTCCCAGAAAAATTGGCATATTATTAAAAGTTCCAGAGGTATAACCAGGAATTTCCCTCCATGATAAAACCTCTGCATTATAATATAAAAATGCCTTTCCACTATCATCAAATGTTAATACAATATGTGTCCATTCATTTATTGGTAAATCATCTAAACTGCTTGAAGGATTATTATTCTTATCTAACCAAATCCAATCATCAACAGATTTAGATTTATAAAGAATAAGCCCACCAGATGCAAAATCATTATAATTTGTTCCTGCTGTAACATAATTATTAGCATCAATATTTGTAAAAAATATAGGCTGGAAATTAATTTTTTCTGCTGTATTTACCCATGCACTAATGGTAAAGCTTTTACTTGTTTTCACATCAAGCTCAAGCCCTTCACCCCTAGCAAAATCTCCTCCTTCTGCACTACCTGTATCTCCTGTAAACTGATACGCCTTCCCGAAACTGCTATTCTTACTATCTGCATAAACTGCACCGCCAGAAGCAGGGTTAATCCAGGTATCCCCTGCACCACCATGAGCGGCTGCCTTTGCATCTGTTCCTGACGCCTCATTATCAAGTGAATTCTCAAATCCATAGTATCCTACAAGACCAGTAGTGATATCTGGTGTTTCACCTGCTGTTCTTTTATTTACTACAGAATTTAGGTATCCCTTATTGTCTTCATCAGACATTCTTCTTAATTCTTTGGCACTTGTATTAATACCTATGCCTGGTGTTGCTGTAAGAACCAAGCTTACAGCCAGAAGTTTAGATAAAATTTTCCTCATAAAAAATTTCCTCCCTTTTTATATTGAAGACTACCAGTAATATAAGACGTTACTCCACAAAATAATTTTATCATTTAATAAATACAACCAGAAATCATGTATCATATAATATTGCACTATTGTATTTACAAACCAGCACATACATAAAAATCCCCCATGCCGTGCTTTGCACGGCACAAATAGTAATGAAAAATGCTGTTTTTGCATTTTTCTTGTGTGAAATTGTAATGATTGTTAGACA
>JAAWKM010000158.1 GCA_022797375.1 Lachnospiraceae bacterium
TTGTCAAAAATATGAGTTTTACAGTGCCATTTTGCACGTTTTTTGTGCAAAATGTGTACATAACCAGTGCTGAAAGCACTGCTGGTTACTATGAACAGCGTAGCTGTGAACAGTAACACTTTATTGGCACAAAATATAAGGTATGGAGTATTTAAGGAGGTAAATAAAATGTTATGGACAAAACTCTGGCGTCCGAAAGGGCGCAGAAAAAATTCTCATAAGAAAAACAGTAACTGTTAATTAGTTTAACCTCATAAAGAAAGCCCTTGGCAAAGCACACTTCTATGCCATAAAGGCATAAGTGGCGGGTACTTTCTTTATGAGGCCGGGTTGCAAGTGGGCAAGCAGCGTAGCTGATTGCGGATATCCGCTTGACTTTAGACAATGTGGAGGTAATTAAAATGAATACAGAAAAAATCCCTTATAAAATATATCTTAATGAAGATGAAATGCCAAAGGCATGGTATAACCTGCGTGCTGACATGAAGCAGAAACCAGCGCCATTATTAAATCCTGGCACACACCAGCCAATGAGTGTAGAAGAACTTTCAGGAGTTTTTTGTAAGGAACTGGCAGCACAGGAACTGGACGAAAATACTCCTTTTTTTGAAATACCAGAGGAAATCCGTAATTTCTATAAAATGTACCGTCCATCTCCATTAGTGCGTGCATACTGCCTGGAAGAAAAACTTGGCACACCGGCTAAAATTTATTATAAATTTGAAGGTAATAATACAAGTGGCAGCCATAAATTAAATTCTGCAATAGCACAGGCATATTATGCAAAGAAACAGGGGCTTAAAGGTGTGACTACTGAAACAGGGGCCGGACAGTGGGGTACTGCCCTGTCTATGGCATGTTCATACTTTGGCCTTGACTGTAAGGTATATATGGTGAAATGTTCATATGAACAGAAGCCTTTCAGGCGTGAGGTTATGCGTACCTATGGCGCATCAGTAACTCCATCGCCATCTATGGAAACTGAGGTGGGAAGGAAAATACTTGCTGAACATCCAGGTACTACAGGAAGCCTTGGCTGTGCCATTTCTGAGGCAGTTGAGAAGGCAGTATCAAGTGAAGGTTACCGTTATGTACTGGGAAGTGTACTTAACCAGGTACTTCTTCACCAGTCAGTTATTGGCCTGGAAACAAAAGCTGCCCTTGATAAATATGGCATAAGGCCAGATATTATTATTGGCTGTGCAGGTGGTGGTTCTAACCTTGGCGGGCTTATTGCTCCTTTTATGGGTGAAAAACTCCGTGGTGAAGCAGACTACCGTATTATAGCTGTTGAGCCTGCATCCTGCCCAAGCTTTACCCGTGGCGTTTATGCTTATGATTTCTGTGATACAGGAATGGTTTGCCCGCTTGCTAAGATGTATACGCTTGGCAGTGGTTTTATTCCTTCCGCAAACCATGCTGGAGGTCTCCGCTATCATGGCATGAGTTCTACATTGTCTGAACTGTACCACCAGGGATTAATGGAAGCAATAAGTGTTAAGCAGACAGAAGTGTTTGAAGCAGCAGAATATTTTGCAAGGGTGGAAGGTATTCTTCCAGCGCCAGAAAGCTCCCATGCAATACGTGCTGCTATTGACGAAGCAAAAAGATGTAAGGAAACAGGAGAAGAAAAAACTATTGTATTTGGTCTTACTGGAACAGGGTATTTTGATATGGTGGCTTACGAAAAATTCCATGATGGCAAAATGGATGATTATATCCCTACTGATGAAGAATTGTCAGCCTGCCGCAATAAACTTCCAAAAACCGGAAAATAACTGGTTTTTAACCTTATATAGTAAGAAGTCCCCCTCCTCTAAAGGTGGCGGGATGAATTGCGGGAAGCAAATGTAACGGCAGTGGCGGGCGGAGAGAAACCGGTATCCCCCACTGCCATGAGGCCAGGCCACGCACCGGATTAAGATGCAGCCGTACTCCGTGAAATTACCGGTTGTGGATTGAAACAAGGAGGTTTTAATAATCTATGGTAAAGATGTCACAGGTAAAAATTCCTGTTAAAACCATACTGGATACCATGCCAGGACAAAATTCCCGCCATGGAACTATTACAAAGAAAGAGAAGGAACTTATATTACAGGCGGCGTCTAAAAGCCTTGGCATACCAGAAGATGAAGTAAGGAATTTTGTAGTAAAAAAGAAGTCACTTGATGCCAGAAAAAAGGGTAACCAGGAAAATAATATTTATTATATTTACCATGTAGAATTTAACTGTAATAATGAACAGAAATTAGTCCGGCGCTATGGGAAAAATGATGTGGCATTTATTCCAGATAAAGAGAATGGGAAATATGCCAAAAATATTCTTTTATGTGGCAATAATACAAGAAAAGACAGACATCATGTGCTTGTTGCAGGTTTTGGGCCAGCAGGTCTTTTTGCTGCGCTGGTACTGGCAAGGGCAGGGTTTAACCCTGTTATTATTGAGAGAGGACAAAATGTCAGGGAGCGGAAGAAAACCGTCAGCAGGTTCTGGGAGGGAGGGGAGTTAAATCCCGAATGTAATGTGCAGTTTGGGGAAGGAGGCGCAGGTACATTTTCAGATGGGAAATTAAATACATTAATTAAAGATAAAGATGGTTTGAACCATATGGTTTTAAATACACTTGCGGAGTTTGGCGCGCCTTCAGAAATATTGTATCTCCAAAAGCCGCATATTGGCACAGACAGGCTTGCGGATGTTGTAGAATCAATGCGCAATGAGATAATAAAACTTGGAGGAATTATATATTTTAATACTAAACTTACAAATATTATTTATGAGGATGGATGCATAAAAGGTGTGAAAATTTCAAAAATTAGTGACAATGGCATTTGTGGTGAAGAACAGGAGATAAAATGTACACATCTGGTTCTTGCCATAGGACATAGTGCCCGTGATACATTTTACAGCCTGCATGGAAGAGGGCTTTATATAGAGCCAAAGGCATTTGCAATCGGGGTACGTGTAGAGCATCCACAGGATATTATTGGTTACAGCCAGTATGGGGAGTTATATAAAAAACTTCCTGCTGCAGACTATAAACTTACTTGTAAAACAAAGGACGGACGTGGTATATATTCATTCTGCATGTGTCCAGGAGGTTATGTTGTAAATGCTTCATCAGAGCCAGGACGCCTTGCAGTGAATGGAATGAGTAACTATGCACGTAATGGCAGAAATGCAAACAGTGCCATTGTAGTTACTGTTTCACCAGAAGATTTTGGGGGCCGCGGGGCGCTTGCAGGCATAGAATTCCAGCGCAAATGGGAAGAAGAGGCGTACAGGCAGTCAGGTGGCAAAATTCCAGTACAGCTTTTTGGCGATTTTTGTAATAATATAAAAAGTACCGGTTTCGGTGAGATAATGCCTGATATGAAAGGCGGTTACATGCTTGCAAATACAAGGGCAGCACTTCCAGGTCTAGTTGGGAACCTTGTAGAAGAGGGTATTAAGAATTTTGGCAAAAAAATCAAGGGCTATTCCAGGGAGGATGTACTTGTTTCAGGAATTGAAAGCAGGACTTCATCACCAGTAAGGATAAACCGTGATAAAGATTTCCAGGCAAATATACATGGGATTTACCCATGTGGTGAGGGTGCAGGCTATGCAGGAGGGATAACATCTGCGGCAGCTGATGGTATCCGTGTGGCACTGGCAGTAATAAATTCATAATTATATTATAGTTGTTTAAAAAATTTATTTCAGAATACTTTTTATGGTGTATAGATTGTATGTAATATCTGTATTAAATGAAAGGATTTTATAAAAATGAATGAAGAGAAAATTGCAAGAATTAATGAACTATACCATAAATCAAAGAGTGAAGGGCTGTCACCAGAAGAAGCAGAGGAACAGCAGGAACTTAGAAAAGAATATATTGCTTCTGTAAGGAATAATTTAAAAGGCCAGCTTGACAGCATAACTATAGTGAATCCTGACGGGACAAGCAGGAATTTAGGCAAAGAACATGGAAAGAGGACATTACATTAACAGGGGGTTTAATGGGTGGTTTATTACAGAAATAATCCAGAGGACAAAAATCTCTGCCTTGTTGCCAGTTCAATAAGAGATGTTATAACAAATAATACTGAAAGTAATAGTAAAATATTAGTACAAGTTTTAGAAGAAAATATACCAGTATTATATCTTGGAAAGCTGGACAGGAAGAAACAGCACTTGTTTATGATATATCAGATATGTTACAGGGAATACCAGATTTTAAATACTGGGATTCAAAAAAGAACATGCACTTTTACTGGAAATGTTATGTCCGTCCAGTAAAAAGAAAATGGAAATTACAGGTTATAAAGTTTTAATTATAATAATATAGAAAGCAGGTGTCCTGACCAGGCATATGTATAATAATAAAAATACTTTACGGGACAGAATAAAAAGCCTGCGGGCAGACATGCCAGTACATGAAAAGCAGGAAAAGGACAGGCTTTTATACAATAATATAATAGCTTCAGGCATACTCCGTGCTACAAACCAGGTTTATATTTATGTGTCATATGGCACTGAAGCAGATACAAGATATCTTATAGAGAAACTTTTGCAGCAGCACAAGCATATGGTTGCAGCGCCACGTGTTAATGGAAAAGAAATGGATTTTTATGAAATTAAGGAAATGGCAGATTTAAAACCTGGCTTTAATGGAATACCAGAGCCTGTGACCGGACAGCTTGTTACAAAATGTAATGGAATAATGTTTATGCCAGGGCTTGTTTTTGACAAATTCCATGGGCGTATAGGCTATGGCGGAGGGTACTATGACAGGTATCTTTCCAGGCATAAAAATGATAATATTTTCAAGGTAGCATTAGCATATGATTTCCAGGTTTTAAAAACAGAAGAAATTATAATGGAAGCACATGATATAAAACCGGATATTATAATTACAGAAAGGGCAGCATATTAAAAAAATTCTTTATTTTATGCCAGGACGTTTGTATATAAGTATTTTATAATGAACACAGTTTCTTCAAAAATTAAACACAACTGATACATAATTGGCTGGTAATATAAGTATTGTAAACAAGAACAAGCCAGTGAAACAAATAAATATAAATAATTTTTTGCAGATTGTATATCCAAGTGTTTAATGAAAGGGGAAATTATTATGACAAAGAAAAACTTTTTAAAAATTACTACTTATGCAGCAGTTTTTGGTATTATTGGAGGAATGAGTTTTGAAGGTGTAACATATCTTTCAGACAAGTTAATTAATGGAACATCTATTGAAGATACTGTAGAGGCAGAACAGGATATAGAAGAAAGTGGAACAGGGGATGCAAATAATAATAGTACAGCAGAAAATAAAGTTACAACAGTTTCAAGTTCCAGCGGAGTGTCAGATGTAGTAGAGGATGTCCTTCCCTCGTTAGTTGCTATAGATGTTACTGCAACCCAGACTAAAATGGATTTTTTTGGAAGGACATATGAGCAGAATGCTTCTGGAAGCGGTTCAGGTATAATAGTAGGAAAAGATGATGATTACCTTTATATTGCTACTAATAACCATGTAGTAGCAGATGCAGACAAAGTTTCTGTAAAATTTTATGATGATAAGATATATGATGCAGCAGTTAAAGGAACAGATTCTACAGCAGATATTGCTGTAGCGGCAGTAAAGCTTAAAGATATTGCTGTAGAAACTATGGAGAAAATAAAAGTTGCCAAATTGGGTGATTCAGACAGCGTAAAAGTAGGGCAACAGGCAATAGCAATAGGAAATGCACTTGGCTATGGGACATCTGTAACAGTTGGCTATATCAGTGCTAAAGACAGGGAAGTGCAAAGTGAAGATGCTAATATGAAACTTATGCAGACAGATGCTGCTATTAACCCAGGTAACAGTGGTGGTGCACTTGTTGATATTAATGGTTCAGTAATTGGAATTAATTCAGCTAAATATGCTGATACAGAAGTTGAGGGCATGGGATTTGCAATTCCAATTAATGTTGCAACGCCTATTATTAAAAATATAATTGATGCAGAAGAAGTTTCTGAGGAGGAAGCGGCTTACCTTGGTATAGTGGCTGGCAAAGAAATTCCTTCTGAATATGCAGAATATTACCATATCCCTGAAGGTGTATTTGTAGAAGAAGCTACGGAAGGTGCACCTGCACAGAAAGCAGGGATACAGAAAGGTGATATTATAGTCAAATTTAATGGCATGGAAATTAAAACAATGGAGAGCCTCCAGGAAAAGCTTGCACTTTGCAAAGCAGGCAAGAAAGTCCAGGTTGTAATTAAAAGGGCTGATAATGGGGAATATATAGAAAAAACTATGGAAGTGGTGCTTGGCAAGAAAGCGGATGCAGAAGATGCAGGAAGTACATCTTCACCAGATAACAGTGGTTCAGGTAACGGAATTCCATTTGGTAATGGAAATTCATACTTGAGGTAGTAGTGTGTAACAGTCCAGACTTCCATAAAAATGCGAAGATTTTTGACATGCTTTTCGTCAAAAATATGAGTTTTACAGTGCCATTTTGCACATTTTTTGTGCAAAATGTGTGCATTTTCAGTGCTGAAAGCACTGCTTGTTACTATGAACAGCGTAGCTGTGAATAGTAACGAATAGTAACAACGGACGTGAGTTTTTGGAATAACTTCTTGCAATAACCTGGATATTGTGTTATTATACAGAAGTTGTAAAAACCACTGCCCAGGATTTGGACACTCCGCCCAGTCCTTAGCAGCAGGAAACATTTATTATAAATGCCGTTGCATATGCAGCAGGCATAAACCAGGAGGAAATTATGATTAGTAAAGAAAAAAAAGCAGAAATTATCAAGGCTTATGGACGTACACCAGAGGACACAGGTTCTCCAGAAGTACAGATTGCGCTTCTTACAGAGCGTATTGTTGAACTTAATGAGCATTTAAAGGTTAATAAGAAAGACCACCATTCAAGGCGCGGGCTTTTAAAGATGGTTGGACAGAGACGTAACTTCCTTGCTTATTTAAAGAAAAAAGACCTTGAAGCATACCGTACACTTATCGGAAGATTAGGGTTAAGGGATGTTATTAAATAATTTCTAAAATTCCATGTAATATGGGCAGGCTGTAAGCCTGCCTTTTAAATTGTCCTGATATTTTAGAACTGTTATATTTTTAAACAGCTATTTGCGTTCTTGCAATCTATGGCTGGATTCCATATATTTTGTACATTTTTTCCATATCATGCATAAATAAACTTTTTAGCCCAGGATAGTTTGTTTCCAGTTTTATTATACGTCCTGTAAAAGTACGTATCCAAGGAAGCATTTCATTTGCATCAAATACTTGTGTTGTGTATGTAAATGTATTTATACCAGTTTTTGCAACTTTGCCGCCTTTGCCTTCCCGGTACAGCCTTTTAAGTACAAATGGCTCCTTTTGGGTATCAATATATAATACAAGTTCAAGGCTGTGCATATGGAGATTGGTTTTATTTTGGAATGATACGCCCCATGCCTTGTCCTGGTTGTCTGAAAGCTGTTTCCTGGCTTTATCATAAACTGGAGATACACTGCCTGGCTGTACTTTTTTAATATAATCCATACGCAGGCAGAAAAACCTTTTTGATTTTGTATTGTAAGTACAAAGGTAACGCCGCCCGGTGCGTGTGCTTGTGAAAATTCTCATAGGAAGTATAGTAATTACCTGCTGGCGCCCGTTTCTGCTGCTTTTCAGGTGTATTGTCACATACTGCCTGCCATGCATTGCAGATAAAAGACCAAGCAGAATTTCATCTTCAAGTGTATGTACAAAAAAACAATGTTTGACATGGAAAATTGTATTTCTGGCAGATATTGTATCTAGTATAGTATCACCAATAATTCCAAGTGGTGAAACCATTTTATAAAAGCACAAAGCATCAGCCGCAGATTCAAAACCATCAAATAATTCATTAAAAGAAAGGTTTTTCTTA
>JAAWKM010000159.1 GCA_022797375.1 Lachnospiraceae bacterium
ATTTTGTTCCAAAATCATGCAAAATGGCGCCATAAAACTCGTATTTTTGGCACAAAACATGCCAAAAATCCTCGAATTTCATTGACTGTGAATAGTAACATTAATGTTCATTTCTTGCGGCTTTCTCCCAAGGTGTTACTGTTTCAAAAATAAGGGAAATAACCTTATCCATAATAATTCCTGCAAGACCAATAACGGTCATGCACACAATAACTTTATCTGAGCGCATAAGGCTTCTTGCATCATTCATGCGGTATCCTATTCCAGAGGATGCAGCGATAAGTTCTGATGCGACAAGTGCCATCCATGAAACGCTAAGCCCAAGTTTCAGGCCTGTTAATATCTGTGGAAGGGCGTGTGGGAGGTATACTTTTAAAAATGTCTTCCATCTGCCAAGGTTATATAATTTAGCAACTTCAATATAGCCTGCTGGTGTATTATTAAATCCGCTAAGTGTGTTGACCAGCACAGGGAATGAAGCAGCAATTACTATAATAACAACTTTAGATGCTTCACCTATTCCTGCCCATAAAATAATAAGCGGAATCCATGCAATTACTGGAATTTGCCGTATTGCTGTTATAGTTGGCAGCAACAGGGCGCTAGCCTTTTTGCTCATTCCCATTATAGCGCCAAGTAAAATTCCTATAACTCCTGATACAAAAAATCCTTTCATAACTCTTAAGAAACTGACAGCCAGGTCACTTTGCAGTTGTCCTTTTACAACCATTTCTTTAAATGCCATAAATACGTTCTGGATTTTAGGCAGCAGGCTGTCTGGCACATCTGAATATGTAGTGTATAAATACCATGCGGCAGCCAGTATGGCGGGTATAATTAACCCATATATAAATTTCTTTGTCTTATCCATAATTAACCTCATTTCTATATTGTTGGCTATATGTTTTATGTGTAAATACAACATGTCTGTGATTACATAATATTTTTTGTGTATGCTTCTTCTGTGGTGTTTTCAAAAAAGTAGTCATAAATGCGTTTCTTATATGCTGCAAAGCCAGCACTTCCACGGTTTCTGCCATCAACTGGATTTACATTGATAATTTCCATAATCCTGCCAGGCCTTGCTGACATCACAATAATGCGGTTTCCAAGGTAGATTGCTTCATCAATATCATGTGTTACCATTACCATTGTTGTTTTTTCTTCCTGTTGTATACGCAGGATTTCTTTTTGCATCTGTATTCTTGTAAGGGCATCAAGTGCGCCAAAGGGTTCATCAAGAAGCAGTATTGACGGGTTGTTGGCAAGCCCTCTTGCAATAGCTGCCCTTTGGGACATTCCACCAGAAAGCTGTGCGGGATAGCTGTTTTCAAAACCTTTAAGTCCAACAAGTTCCAGATGTTTCTGTACATTTTTCTCACGTTCTGTTTTAGAAAGGCCTTTTAAGCCAAAACCAACATTATCTTTTATTTTAAGCCAGGGAAGCAGCCGGTGGTCTTGGAAAACCATGCCACATTTCGGGCCAGGGCCTGCAACTGTATGCCCGTTTCTTTCAACTATCCCATCTTCATAATCTATAAGGCCACACATAATTTTTAGCAATGTGCTTTTGCCGCATCCACTGTGTCCTACTATTGTTATAAATTCGCCCCTGTTTATATGGAGGTTAATATCACTAAGAACCTGTACAGGTTTTTTGTCTACTAGAAACTGTTTGTTCAAATGTTCAATATTTATAATATAGTTATTTTTCTTGCCATCTTTTTTTCTTTCATTTGGCATAAAATATTTCCCCTTTCGTTTTGTCTTGTTTATGAGTTGTATTATATTTTGCATGTGATGTATTTTCAATGAAAATAGCTGAAAACGTATTCAGCAGTTTTGGAAAAAATAAATGATAAAAGAAAAAAATGCCATATAAAAGTATGGCAGTAATTAAAAAACAGATTAAAAGATAGGATTTTTATTAAAAAATGTTAAATCGTGAAAACGTAACCAGAGGCAGTTTTACGGACAAAAACACTAAAACTCCATTTATATGGCATATAAATGGAGTTTTGCGTTAAGTTGTATTTGGAATATCTAAAATCTTATGTAATAGCATTTACACAAGTTTCTGTCCACAGTTAGGACAGAACTTGCTGCCGGATGTTTTCTGTCCGCAATTTGGGCAGAAGTTAGGTGCACTTGCACCTGGTGTATTGGATTGTGGCTGCTGTGCGCCCATGTTCTGGCCCATCTGGTTAACCATCTGGCCTGCCATCTGCATTCCCATCATCATGCCTGCCATGTCACCAGCTGCGCTTCCTCCGCTTAAGTTTCCAGATGCCATTGCATCTGTCATAGATACCTGCTGGTATCTTCCTATATCCCCAACCATGCTTTGTGCAGCATTTTTATTTATCATATCTTGTATTTCAGAAGGATAATTAAAACTCATAACTTGTAAGTTTGTTATTGTTATTCCATCCTTCATAATCTGCATATCAAGGTCACCTTTAATTCCATTAGCAATATCAAAAGCATTTGCCTGGAGGTTGAACATGTCTTTGCCTTCCTTGGTAATCCATTTCATAAGAAGCTGGTCAATAACTGAGGTTATACGCAGTTTCACATCTTCAACATGGTACTGTTGTTTAACCCCGGCAATTTTGTCTATAAGTGCAATATAGTCATCTACTTTAAATGCAAGAGTACCATTGGCGCGCACAGGAAGCCCGCCGGGCATGTTTGGGGCAGGAATGTTTATAGGGGATTTTGTGCCCCATTTAATTAGAAATTCTTTAGTGTTTATGAAGAGGACTTCTGCACGCATGCCGCTGTTAAAGCCAAATTTAAAACCTTTTAAGGTTGAAAGGAATGGTATAATTTGTGATTCAATATCATATTCCCCATCGTCTTTAAAAATCCCTTCGATTTTGCCATTATAAAGAAATATTGCGTCCTGCCCTGGTTTAATTATAAGCTTTGAACCTTTCTTGATTTCGCGGTTTGCCCATTTCCAGAAAATCATGTCATCGCGCCATTCTTCCCATTCAACTACGTTTGAAAACTGTCCTGAAAAAAGTCCCATAAATTACCTCCCAGATTATAATAAGTGTTTTAAAACTTCCTTTTCGGAAAAGTGTTTATAAAATTTGAAGCCTGAAACCTGTGTTTTGTTCAATATAAAAGCAGCAGTCCTTCTATTAATTATATACATAAAATTATAGTGTTTTTATCATCTGGACTGTTATGTATGTTATCAATCCATTAATAAATATATTTTGGGACTTAAAAACTTCTGCCTCCTCCACTGCTGTGGCTTCCTCCCCCGCCACCACTGCTTCCACCGCCAGAAGTGCTGTTGTCATGTGGTTTTGGGGTACGCTTTACAGTTGTGTGTGTGTACTTGTCAAAGCTTCCTATTACCTTTGAATTATTTACGTCAAGATATGTATGGCTGTTTGTAGTGGTACGTCCGCCAGAATTATATGCAATTACTGCAACAGGGATAATACCAGCGATAAGGCATATAACAAACTGGAAAACTGGTGAAAATATTATGCTGTCAAGGCGGGGATGTCTGCCCATATATGTGCGTGATTCTTTGCAGAAGACCTGCATTGCAGAATAATAATTTCCATCCACCATATCATCATGCATCTTATCTAATATTTTGCCACATCTCTTATTATTTATCATTTCCTGTGCAATGCCATATCCCTGTATTTCATATATACGGTCACCAGGATGCATGCCAACCATAAGTATTATAACATTTTTCTGGGGATGTGTTGCAACGAACATTTCCATTGCATAGCCATAATTGCTGCCGCCGCTAATATCATTATCAGTCCATATATAAACAGATGTATCATAGTCTTTAAGGATTTTATCACATAAATCTTGTAGTTTTTTCTCTTCACCTGAAGATATAATTTCTGCATCATCTTGTATAATTGTTTCTGCATCTGCAGTTTTATATGCTGTTAAGAATGGGATTAGAGTAATTAAAAATATAAATGTATATTTTAAAAATTTTATGTAACCCGGCTGTTTCCTGTAAATCACCATAATAAAGGCCCTCCCATAATAACAGTAACCACACGGCATATAATAAAAAGCAGTAATGTTATCCCAATAACACCACCTGCTGCCTTGCCAGTGCTTAAAGGTGGTTTTCCTGCTATTTTGCCAGTCTGGCCGTTCATTGCAAATGTATATTCTGAGTTGTCATAATCATAATATACCATCCATACAGGGAGAAGGGCATATTCTGCATTTATCTGTTTTGTATGGTATTCCCTGTTAATTATGTTTTTAGTGGAATATCCTTGTATGCTGCCAGAGATATAATCTTCTATATATTGTGTTGCCCTTTGTTGTACACGTGGGAATATCTGCTTGTCAGTATAGTTGTATTTTTCTGATATAAAGCCTGCCAGATATGGTGTGTTAAATTTCTTTAAATTCTGGTAATCAAATGGTTCAAGTTTATCCATAAGGTCATCAGGCATTTTTTCGGATGCGTCAGCAGGTACATTATTATATCTTAAATCAACCTTGCGGTATACATTAAAATGGCTTGTTCTGGTAACAATATAATCCCCCTCATCATGTGTATGGATGCGTGTACAATGCGCAAAAGCTTCACCCTGTCCTTGTAAATCATAAAGCCAGAATGGCACATACATGCCTGTCAGGTTTTTAATTCTGTCAGCCTGCTTAAAGTTTTTGGGCATTAAAAGACCATGATGGCACCATTTTTTAAATGCTGCCTCTGCCTCACTTTTTGATATTGTGAAAGGTATAACCTTTGATGGTGCAAGTGCACCTGAAAGCCTGTCACCTAATATAACGGGTGAACCACAAAAACTGCAGGCAGTTGCGGTGGTATCTTTGTCTGTAAGAAGTATTGCGCCACAATTATTGCACTGGTACTGGTTTACCTCATCACCTTCAAATGCTGAAGAGTGGAAGTGTTCTTCAAATTCCCTGAATTCTTCTGTTTTATAATTTTCTATTTCTTCACTATGTCCACAGTTGTCACAATGAAGCTGTCCTGTCTGGCTGTTAAAAACCATATCTGCACCACAGCCAGGGCATTTATACTGGATTACCATAAGTTTCCTTTCTTGTTTAAATCCGTCCGTGGCAGTCTGGAGCAGGATATTTTATATGGATTGCCTCATGCCAGATGGGTATGCTGCTTCCTTTCCGCCTGCCACCCTTAATCTTGGTTTTGGGAATTTTGCTGTTATTTGTTAATGGGTATTTAATTACTTGCCAAGGCTTGCTTTTAGTGCTGCAAGTTCATCTTCTATATCAGGGTTAGTATCTGGGCCACTGTCATATTTGGCTTTAAGGTCATCTATGCTGTCATGTCCTGTATTATTAAGTTCTGCCATTGCATTTGCTTTGTCCAGCATCTGGTCTGCTTTTTCTTCCATGCGTTCAAAAGCACTTATTGAGCTGTCCGCACCACTGGAACTTGATACCATCTCATTAATATGCTCCTGTGTGCGTGCGATATTCATCTTTGCTTTAATGGAATGGCGCTTTTCTTCGAGTTTTGCGATATCCTTAACAAGTTTGTCATTCATTGCGCGCATGTTTTCTGAATTAGCATGTGCGGCGTCATATATCTGCTGGAGCTCAGCCTGTTTAGCAACAAGGGTCTGTTTTTTCTCAAGGAACAGCCTTGCATCACTGTCATTGCCTGCTGAAACAGCCTTGGCAGCATAGTTTTGTATTTTGGTGATTTCGTCTGTGCATTCATCAAGCTTTCTTTTTGCACGCTGCTCATCTGCCATAATGGCAGCAGTTTCTGATTTAACTTTGCCAAGGTCACTGTTCAGGTTACGAAGGCACTGGTCAATCATTTTTTCAGGGTCTTCTGCCTTGTCAAGAAGTGCATTGATATTTGATGACATAATATCTTTAAAACGTGTTAAAATTCCCATAAGTTCCTCCTTTTCTATAAGTATGGCATATGCCATATAATATTTTACGGGGCTGTCAATATTGCTGCAACTATTATCTATTGTAAAATTTTTTGTTTCAAATGTCAAGAGAATATTGGGATTTTTAATGGATGTTTTATAAAATTTCCAGTTATACTGTGCTGGCAGACGGACGCAGGGTTTTCAGTGCCAGGCTGTTATTATTCCATTACAGGAAAGCATGCCGCAGACATGGCTTTTGCACGCATTCCGCTACATCAGCCCACGCAGCGGCGCATAAAATCTGAAAGAACCAGATTCAAACGCCGGCGGGGCCAAAGTGCTTCTGTCATGGAATAATATCCAGCCTGGACATGTGAAACCTGCTGTCTGTTGGCAGACCTGGAATTATAACTGGAAATAGTGTGAAAAATGATTCTAAGACAGCATTTTTCATTACTATTTGTGCCATGCAAAGCACGGCATGGGGATTTTTATGGTGTGTTAAATTATTCAGATAAACAGAAAATATTGTAATATTATTCACATAATAATAAATATTGTTATGTGGTATGTGGAAGCTATCGCTGCAAATTTACAATAAAAACCAGAATAATGATATAACTGGAAACTGTTAATTTTATTATCTGGGGTTTTATTGCAGTATCTCCCGTTTGTCTGAATAATTCAGCACACAATAAAAATTCAAGTTATAATTATGAGTCTGCCATAAGACAGCAGGTTTCATGTGTCCAGACTGGTATTTTCCATGACAGAAGCACTTCAGCCCCGCCGGTGCTTGAATCCCGTACTTTGGGATTTTATGCGCCGCTGCGTGGGATGATGTAGCGGAAGCGTGCTCTGGAATGGAAAATACCAGTCTGGACATAGAAACCTTGCGTCCGTCTGCTGGCACAGTATAAGTGGAAATTTTATAAAACGGACATGATGTGTTCTGGATAAAGATTGACTAATTCCATTTGATAAAGTACACTTGGATATATAATCATAAGTACAGTAAGCTGACGAAGGGTTTATAATGTATATATTTAAGGATGGAGGATAAAATGTGGATTGCTGATGGATGGAAGGATTATGAAGTTATAGATACATCTTGCGGGGAGAAACTGGAGAGATGGGGTGATTATATCCTTGTACGTCCAGACCCCCAGGTTATTTGGAATACAGAGAAAAAGGCAGCAGGATGGAGGAAGCATAACGGGCATTATTACCGTAGCAGTAAAGGCGGGGGAAGCTGGAAGTTTTTTAATCTGCCTGATGTATGGCAGATAGGGTATAAAAACCTCCGGTTCAATTTGCAGCCATTTAAGTTCAAGCATACAGGGCTTTTTCCAGAACAGGCAGCTAACTGGGACTGGGCAGGGGAAAAAATCAGGAACTCGGGCAGGAAAATTAATATACTTAATTTATTTGCATATACAGGAGGGGCAACGCTTGCAGCAGTGGAAGCAGGAGCAAGTGTTACACATGTTGATGCTTCAAAGGGAATGGTTTCATGGGCGAAGGAAAATATGGCTGCCTCTGGTTTCGCAGATGCTCCTGTACGGTGGATTGTTGATGACTGTGTGAAATTTGTGGAGCGTGAAAACAGGCGTGGCAGAAAATATGATGCCATTATTATGGATCCTCCTTCTTATGGGCGTGGACCAAAAGGTGAAATATGGAAGATTGAAGAAAAAATACATCTTTTTTTAAAACTGTGTGTCCAGTTGCTGTCAGAAAAACCATTATTTGTATTAATTAATTCTTATACAACAGGCCTGCAGCCAGCGGTTTTGTCTTATATGTTAAATATTGAGGTAGTTAAAAAATATGGAGGGAAAGCAGAAGCACAGGAAATAGGTGTGCCTGTTTCATCTAACGGGCTTGTACTGCCTTGCGGGGCATCAGGACGGTGGGAAAGATGAACCATAAGTTTGACTATGAAATATAATAATGATATAATTTTATAGTTAGCGTATTGTTGGTGTGGTGCATAATATTTTACATTGC
>JAAWKM010000013.1 GCA_022797375.1 Lachnospiraceae bacterium
GCACGTTCCCACTACGTTGGCATACGCAGCGGCGCATAAAATCCCAAAGTACGGGATTCAAACGCCGGCGATGCCAAAGTGCACCTGTCATGGAATAATACCAGCCTGGACACATGAAACCTGCTGTCTTCTGGCAAAACCAGTAATATGACTGGAAATTATATTGTGTGGCTGGATATCTTGCCATCTTATTATTCTGGTTTTCATTATAAATTTGCAGTGGCTGGTTCCATATATTATAGAACCGCATTTATTCCATTTGCTGCCATATAAATATTACCGCAGTATCTCCCATTTGTCTGAATAATTTAACACACAATAAAATTTCCAGTTATAATTCCAGGTCTGCCAGCACAGAACAACTGGAATTTTATGGAACGTACGTGCATCACACCTTTTTAAACAGGTCCATTTTACCTGCCAGCCTGCTTCTCTGTGCTGCTTTCCTGATTATTGCACTGCCTGTAACATTCCTTACCTTCCTGTTGCGGTATAAAAAACCTGCAAATGTCATAACCCAAAGTACAGGCCATATAATAGTTATCTGCCCTGCCTTTGGATATGCCAGCCTCATCTGGTGGTGGAATTCCCTTATATAAGATATCCATCCTGTATCACGCAGTACCACCATACGGTCAGGGCTTGTCTTTCCAAATTCCCCGGCTTCAAAAATTTCTTCTATAAACTCCTCTGCATCTTTCCTGTCCTTTTTCCCATCTGCCTTCTTCTGGCTGCTGCTGTTTTCCAGGCAGAGCATAAAAGATACATTATCCCTGCAAAGCCCCAGATAATATATACATAACAATGTCACCATCCTTGCAAAGCCATATATGCCACTCTCCTTTACAAGCATAAGGAATTTTAATTTATCCTGCTGCGGTATATCCCTGTTCCAGAATACAACCCAGTCACATACCAGTTTAAGCCCGAATCCTGAACGCAGAAAATGCTGCATCATATGGAGCAGCAGGTAAAAAGCATGGAATGCTTCACTAAGCACCGGAAGTTCTATACCCATAATATTTTTTCTGCAGTTGTCTTTAAAGATGCCAGCTTTAATATTTTCAAGATAAGTATTAATCCTGTTATTATCAAATGGTTCTACAAGCATGCTATGCAGTTCCACATCAATGCCATCAGGTGATTTGTATACAATATGGTGGTTTGCATGTTGTTCCTCTTCCATATGGAAACCCGCCTTTTGCAATATAATACATGCCCTGTCCATTGACTCCTCATTTTCAAGAAGCAAATCAATATCACCTGATTTACGCAGCTCTGGCACTGGGTATAACGAAGCAGTACCACTCCCCTTTAGCAATACTGCCTTTATCCCGCTGCATTCAAGAATATTTATTACATATTTTGACAAAAAAAGCAGGTGGTAACTCTGCTGTACAGACTGTAATGTTATATTTTCTGTTTTATTTAATGTTATAATTTCTCCTATACTGGCATTATTTAAAGTATCATATATAAGAGGTAAAACATTATGCATGGCAGCAGTTTTTATGGCTTTGTTATACTCGTCTGCTGTATAATTTTCCCTGCCATTAAACTTTTTCCTGTTAAGTGCGCATTTTAGCAGGATACATAGTAACTTTTCATGCCGTTCCACTTTCTACTGCCCCCTCTTTATTAATTCCCTGGCTTTCTCCTTTATTACACCAAATTCTTCTGTCCTGTGGTAAAAAACAGTAAATAACGTATTTGGTATAATAATGCAAATTAAAACCCTCACTGCTAATATAAAAAATTGTGTACCCGTTACCTGTTGGCACACAACATCAGTTAAAACCCACACAGTACCCGTAAGAAGTGCATAAATAATATATTTTGCAAAAAACATGGAGCATGTCTGCATTATATGGTATTTATATAAAATATATGGTTCAACCCATACAGAAACTAATACCATGCTGGAAAGTGTCCCCACAAAGACACCAAGTACCCCATAACCTTTCACAAGCATTATTGAAATTACAAGGTTTAATAATGCCTCTGCCACAGCCTTATATCTGTCATAGAAAAACAGCCCAAGGGAATCCCTGAATGTAAGTGCTGCTTTCCTTGTTCCGTTTATGTAAAAATTTATACATAAAACAAGTGTAATATCACTAGTAAATAAATAATTACTTCCAAAACTTGTCTCTATAAACGGCTCTAAGAGTTCATAAAGGCATATGGCAGCAAAGCCATAGAGCCAGTTTCCTGTAAAAAATGCTGTTTCAAATATTTTCTTAACATGGCTGTTATCTTCTGTTGCACCAAGATTGCCAACACTTGCTGTAATTCCCTGGAAAACCTGGTCAAGAAGCTGCCTTACTGAACCAATTACCAGAAAATAATTAGAATAAATGCCAACACTTGTAACACCCACAAACGAAGAAATTATAAGGTTATCTGTATTGTTTACAATAACTGCACCTGATTTATGCATTAACATTGCCTTTATATTCCTGTAAATATCCCTCTTTTCATCCTCTAGCAGCTTCTCTTCTGCCTTTTTATTAAGATATGGAAAAAGCCTCCCTGCTTTAGCTGACAGGCATATGTTTCCAATAATAGTACATATAATATGCACTACCAGGAATAATATAAAATCCTTAGCAATTACAAGGACTAAAATCTGGCAAATATACTGTAATAATAAAAACGCTGTCTGGTAAACCAGCACAATATAATTAAGCTGGTGCGCTTCAATTAATGTCCGTTTATAAACAAGAAGATATGACGCAACAGAATTAACAAGATACAATATATATATAAGTACCAGATGTTCCACATCTGGCCTGTTCTTCATAATTACATCCATAAATGGGATTACCAGTATGCCAAAAACTGCCACACAGCCAGCAGTTAGGCGGTAAAACCATTTAAACATCTGCATAAGCGCCTGTTGCCTTGGTATATTATTATCCGCAACTGGCTTATAAAGTGCATAAGTAATTGCAGTGCCAGCCCCAAGCTCTGTCAGCGATAAAATATTTAAGATATCAGTAAATAGTCCATTTATGCCAACATAGCTTTCATTAAGCATATGTGTAAATACAACCCTTGTTACAAAGCCCGCAAAAATTGCTACAATCCTTGAAAAAACTGCAACTGTTGTATTTACTGCCGAATATCCTGTCCTGCTTCTCTGTTTCAATTTAAAATTCCTCTTTCATAATTCATAAGAAGATTTAACAGGAAATATGCTTTTAAAACATATAGCAAGTTCCCGCTTAACCTTATTAACATTTATGGCAGTATTAGCATCATTTATACAAACCATTTTACAAGTTTGTTTCATTAATGTATTATAGAGCTTTCTGTTATCATTGCCAAGTTCAAAATACCTGCACAGTTTTTTTACATTGGCAGGGTGGAAATGCCCTGAAAGCTTCTGCCATTCACGGATAAAATACTGGCTGGCATCTTCTTTATCCCTGAATTTATGCATACATGTGCTGGAAAGAAAATTCCCCTCTTCCTTCCAGGCCTCTTCAAATGTACTTTTAAGGAAAGGTGAAGGCCCATGCACTGTATAGAAACCTGTGAACCTTGGAAACACCATCTCCAGCATGTTATAGAAAAAATACATAAATGGATAACCTATATGGAAATAGCTTCCAGGCTGCTTTTTTATATTGTTCCTTTTATCAAAATGTTTCGCAAGAAGCATTGAATTATTCAGATAAATATATGGCATAACAGGATTTTCCACATTTGCCACAACAGGCTGTAATGCAAGCATATCCTTTGGTATTCCATTAACAAAAAAATCATCCTGTTTTACATGGTTAATTATGAAAAAATCATCATTAAAATATACAAACTGTTCAGACAGCCCTTTTATCCTGTGAAAATTAAGTTCAACTGTATGTGAATTAAATGTTGGCAGAAATGGTCCTGGTATATAATCCGTATGGTTTACAATCTCAAGCTTTGGGTTATGTGTATCAAGCCATGCTGGCAGGTGTCCCCAGGTAACAAAAAATATTTTGTGTACCCAGGGTGCATATTTTTCTACGCCCCTGAACCAGAATTTCAGGATATCCCAGTCCCTGTAACGCTCTTCCCTGCTATCACCTGGTACATTTTCTTTACAGTACAGTTCCTTTTCCCTCTGCCATTCCTTGTCAGAACCATCTACCCATGCCAGTACAAAGTCTGTTCCCAATTAAAACCTCCATATTTCCTACGCGCTGTTTTCCATTCTTTTTTTGATTCTTTATAATTTGAATATTTTGCACTTTCTGCTACTAACTTGCCCGAATCTTTGTCATACTTCATATATATATGCATATTTCCAATTTCTATTGACCGGTGTCCTATACTTACAGGCCTTATAAATTCTATTAATGTATTGCCGTTTTTATCTTCTGAGTATGAGATATCATCTAAAGTATATAAAAAAACTTTTCCATATTTCTTTGCCCATTTTTTACGGAGTTTCCCGTTTTTCTTCCACATCCCGATATAGTTAATAACATCATTAAAATCATCATCCATTTTATTATGCAGGTTTTTCTTACCATACCCGCCATCTTTAATAACAGAAATAATTTTAGAATATCCAATACGTGGAACTTTTAATTCCACTTTGTAATTATCTTTTAATTTTCCTTGGAACTCCAGGCGGTCTATAAAATCCCGTCCAGGGTCAGTATGTGTTTCATAAATTGTTTCTATTTTATGTTTATCTATGTCAGCATGGTATAAACCAAAATCAACAGACTTATTACAAAGACTTGATAAAAGCAGTTCCTGTATCCCGTCACCTGTTACATCAGCTACAGATAAACTGACCCACCTTGAAACATGTAAATAAAAAGTTGTCTTTTTCTTATAGGAAACACCATTTTTATAGTCAAGAATTACAAAATAACTTTCATCATATTTCTCATACTCCTCAAGTTTTGTTGTTACAAAAAGCACAAGGCAGCTTCCTTTTACTTTCTTTCTCTTAATGCCTTTGTTTGTTTTCTTTGTTATATATGATACTGTGCCAGAGTCCTCTGTCATATCCCCTATTGCATAAGAACTTACAAAGACTGGCCGGTTAAAACCAGCAAAAGATAAATCTGTACCCAGGTATAAATCGCCGTTTTTCTTATACCATTTGCCATCATTATAAACTTTATCAACATTTTTCCTGCTAAGCAGGGAAATAGAAACCTTGCCATCTGTTTTGGCAGGGTCTGGTATAACCGGCTTTCCTCCAAAGCCAGCACGCACATCAAGGAAAAAATCTTCTGTGCTGGAAGTGCCATTTCCCTCTGCTGCCTCTTCCTGCACACCTGCACTTTGTTCTTCACTGGCTGTAACTGCACTGTTACTGCATTTATTCTGCAAAAATACAGAAATAAATATAAATACTGGCAGAAATACTGTACAATATATTAAACTCCTGCCTTTTCCCTTATTTTTAAAACATGCCATAATACTCCTCCTTCCGTTGTCCAGGTTTTCCGCTTAGAAAAAGCATAGCACTTATTATATGCGCTGTCAAAGGGAAACTGGCAGTTAATTATGCAAACTTTGCGTCTGCACGTCCGTTTCATAAAAATCCCCATGCCGTGCTTTGGGATTTTATGCTCCGCTGCGTATGCCAACGTAATGAGAACTTGCCCTGGAATGGAATAATTAGCGGGACATGGAAAACCTGCGTCCGTATATTTTGTTGACGCTTTACTGCCCCTGGTGTAGAATATAAACAGGCTGGTTATGAAAAAATATTTTTATAATTTTATTTTGGGGGATGCTGGAATGGGGAAGAAACAAAAGGAACTGCTTATTATAATGCCAGCTTATAACGAGGCTGGCAATATTGAAAATGTACTTGATAAGCTTGAGTCGCCAGAGATTGCAGGGATTGCTGATTTACTTGTTATGAATGATGCTTCTTCTGATAATACAAACTGGATTGTAAAACAACGCAAACATGCACTTGTTACACATGTGTTTAACCTTGGATACGGAGGAGCCCTGCAGCTCGGTTATAAATATGCAATACGGCGGGAATATAAATATGTTATCCAGATGGATGCTGACGGCCAGCATGATGTCTGTAATATTCCTGTTATTTATAAAAAACTTAAAGAAACAGATGCTAATGGCTGCAGTCCTGATATAGTACTTGGTTCACGTTTTTTAAAAGAAAGTCCGGGATTCAATGTATCTGTTGCTAAAATGCTTGCATACTATTTTTTCAGAAAAGTTATCAAACTGACAACAGGAAGATACATAGCAGACCCAACTACGGGTTTGCAAGGCCTTAGCCGGCGTGCTGTGCTGCACTATTCCAAATACAGGAATTTTGATGATAAGTATCCAGATGCCAATATGATTATACAAATGCTGCTGCTTGGCTTCAATATTGAAGAAATCCCGGCAGTTATGCACTCAAGGGTACTTGGAAAAAGTATGCACTCAGGTTTTAAACCATTTTTTTATATGTTCAGAATGTCATTTTCAATAATTGCAGTAATATACAGGATTAAAGTTTTAAAATGGAACATCGTTGAATAAGGAGAGATATAACGGCTGTATGTTTAGTTTTATAAAGAATTTCATGACTGGCAGCAGAAAAGACATAAAACTCTTTAAGGCAGATTTAAAAGAAAGCGGGGAAGACTTTGCCAACCCTGGAAGAGGCTGGTACAGAATTTATACTTTCAGGCTGGAAAGCCTGGACTATAATGAACTGGACTGGCTTTATTATGACAAAAATGAGACACTTGCCCTTGTGCGGATTGATATTGGTGCATACAGCAGCCGTAATATTGATAATGCTGCACTGGATTTTTTTAAATATATACTGGAAAAATTCCATAAAAATGGCAAAGAAATAATACTCCGCATTGTATATGATACAGAAGGAAAGGGCATACAGAAAGAACCATCCCTTTTTTCACAGGTGGCAATACATATGCAGCAGCTTGGGAGCATTGTAAAGGAAAATGCTGGTAATATTTTTTTATTCCAGGGGCTTTTTGTTGGAAGCTGGGGTGAAATGCATACCTCTAAGTTTTTATCTAAAGAAAAGCTCAAAATCCTTTATGCAAAGTGGATGCAGGAAACTGGCGGAAGTGTAAAAATATCATTCCGCACTCCTGCACAGGTAAGGATTGTAAAAGGAAGAAACAGCAATTATAGTGATATAGGTATATTTGATGATGCTATATTTGCATCACCAACACATCTTGGCACATTTGGCACTGGAGATGAAGACAGATGGGAAGAACCCTGGTGTAAAGACAAGGAACTTGTATTTGCCAGGAAAATATCAGAAAAGATACCATGTGGAGGGGAAGCGGTGGCAGGGGAGAGCTTCCCCGCACCAGATGAAACTATAAGGTTATTAAGGGATATGAGTATAAATTACCTTAACTGTATACATGATACCAGAATTCTGGAATACTGGAAAAGCCAGGATACAAAAGAATATGGCAATATTTATTCATATATAAGCATGCATCTTGGATACCGTATAACTGTAAAAGATGTTAAACTTTCCAGGGATGGCACTTGCTTAAAAATACTGTTTTCAAATAGCGGGTTTTCATGTATTTATTTTGAAACATGCCTGGAACTGGTTATTGAAGAACCAGATGGCAATATGTCTGGAAAGGAAATACCATTTGATGCCAGACAGCTTATGCCAGAAAGTATAACAGAAGTGGTTATAGACAATATTGGAGATATTGTAAATGGCAGCAGGCTTTACCTGGAATTATTGAGAAAACATGATAAAAAAAACATCCGTTTTGACAATGCTGATTCCAGGGAAATGGTGTTCCTTGGCAGTTTATTTATCAAGGAATGACAGAGTACCAGCCAGATACCCGTATTGTCCAAGTGGTGTGTCTATTGCATATTTAATGGCCTCCCCTGTTTTGCTGTCAGCCGTATGCAGGTAAATATTATATATACCTGGTTCTATGTTGCGTACATTAATTGCTGCAGAAAGTTTTATTTCTATTATTCCATTATCTGGTGACAGGACTTCAGGTGTTATTGTATATGACCTTTTTGTTTCCTGGTTTATACATGTAATAGTATATACAAGCGGATAATAACACGGGGCAAAACCTGTATTTTCCAGTGAAACAGAAAGTATAGCTTTATCATCACTATATGGTTCAAATTCCAGTTCACTTGAGTTTATTGTATAGCGGAAACCAAGGTGTTTTTCTATATATTCATAACCATTGCATCCATTAAAAATACCACTCCCATTGTATACTGAAACTTTCCATTTATCCAGCACATTGGCATCATACATTGAATTAAGGTATGATATGTGCATTCTGCGCAAATCTTTAACTGCATTGCCAATATCATTTAAAGGGTTATCTGTTATAGCTTCACCACCATTAGGTACTGAAAGGCATAACCTGTCCTGGAATTCAATTTCTTTCCCGCGTTCCCCTTCAGCATAAGTACCACAATCTGATGCAGAAGAAAGAATTCCATCATTAAAAAGACCCATCCTGCCAGTTACAAGCCCGCCTGTACCTTCTGTTATAGTACGCAATTGTTCAGGTGTGCGTACAGCAAGAAATATTGACGGGTCAGATACTTTATAAAGTTTTTTGGCAAGCTTTATTATATCCTCTTTATCCTGGTGTGCAGAACCATGCATTTCCCCATAATTTCCTATATATAGTCCCTGTAATATATAAATACTCTTTGCATATTTATTATAAATGGCGGAAGTCTGTTCCATATGTTCTAGTATAATATCTATATCATGTGGCTCAGTAGCAGATGCACTGCCATCCCAGTCATATAAAAAGCGCAATATAAGCTGTTTATTGCTTCCTGCCCATGCGGCAAGTATGCTGTCAAGCTGTGAAAGTGCATCACTGCTTAATGGCATATTTTTATACATTGATAAATTAACCTGTACCATAGCAAGCCTGTCTTGTATTTCATTTATATTGCCAGGCAGTATACTTCTACCAGAGCCAGTACCAGTAATTTTATATGGGTATATCTGATAGAAGCCACAGTAAGGATTATACAGTGCACTGGTGGTTGTACTGCATTTATTATGTTTATACCCAAGAGGAAGATAATAAGAATAACGCCTGTATGCATAGTATGCTGTAGCAGCCGCAGATACTGTTATTACTAAAATTATTATTAAAATAATTAATTTCTTAATCTTCATAAGTCCTCCACCGCACCAGAATTACCCTATACTGCATTATATCCATTCTTCCATTAATAAACCCGGCATTGTTCAAACCTTCTAAAATTCTTTGTTATTCATAATAGAATTGCTGATTCTCATAGATAAAAGCAAAATAATAAACGCAACAACAAGCATAATTGTAACCATCATACCCATACTGGCCACAGGCAGGTGGCTTGTTATATCTTGTATATCAATTCCAAGCATTTCAGCAGCCTTTACAGTTGCAGCAATAATAATAAAAAACATGCCAAAAACACCAATAAGGGCAAGCCTTCCCTTTTCACCGCCAAATTTAAGATGGAATGGAATCATCACTGCCTGTATTACAATTAATACAGGTAAAACTATTACAGCAGCCATAACTATTTCTAAAACATCCGCTGTCCCTTTTAACATACTGGAAATAATAGCTAGAAATGTTGCAAAAACCAACGCACTAATGCCAAGCATAAGGGCAAGGCAATATTTTTCAATAGTGTAACCTGTACGGCTTATTGGCAAGGTAAATAGAAATGCATTACCATTATCAAACTCATCATAACTTATTGTACTTAATGTAAACATAGATAGAACGAAAGGCAAAAACCCCAGAATAAATGATGTGTCATCAGAAAAAGCCACTGTACTGGCCGTTATGGCAATAATTATAAAGAAGAAATTTTTTTGTTCTTTTATAAGTTTAAAATCCTTTACTAATAAACCTTTCATGATTTCTGCCCCCTTATCATCATTGTAATTACCTCATCTATTGCTCCCTTTTCAATTGCAATTGCTGGATAATTTTCTATATAATATTGTTTCTGGTTTGTCAGACAGCTATATCCATAGCTCTCTTTCTTTGAGCATACAATAAATTGCTTATCAAGTTTTCTATACTGTTCTTTATTAACTTTAAGCAATGCATAGCTGCCCAGTAAAACATCGGTATCTTCATGTAAAACTACCTGCCCGTTATCAATCATATAAATATCATCACACAGGGTTTCCAAATCACTGGAAATATGGGAACTAATAAGAATAGAACGCTCCTCATCCTGTTCCATAAACTCCCTTAGCATTTCCAGAAGTTCATCCCTGGCAATAACATCTAAGCCAGCAGTTGGCTCATCAAGCATTAATAGTTTCGCATTATGTGAAATTGCAACTATTACCTTTAGTTTATTTTTCATACCCGTTGAAAAATCTTTAATTCTCTTATCAAGTGGCAGCTGGAACTTCTGTATCTGTTCCAAAAAGAACTGGTAATCAAAATGTCTGTACATATTTTTTAAAACAGGAATGATATCCCTGGCTGTCAAATATCCGCTAAACCCTGAATCAGAAAGTACAATGCCTAAATCCTCTCTGTCTTCTGGCGTAAAATTCTGTAAATCCTTTCCAAGAACCGTAACACTTCCACCATCAGCTGAAACCAGCCCTAATACAGCTTTAAAAGTTGTGCTCTTTCCTGCACCGTTCTGTCCAACAAGTCCTGTTACACAACCCTGCTGTACCTCTAAAGAACAATCAAGTGAGAAATTACCATAATGTTTTTTAAGATGTTCAATTTTAAGCATATACATCACCCCTCCAAAACCAGCTCAAATAAAGTCCTTATATCTTCGTCACTAATCCCGCAGCGTCTGCCTTTCTGGATTGCCTGTTCTAAATCTGCTTCTAGTTCCTTTTTTTGTTCTTCCAGTAAAAGCTCTGGATTTGTTGCTGCTACATATGTCCCCTTTCCATGTACAGTCACAGTAAATCCCTCACTTTCCAAACTGTCATATGCTTTTTTAACTGTTAAAGCACTGATTTTTAATTCTTTGGACAATGTGCGGACAGATGGAAGATTATCATTTTCTTTTAATTCCCCGTTACGTATAAGTGTTTTTATCTGGTCTGTAATCTGTTCATATATTGGAACCATTAAGGACGTATTAATAATCATTTTCATTTCTTATCGTCCCTCCTTTGAATGATAACAGTATATAACAGTTTATATCTGTTGTCAAGTGTTATATACTGTTTATTTGAAAATTTATGTAACAGTTCAGCCTTCCATAAAGACGCAAAGATTTTTGACATGCTTTTCATCAAAAATATGAGTTTACAGTGCCATTTTGCATATTTTTTGTGCAAAATGTGTACATAACCAGTGCTGAAAGCACTGCTACGTTACTATTAAGCCATAAGGCTGAATAGTAACAAATTTATTAAACTGTCATAGAAAATATATTACCATAGTACTTAAATGCAACATCACTATCACTTTTTGAACAGTATCATGTATATGCAACAATAATAAAGAAATAAGCCTGGTGTATATCAAATACCAGGCTTATTGTATCAATAAAAAATAAAATTTCCACTATTCTTCCACAAGTGCAAGCAGCATTGTAATTTCATTTTCATATGTAATCTTTTTTTCTGTTGCCCTTTTCCCAAATTCGTGGCGTTTTGCAGGATTATCCAGAAGCCATTCTACTGCATTTTTAACACTAACAGCATCAAGGCTGCACAATATCCCGTCAGTCCCATCCTCAATTTGTTCCCGGTTACTGCCATTATCAGAAGCAACTATAGCACATCCAAGTGTCTGTGCCTCCTGTATTGCAATACTTTTTCCCTCAAATCTTGTTGCATGTATATACAACCCTGCCTGCCTGTAATATGGATATGGATTGTCTACAGCCCCACATAGCACAAATTCCCCTTTAAGCCCTGCATCTGATATACGCTGTTCAAGCGCCTGTCTTTCAGGTCCTTCGCCAAGTACATACCAGCGCACATTATAGCCATCTTTTTTTAAAAGCCGCATTGCCTCTATTGCAACGGGATATGCTTTATGGTATGTCAGCCTTCCAACAGTCAGCAGGCGTATGCCATCAAAACCATCATTAAAGCCACCTGGTTTCCCTGCAAGCTTCCTTAGACGTTTCTGGTTAATTATATTATGGAAAACCTTTGTCTTATTCCTGTATTCTGGATAAACCTTTAAAAACTGTTCTTTAACCTCATCAGATATAGGAAATATTATATCGAATTTTTCATAACATCTATTGTCAAGTTTTCTTGTATAACCAGCTTTTTTATAATCAGTATGTATAAAAACAGCTTTTTTCTTTGCTTTTACATGTTCTGCTGTATAGTATGCAGAACCGCCTTCAATATAGGAAACTGCCAGGTCATACTCTTTTTCTGTAAACTCTGCCCCATCTGCAAGCACACGCCAAAGAAGCTTGTCAGGCCAGATATGGCGTGATTTAAGCATATCTGTAAAGTTTGATATAATGTAAAAGAAGTTTTTAAATATTGCACCATGCCACAAAGCCTGGCTGGCAATATGCCTGTACATATAATGCCTGCCTTTGCCAGAAAGAACAGAAAAATGGCTGTACTTTTTATTTAAAAGGCGTACACCCTTAGGAAGTTTCCCTGCAAGCTCCCCTTGTCCCATTAATACATATATATCTATATTATATTTATTATTGCCAGCACTGTCCTTAATTCCTGAAATTATATGCAGCAGCTCAAGAAGTGCAGTTTCTGCGCCTGCCCTGCTTAAAGTATTAATTACAAATAAAAGTTCTTTCCCCACTTTTCCCTCCATGCCAGTCCTGCCTGCAAAATACCACCTTTTGTACTGCCTGCTTTGCAGCATAATCTTTTGTTACTATTCACTGCTGCAATTCTCATCTGTACTTGACATAATGCCAGTTTCATGTATAATTCTTTCATTTTCCTGGTTAAGAAGTGACACTTGCATTGCAAGTTCCCTGTTTTTCATAACAAGAACTGATACAGCTGTACATAGTGAAAATATTATTAAGACCAGGAAACAGAAGCATATTATTAATAATGTTATTATTAAGTCACTATCCATACGGAAATGCAGTATTATTCCCATTATTATAAGAAACATAGAAAAACTGCCTATTAAAAACCCTATTTCATCAGACAGCCTCTGGCGTACATATGCATTAATATCAAGCAAAACCAATATTATACCTATTACGATACATGATATTTTCAGGATATCCATGTTTTAAACCTGCCTTTCTGCGCCTTTGCCTGCTTATAATACGCCCCTGTGGCTGCTATCTTGTAAATCTTTTCTTTTATAAACCAGCCCTGGTGGCTTTGCACCTTTTCCATCCGGAAATAAAACACCATTGCAGAAAATATGCCCATCCATATGTTTTTCTATCCAGCGCAGCCTGTAATAAGCAGTTGTAAATCCACAGAAACTTCCTGCTGCCATGCCTGCACCATACCATAAATCTTTGTAATCCATTGAAATTAATGACCCTGCAAATGTAACTATACAAAATACTGCTGTTGCCAGTACTGCACCTGTAAGGTCATTATAATAATACAGGAATATTACTTCCGCATACAGAAGGAAAAGTATAAAATACCCTGCTGCAAGACATGGGTATATCTGCATTACAAGCCCCGAAAAACCATAACGTGGCAATATTATTACAAATAGTATAAATATTATTACTGATATAATAAACTGTATCCGTACAAGATTGAGAAGTTCCGCTGAAAGCTGCCTGAACATCCTTTTCTTTGTATTTTTAATATCTGCCCACCTGCCACCAATAACTGCCTCAGAATATGCTTTATATCTGTCATGGAAATGCATCTCCACACGTGCAATAAAAATTATTGTAGAAGAAATATTCGTAAACATGGCAAGGCATGTTGCAAGGTCATATGGAGGCGCATATACAAATGAATGTGCAACTTCCATCCTTAAACTGCCTGTCCAGAATACAAAGTTGTGTATATAAAGCCCAAGTGAATACAAGAAATTTGCAACAACAAGTTTCCAGTATTTTATAAAATATGAAAGCACCTTCTTATAACGGTTGCTGTTCTTTTTAAAATAATGTTTAACTGTAGCCATTTCAAGGCATGCTGTAAGGAAAAAGCCACATGCCAGTGAAAGCAGCATACTGTATACAATTTCCCTTTTAAACACCCTGACAAATAAAAGCGACAAAAGGAATGCAAATACCATTCCTGACAAAAAATAAAATGATATCCTGGAGTAATCCTTGCATATTGACAAATAAAGCATTGAATAAAATACAAGTACAAGTGAAATATATGCACAAAACCCTGTAAAGACAAATAACAGGTTTACATGCCCCACAAGATATTCCCATATACAGAAAGGTATCCCAATAATGCAGCTTAAAATTATATTCAGGATAAGCCCTGTATAATAACATGGAAGTATATCATCATATTCTTCATCATATATAACATCTGACATATACCTTGAAAGTACAGCATTAAAAGGCGACGCTGAAAGCAGGGAAAATATAAATATATATAAAAGAGTGCCCGAAAAAAGCCCCCTCCTTGCATAACTTGTTGAATCATATCCAAGTACGTTGCCCATTAATATTACATTACCTATAATTACAAACATAGGGGCTATTGTAACCATTGCGCTGTAACCAAATCCAAGCAGGTTTGTTGCAATGGTCTCTTTTCCAAATATCCTGCTCAGCCTGATACCTATCCCAGCCATATATAACCCATGCCTTTCTTATCTGCCAGCCTTATTAAAGCTATTATAAATCTCCTGGTATGTTTTCTTCATATCTTCTACTTTATACTTTGCCATCATACGGTTATATCCATTATTGCCGTATTCTTCCCTTTTTCTTCTGTGCTTTGCAAGGTAAACTATAGCATCTTTAATCTCCTGCACATTCATAATATGTACAAGTATTCCAGAAGCACCAATTCCATCATCTTCACCATATACAAGCCCCCGGCAGTTGCCTACATCCGTGGCTATTGCAGGTTTCTTCGCTGCGTACCCTTCAAGCACCGTCAGAGGCTGCCCTTCACTTATACTTGTAAGTATTGTCATGTCCATGCCACCAAGGTATTTTGTTACATCCACCCTTCCTGTAAATACTATGTCAGGAACTCCAAGCAAGTCTACAAGTTCAAAACATTCATTTGCATACTCTTCATCCTCATCAACAGGACCCATTATCCATAATTTAAGTTTTGGCACTTCTTCTTTCGCATATGCAAACGCGCGTATAAGTGTTTTTACATCCTTAATTGGTGTAACCCTTAATACCGCACCTACATGTATTTTATCTGGTTCAATACCTATACCATCGTCTGGCTCATATTTTTCAAACCTTTTCCAGTCAATACCATTTGGCGTTATCCTTATTTTCTCTTCAGGACATCCAAGCTCAACCTGTAATTCCTTTGCATGGGCGTAAAGGCTTGTAACAATGTCTGCACGGTTATATGCCAGCATAGACATTTTCTTAAACTGTTCAATCCATATATTTTTATAAATTCCCTCTACCCATTTTGCACGTATAAGTTCTTCTTCCCTTTCCCTTGTATAAATACCATGTTCGGAAACCAGCAGGCCGCAGCCGTATTTTGCCTTTGCCATGCTGCCAAGCACACCAGCGTAGCCAGTTGCAACACAGTGGTAAAGGTCTGCTTCTGGCAGTTCTGTGTCAAGCACCAGGAAAAGTGGCAGGTATATTGAACGCATTGTCCATAGAAAATCTGAAAATACAATTTCAGGATACCTTAACTGGTAGCACTCCCTGGCTGCCTGCAGAAAATCATTGCCCATAAGCAGGCTGTTAAAGGAGAAGTCCCTTTTCTCAAATAATTTAAAAAGTTCCTCCCACATAACATTGCGGTTAAGCAGCAGGCTTCTTAAAGCCTCATATTCTGTATTACTTAACTTCCGTTTCTTTTTCTGTCTGCGCTTTTTTCTCTTCCAGTCATAATCCTGTAAATAAACCTCATGTACTTCTGTTACATTTTCTGGCAGTTCATATTCAAACTTACCCCTTAAAGAACGGTTTGCAACAATTGCAAGAATTACAAATTCATAATCTGGAAATGTTTTTACCATACTGTGTATCCAGCTTGAAACACCACCAACTATATATGGATAACACCCCTCTGCCACAATACATATTTTCATTGTTATTCCCCATTATAATATATTCCCTGGCTGTCTTTTTCCTGCCATTTTATTTCAATATGCCCTGAATGTGCTTTTATAAGGTAAGCTCCCTCTTCTATTTCTTCGATTGTTCCTCCGTTTACAGATATATCCTTCCTGCCATTTGTTTTAAATATAAATGAAAGCTCCTCTTCAAAGTTTGATATATCTATATTTACACCATCTTCTGTCTGTTCTTTTGTAAAATCGGCAGACAAGAACCTCTTTATCTTCTGGCTGCTTTCTGAAACAACTGTAGTATCAAATACATTAAAGGGCTTCCAGTAAGTACCAGTAATTGCTGTCATCTCTTTATTGAATTTCTCCCAGGAGTCTTCCTCACTTTCAGGATATGCAACCCTTTGCAGGTCTATAACTGTATTGGAATATGCAAGTGCTGTTTCAGTACTTTTAAGCATAATATCGTCCATATAAGTGTGTTCTGTACCGCTGCCTGTTGCCCCCTGCAAAATTATATTATTATCAATATAGGAAACAATCTCATCTGTATTCCTTCTATTACCATATATAAAGGTATCTATATCATAGCCGCAGCCAAGTGCCGCCAGGCCATAAAACCGTATTATATAATTAGAAAATGCTGCTTTAAACTCATAATCCAGTGCATTTCCTGTCCAGAATCTCCTGTCATAATCCAGTTTGCTGTTTATTGACATTGTATGTATAGAGTCTAGGGAAATGCCAGCTTCTGAATATAGTTCCTTTATAAGTTTAAAGTAAAACGGCACATGTGTGCCATCAGGCTCTATACCATCACTATAATCAAACTGTGGCGTCATCATAAGGCTTAATTTATTACCCGATTTACTTGCCATTGATGCAAGCACAGGCCATACAATATCCCTGAATACCTGTTCAAGCGGCTGGCTGTAAAGCCTGTCTATTTCTTCATTGTTTTCATTAGCAAATCCTGGATAGTTGGCAATTACAAGATTCCTTGCATTAATAACAGGGTAAACTTCATAATCAGAAATTTCTGACATTATTGCAGTTAATATGCCCATACCCTGCATATTGGAAAGATAAGTGCCATTTATACAGAAGACATGAGTATTTTTTATATTATTACGCCATATAATTGCAGGCAGAATCTCATTTTTAATTTTATCCTTTTCTTGTCCAACAAGCCCCATCATGTATGTCTTAGTACCTTCACCTGTAACATACCAGGGTACTTCCAGGTCAAGGTCCTGGCGTTTTTCCCTTTCTTCTTCATCTGCTGGTTCATAAATTGCCTCACCACCTAGCAGAAAACCGCCAAACAAGTGCATTCCTGAAAGTTTTACATTGCTTTCAACAGACTTTATGCCTAAGATTTTTTTAAGTCTGGCATTTCTTGTTACCAGGTTTTTTGGTGGCAGCCCTGCAAAAATTATATTTACCTTCTGTTCCAGCATACTGTCAATAATACTTATATCAGATGCTTTAAATGCACTGCCTTCGAGCACAATTGCTTTTGGCGGGTTTGATGTTTTAATATGGCATTCACTAAGGGATGGGTAGTACAGAAAGTTCCTTTTGCTGTAAGTACACCACCATGACACCGTTTTGCCAACACTGTTCTTTGGGGAAAGTCCTGTATAAATTATATATTCCCTGTCAGAAGCCAGTATCTCCACATCTGTTTTTCCATCTGATGTATACATGTTTTCCATATCCAGCTCTGTTGCAGTAGTCTTCTCATATTCATTAGTGCCATATTTATTAAGTGCATCTTTCATAACTCCAATAAACTGGAACATAAATAAGAGAATTAATATCATTATTGTAATTGTAATATAATTCCTGCGGGATACCATATGCTGCCCCCTTCCAGTCTGCCTGCCCGTCCTGCATCTTATTGCTGTGAATACGGGCGGTACTGCCATTCCCTTGTATTATACCAGTAATCTATCGAGAAATCATAAAGCCTGTATGGGTTCTGTTCCACCACATAACATACAAAATCTTTTGACTCATAATAAACTTTCATTTCTTTTCCATACATTTTCTGGAATTCTTTTGCCCAGTAATACATCCTGGACATTACAATCCACCTGTTCCTGCCCTTATATATTCCAAGCCCGCTGGAATATACAAGCGGGTTTGATGCACCATCTGCAGAAATATACTGCCCGCTTCCTTCATATTCTTCATCATAGGCAACAGGTTTCTTTTCTATAAAGAAATAAACTTTATCTGTAGGGATTGTAAGGCTGTCAAGGTAGTTATCCCCCTCCATCTGTCTTAGGAAAGTAATAATTTCATAATGGTAGCCATGTCCCTCAATCATTCTTAGCTCATCATTGGCAGAGCATATTGTATATGTCCCTTCTTTGTTTTCACTCATAATATTAGTAATACATGTAATGGCATCATTTGTTTCAAATGCTACAATCTCTGCATGCGGTCTTATATACCCGCCTTGTACAATTAAAACTGCAAAAAACACTGAAACCGCCATAGATGCAGCATACATGGCTTTCTTGTTTTTCATCCACCCAAACATAATATATATAACTGCATCTGCTGCCATTCCAATTGCAACTGGCATTATATATGCAATATAAATACTAATCCTGTTTTCATCCATTATCGCAGGAATTCCAAGTTTTTTTGCACATAAAACAACCATAAGAATCATTATGCATATGCCTGTTGAAATTACCCTTGATGCATAATCCTTATCTTTTCCAATAAATAGCAGCAGCCCCAGTATAGTACATAATAATAAAACTGCAAAAATAAAATAAACCTGCATGGCTGATGCCTTCATTAAAACATGCTCATTTAACATGCCAGTAAAATATGAAAGGATATTATTTATTTTATTAAATGCCCTTTCTGCCAATGGAGGCCTATTATCTGTCTTTTCCTGCTGTATATAATTATCTTCGCTGTCTGGTAAACTTGTATTATTTCCAGGAACAGTGATATCCTCTGTGCCATCCTGTGCTGTATTGCTGTTATCCCCTCTGGTTCCAAGGATTACCTCCATCCCCCAGCCAAGTGAACCCTGCAGCGGCTTGCCACCTGCAAACGCCAGGGCCATTGGAAGCACTGCTATAGCTATACTTAAAATACCTGCCATCATTACATGGCCAAAGCAGTTCTTTCTAAACAGCCTGTAACAATAACCTGCCGCAATGCTTATACAAAATATACCCGCAATCATTGTGTCATAAAAATGGACAGCAAGTGTCATTGAAAAACACAATGCAAAAAGCAACAGGTAAAGGTTACTTTCTATGTCCCAAAGTTTGTTAAACTTTCTTTTAACATTAATCCAGGCATTTATAAATAATGTCTTGAAATCCTTAACAGTAAACCTTTTAGAAGGAACATTAATATTACTAACTGGCTGGATATTATCTTGTTCTGGCACGCTGCTTCCAGATAATAATGTGCCCGTTTCCAGTTCATAAAGCACTTTCTCCCAGGGACGGTCTTCTTCTGCCTTCTTTATTGAAGATGCCATTTCCTTAAAAAGCAGCCCAGGGTCTTGCATTTCTGTATTATCATGATAAACCTTATAAGTTTCTTTTATATCTTCACATAATTCCAGGCTTTCATTTATTGCCCTGCCATCAATCCCTTCACTTTCTTCAAGTATAACCCTTGAATCACTATATATCCCATCCTCTGTTACTAAACTGCTGGAATATCCCTCATCTGAAGTATCCTGTTTCTTGTCCTTTTTCTCAAAGACTTCTATTTCTACTATTATCTTCCCTTTTATGTCTTTGTATTTATACTTTTTCCGCACTTCATCTATAACGTCACCTGTATCTGGCAGTAAAGACTTTTTAAGAAACAGCTCTTTCTTTCTTGCTTCAAAAAACCTGTATATAAAGTATATTGAAGGCAGTATAAAAATCATTCCGAATTCCTGCGGAAGTGCACTGCAGTATCTTGAATATGTGTTTATATTAAGAAAGGAAATACATATATAAAATGCAGTTACCGCATATGGTATATACTTTGACTTGCAGCACGCACGGATAAATGCAAGAAGCGCCATGTGTATAAATATTGTCTGGACTACACCAAAAAGCCTTAAAAGTATATATGTTTTTACACCAAACACCGTATGGATATAGTATATTACACAGTGGAAACCAAAAGGGTATATCCCTGCTGCAAATATATTATTATCATCCATTTCATTAATCCAGTAATTATGTACTGGTATATCAGATGCACCATAGCCAAATGCTGTCACCATATTAGTACCATACATCCATAAAAGCAGGCAGATTATTATAATAGTACAAATCCATTCAGTCCATGAATGGATTATGCTCTTTAACATTCTCTTTAATGACGCTTTAACAATATTGCTAAAATACCAGAGAATTCTTTTAATTAAAAGCCTTAATCCCATTGTTCCTTTTAAAAGGCGCATAATGGTTTTTAACATATTTTTAAAGCTGTTGAATGGCCTTATTCTGTAAACTTTCTTTATTGCAAACAGGAAAAATATAACAGTACCAAGTATAAGGGTAAACCTGTTAGAAATATGAAGGAGCTGTACAGCAAAAACCAGGTTCATAATATAAAAATTACCAAATGTAATATAAACCATAAACCTGGCATAAAATGGCTCTTGTTTAAATTTACGGTATAAAACCAGTGCAGGAAGAAATACAGCCAGGAATATATAAATGCCAAAAACGCCGGCAAACTGCATTATTGTTAATAACTGCATTGACACTTCTCCTGCACCTCCTTTTTATAGTTACTATATGGAAAGCTGAACTGTTACACTATAATACCATGCATATTATCTATAGTAAGTATCTGCTGTTTTTAGCTAAATATCCTTATAAGTTCTAATGTTTCTTTATCTATTACTATATCTGACTGCCGGAGCCTGTTTAATACATCAAAAAATCTATTTCTATCTTCTATTGTAAAATAAAGCTTAAGCTGGCATGTATATGTTGATAATTCTCCAGGATAAAGCTCCCTGCTCCTGTCACACCACAGTTCCATATCCTTATACTCTTTTATTCCAAGCAGCCTTAAACATACCCATTCCATATATTCAGGTGTAAGCTTTTCCTTATCTTTCATATAAAGGAAACCTGCTGCCTCCTCCATCATCTTAACATAGGTATGCTGTTCCATATCATGGAATACATCCTGTGCCAGCACATTGTTCATATATTCAACAAGTATACTGGCATATTCTACAGACTGTTCACCATCCTGCTTTATTGCGTTATAAAGTTCCTGTGATTTCTGCCTGAAATCATTTAACTCATCCCTTAAAACTGAAGCAGCATAATGTGATGTTTCAGTATCTTCGCTGTTTAATGCAAGGGCAATGGAAGCAAGGGAATTTTTAACATCACCACGCACCACATTTAAAACAAGCGTCCTTAAACTGTCCTTATCACTAACTGCAAGTGCTTCCTCTATAGGAGCAAGATTTCCTTCCCTTTCTGTATCTGCCCTTTTATGTACTTTAACCCTGTCCTTACTGAAAATTACATCTGCAAGGTCAGCTCCCTGCCTGAATACAGTCCGGTATATTGCATAGCTTGTAAAAAAAAACATAGGACCAGTAACAGGGCATAAAATCATAATAATGAATTTAATTATATAGCCTGTCCTGTTATCTTTTCCTTCTTCAGCACATTTTCTTTTATCCACATGTACTATATTCCATATAAGGTAAACCAGTGATACAATGGCATTAATAAGAATAACCAATATAAAACATAGTTCCATATATGTCATATTGCAACATCCTCCTCAATCTGGCATTGAAACCCCTTTTCAATAAAACGCCTGCGTACAAATTCAGCATCATTTGTACTTGTATTAGAAAGGAGAGCATAAATCTTCCCGTCTTTAAGTTCACCAAGATAATCAGTCTGGCGTACAAGCGGGCTTAATTCCTGGCTTATTTTAATCCTCTGCATTATTCCCGTTTCTATTAAAACTAATGTACACTCAGTAAGGTTCTTGGCCTTGGCATTAAGGTATGCCCTTACAAGTGAAGTAAATGCTTCTTCTTCCAATATATTAGTACCTTGTATATAACGTTGTTCCTCCAGGGCAGACATATACCTTGTTGCCCTGATTACAGCATTCTGTATAAGGTATCCTATAATAACCAGCAGGTTTGCCTGTCCAAGTGTCATCCGTTCCCAAGGTATTCCCCATACCATAAGTATAAGCTGCATCTCATCTTCTGAATAAATGGCATTCGCCATAAGAGGGTACTGTCCGTCCATATCCCTGTTTATATAAACCTTTTTATCCATCATGCTTTCATACATAGCGCCCATATTCTGGTAATTTATTGAGTTGCCAAGGCTGCGTGCCTTAGTGGATGTTGCAGAAAAAAGCCTGGCATAAGACCTGTTTGCTACCATATAAATCGCCACATCCTTGCTCCCCATAAGTTTTGAAAGCACTTCTGCCGCATAAAATATAACTTCCTCTGGTTCGTACTTGTCAAGCCTTGACGTAATTTCATATATCTTACCAAAGCTGTCATTCTGGTTTACAAGCTGGTCTGACAGTATTTCTTTAACCCTTACATTGCTCACATTGATATCAGATATATCATCAAGCTGTCCTGATAAATATTTTATCTCATGCTCATCTTCCTCTTTAACCATGCGCAGTTCATCCCTCATATAACCCACAACAAGCCCTAATATCATAAGCTGCGCTATCCAGATATACGTGTTATAGTCAAGCAGCACATCAAAACCTGTACGGTTGTACATCTGTCTGAAACAATAACCTGCAACCGCAAGAAGTGATGAAAATATAGCCTGCTGCTGTCCATGTACAATAGCAAAAAGCAGTACATATAATAAGTAGAAATCTATATGTGAAAAAAACTGGCTGCCCGTTGCCCTGTTATTTAACATAAAGAATGGAATAAATAAAACAAGGTTTTCCACAAATGGGACTGCTGCAATAAAGAGCCCTCTTGTTTTCATCTTTAAACGCTCCAAAAAACTTCTTGGAGCTTCATCAAGCCTGCTGAACTTTGTAACATTTTTCTTTAAATATTTAGCAAGTTCTGGAAGGGCTTTTACAGGCGTGTGCCTGATTTGTATTCCGAATTCATCTGCAAAAAGCTGGCTTGAAAGAACAACACCAAAATCCTTGCCAGAATTTTCTTCTGCAATTTTAACTTTACCACTGCCGCCAAGGGCATTTTGTATAATTTTTGCCATATCAGCTTCTGGCACTGGTTCAGGGCACGATATCTGGTATAAATTATAATCATGTCTTTTCGTGCTTGCAATTTTATAAATAAACTCCACAGCATCCGGCGCATATATTATTGAATGGCGGTGTTGCGTATTTATTGTTATTTCGCCAGTATCAATGGCAGCCATACACATTTTAGCGCATAATTTATCCATTTCGGCAGGTTCACCTGGTATACTGTACATATGGCCCAGCCTTAACACAACAATATCTGCATCCAGCATCTTCTGGTAATTAATGCACATTTCTTCACCGATAGCCAGTGCCTGCCCTTTCTGGGTATATGCTGTATAGGGTTCCTCTTCTTCTATTTCATAAGCATATGACTTCTGGTAGACCTCTTCAGAAGAAAGGTATATAAAACGTCCCTTATTAGCAGCAGCAAAACCAAGCAGTATATTCATAAGCCCTGATGAATATTTTACTGCTGTATTCTGTGCATCATCCCATGTAAAATTCATATCATAAGCACCTGTAAAAATGGAAACATCAGGTTTGACGCTTTCAAACACTTCCCTTATACAGACATTATTATATTCAAAATGATATGTTTCAAATACTTTCTGGAAACTATAGTTTTCCTTTTTCTCCTCAGTAAGAACATAAACTTTATGCCCTTCCTTGGCAAGCTTGTCAACTAACAAACGCATAAAACTGCTTACGCCGCCAATTAATAGAATATCCATATCTGCTTAATGCCCCTTTTTAGTCCTTCTGCCCTTCTATAAGTCCTTTACAGGATACCCCTTGTTTTATGAGCTGGTTTATAAACTCTGTAATATCCTGTCTTGCTTCTTCCTCTGGTATATCATATTCCATTACAAGTTTTTCTGCAATAAATTTAACAGAAAGTCCATCTGCCAGGCTCTGCCATATAAATGCGCCACCTTCGTTAATAACTACAGGCGGAATATACGGAAAACCAGGCTGTTCCATATCAAGAAGCCAGTACCTGCCTGCTGCTTTACGTAGCTGGTATCTGCCACTGGCAGGATTTTTTGAACTATATGCCATAAAAATTGCCCCAATACCGCATGATAAAAAATAATTATATAATTATGATTTTATCATCCAAAGGCAAATTGGTCAATCTATATTAAAATAATTTCCACGTATAATTTATCTAATGAGTGCATTGTTTCTTTAACAAAATATTCTATACAAAAAAGCCATGTATAGCATGGCTTTTCAAGGTTCTTATTATAAAATACTGTTATTATTTTCCAAATACTTATTTCCTGTATTACTGTCTTAACCACTGTCGGAGCACCTGGCTGTCTTTATGTACTACATAGCCACTTCCGCCTCTTCCCTTTACATCTTCTGCCATGCTAACCACCATAACTGCTTTTTTAGTATTTTCTGTTGTAAATACAGCAAACCACCCAAGTTCAGTCCCATGGCTGTCCTCTTTTGATAATTTAATTTCGGCAGTTCCTGTTTTACCTGCAAGCAATATATTATCCATATGCGCGGCATATCCTGTTCCAGAAGGGTCATTTACCACCTTAAACATGCCATTTAAAACCTTTTCTGCCACTTGTGCCCCGAATGCCCCTGAAATCCAATATTTTGCTTCTGCCCTCTTTTTATATAACAGATATGGCATAACAACATTCCCTTTATTTAAAAATGCTGAATAGATACACGCCAGATGCAAAGGATTTATTAATACTTCTCCCTGTCCGTAACCAGTATCCGCAAGCTGTATTTCTGTTTCAATTTTATTTGTATTTGAAAACTGGGACTTTGCCATTTTAATTTCAAATGGCAGTTCTTTATTAAACCCAAGTTTCAATAAAAAGTCTTCCAGCTGCTTCCGGCCGGTTCTTAATGCTGCTTTTGCGAAATAGATATTATCTGAATTAACAAGTGCATTATCCAGCACAGCCGGGTCTGTGGCATGTAATGTTGTTATATAATAAGAACCCCATGACGAATCCTTCTGCCAGCTTAAACCTTCATTTCCATAATCCTCTGACCAGACAGTTGTCCCTGTCTCAAGCCCTGCTGCTGCAATTACAGGTTTAAATGATGAGCCAGGACACCATGCCTGGCGGAAACGGTTATACATAGGCTGGTCCTTATCATTGTTTAATGCTTTCCATTCCTGTCCGGACATTCCTATAATAAAACTGTTGTTATCATAAGATGGTGTACTTACAAGCGCCAGAACCTCACCAGTATAAGGATTTATTGCTACAGAACAGCTTTTGTCTTCTTTAAACTGGTTATATAATGCCATTTGTAAGTTAATATCAACAGACAGTTTTATATCCTGTCCATGTTGTACTGGTTTATATGCAATTTCCTCTTTCTCCCTGCCATCTGCATCTGTTATATAAATCCTGCACCCGTCTGTGCCTCTCAATTTACATTCAAACAAAGCCTCTGCACCGCTTCTTCCTATTACACTGCTGGCAGAATAACCTTCTCCTTCATGTTGTTCAAGATCTTCTGCTGTAACATTCTGGACATATCCTGCAAGATGTGCAACAGCCTTGCCATATGGATATTCCCTCGCTTCTTTGCCTGATATCATTACACCTGGAATCTCCAGCAGCCTTTCCTGACGTTCCTTTTCCTTTAGAATTTTATTATCTGTATTTCCAGATAATAAATCTGTTTCTTTTATTTTGGGTATCGTCTTTAATGGCACAAATGAGTCTTCTTTAACCCATCCTGCCAAAAGCTTCTTTTTTATTTCTGCTTTTCTAATTCCAAGTAATTCTGCAATACTATTAAATGTTTTCTTTTTGTTCTTAATCTTTCCAGGCACAACTCCTGCTACAGAAACAATACCATTACCTGCAATAATATATCCATTCCTGTCAAGTATCTTTCCACGTTTTGCCTTTATAACAGAAACTTTGGTTTTATCTGACGGGCACAACCCTGGGAAAATAAGTGAATCATGCCATATTAATTTATAACCATCTGCTTTTCTGGTAAATACAGCATTATTTATAAAACTGGCTTCTCCTGCATCTGTATCAAATGTTGCCCTGTATTTAACAGACATATGTTCCTCATCATAAGCAATAATTTCTGTTTTCATATTTTGCATTCCTATGCCCTGGTAAATAGCCGAATTCCGTTTAATAAAATACTCCTTGCTTGTATCCCCTGAAGCACGCACATCAATCATATTATACATTTTATTATATTCCTGCAAAGGGATATACTCCATATATTCAACCAGAAGTCTATTCGGCTTTTTCAATTTAGTATCTTTTAAAAAGAACCCCGCAATATAAAATAAAACTACTGTCAATATAATCTCTGTTAAAAGAACCTTAAACCAGAAAAAAATTCTTCTTTTCTTCATATATAACACCTCATTATAATATACTTCAATAATTCTTACATCTGTAATATATCTAAATATTACACTAGTAAGAATTAAAAGTCAAGCTATAAAGAAAAGATTTAACCAGACACACCAGAAACAGTGTTACTATTCACAGCTCTGCTGTTCATAGTAACCAGAAACATTCTATATTATTTCCTGGTTATTATAACAATATATGATTTATGCACCAGCAGTGTCATATATATAATCTGTATCATGATATATAACAGGCACAATTATATTCCTTCCTGCGTATATATTGTCTGATTTTAAAGAATTACATCTTTTTATCTCTTTCACATAATCCTTTATTGTGCCAAACTCATCAGAATAATACCTGCCTGCTATACTCCATAGTGTATCATCTGCTGTAATAGATACTGATATATAACTGACATTGCCCATACCAGTATTAACAACAGCCTTATTGCTGTTTCCAGACATAAAATAATATATAATTAAAGTAAGCAGCAAGACAATCACAAATCCAAGCAATATACCTTTTAACCTTAATAATTCAATATTACGCTCCCCTGTTGTTTTTATATGTACTTTTGATGCAATATTTTTAGTTATCATACGAATTTCTCCTTTAATAAAATTAAACGCACGTTCTGATATTATGATATAACATGAACATGCGTTTGTCAAGAGAAACCCGAAAATTTGTTCGTTATTTTATTATAATCCTCTTTGTAATAAATTTCAATATATATTATTTCATAATTACGTGCGTTTCATAAAAATTGTTACTATTCACGGCTACTGCCGCTCATAGTAACAAATAGCGCTTTCAGCGCTAAAATGCACACATTTTGCAAAAAACTGTGCAAAATGGCACTGTAAAACTCGTATTTTTGTCATAGAACATGCCAAAAATCCCCGGATTTAACCGGCTGTGAATAGTAACAAAAATTCCAGTTATCCTGTACTGGCAAACAAACGCAGGTTCCATATGCCAGGGCTGGTTTATTCCACTCCAGGACACGCCAGTATTTGTCACATTTGCCATTATATAAATAATATCACGGCATTTTCCGTTTATCTGAATAATTTAGAACACAATAAAATTTCCAGTTATAATTATGGGTCTGCCATAAGACAGCATTTTTCATTACTATTTGTGCCGTGCAAAGCACGGCATGGGGATTTTTATGAAACGGACGTGTTTCATAATTCATATCTGTTGTTACCATTCAGCCTTACAGCTTAATAGTAACAATTTTATCCATCTAGCAGATTTTACCTGTTGCTTTTATAAGACGGAAAACCTGTTCTACAGTATCTTCAATATTCTTTTCTGCTCTTTCCTTATCCATTGCTTCATCTAATGTACAGACTGACCTTAATACTGGAAAAAATGCATCAATTCCTGCTTTATTACAATCAGCTGCTTTATCTGTGACACTTCCTGAAAATGCAATTACAAGTTTATTATACTGTTTTGCAATCTTTGCAATACCTGCTGGTGCTTTTCCCATTACAGTCTGCCCATCCAGACACCCCTCACCTGTTATGATAATATCAGCTGTTTTTATATGTTTTATAAATCCAGTTTCTTGTAATACCAGCTGCACACCTGGTTCTAAACATGCATCCAGAAATGTGACAAATGCGAAACCAATTCCTCCTCCTGCACCTGTTCCTGGAATATTGCCATCCGCTAATGGCATTGCTCTTTTTGCAAGCGCCAGGTAGTTTTCCATCCAGCTATCCATCTGCACTACCATACCAGGTGATGCACCTTTCTGTGGCCCAAAAACAGCACTGCACCCGTTTTCCCCACACAATGGGTTTGTTACATCACAGGCTATTTTAAAACTACATTCTTTTAACTCTGGCATAACATTTTCTTTTCTGATAACAGCAAGTTCTTTTAATCCTGCTGCACCATATGCCACTGGTTTTCCATATCTATTCTCCATTCCAAAACCAAGAGCCTGGAGCATTCCAATTCCACCATCATTTGTAGCACTTCCCCCAATGCCGATGATAAACTTACGGCATCCTTTGTCAACTGCATCTCTTATAACTTCTCCAACACCATATGTAGTCGTATAAACAGGATTTCTTTCCTCTTTACGGATTAATGCCAGCCCTGCTGCACCAGCCATTTCAATTATTGCTGTATTTCCATAAATAATTGCATATTTGCATAATACTTTTATACCTAAAGGTCCGGTAACATTAATTGTATAGATTTCCCCATTACAGCCATATGCAAGTGCATCTACAGTACCTTCGCCGCCATCTGCAAATGGCAGCATAATGGTCTGTGCACTGCTATATACTTTTTTAATACCTCTTTCTATACTTTCCCCTGCTTCTGCTGAAGACAAACTTCCTTTAAACGAATCTGGCATTATTAAAATTTTCATATATTAGAACCTCCTGTATTTTTATTTAATTTGCAGCTTACCAGGGATATTTACAATTCTATTATAATTATTTATAATGGCTTAAAAGCCTCTGTCCCATGTTTACAGACAGGACATATAAAATCTTCTGGAAGAGTGTTTCCCTCGTAGATATAGCCACAAACTGTACATATAAATCCCTTCTTGCCACCAGTTTCCTGGACACTGGCAGTTTTAATGTTTTTCTGGTAATAATCATAAGTTACAGATGTGTCTTCTGTAATAACTTCTGCGTCTGTCACATCTGCTGTAAAAAGTGTATGTGTTCCTAAATCTTTTTCTTCTGTTATTTTAGCAGACAAAAAAGCATTGCTATATTGTGTCAGGTATAAAATACCATTTTCTGAACGTGATGTGTTGTTAAACCCGTCAAATTTATTGGTATCACGTCCACTTGAATATCCAAATCTTTTATATATCTCCATTGGTGCATTTTCTGAAAGGACTGATACATTAAAAATTCCTGTCTGCTTTAACATATCATGCGTATAATTCTTTTTATTAACAGCCACTACTATGCGTACAGGTGATGCCGTAACTTGTAATACAGTATTTATAATACATCCATTGTCTTTATCTGTCTTTGCAATAAGCAGAAATAATCCACTCGTAAGTTTAAATAATGCATTGTTGTCCATAAATACCTTCTTTCTTGTGCTAATGCACATAATATTTAATAATGCTAATCAAAAACCAGCATAAAGTGGCAGATAATGTATAAGTAAAACCTGTCCCTGCTATTACAGGAATACCAGATTCTTTTACAATACTTATCACATCCAGCAGCCCTGTGTATATGTCTGCTACTGCCATTCTTCTACAGGCATTTTAAAAGAGGCATAATAAAAACCTTCCTTTGACAGACAATACACTAGATTCTTTCTTAGTTATTGTTCTCCAATGGAAGGTTTTTTAAACCATATTAAAATGATGTAATAATGAAAATATTAATCCCACTCAATTTCATCACCATAATCACGTAAAAACTGGTACAGTTCCTCTTCATTTTCAATTAATGATACAATAATCTCACCAGCCCTTTTTGCTTTCTGTTCATTTTCAGGAGTAAAATCATAATAAGCTACATACATATCAGCTTCAGGGTCTGTTTTCATCCCTTCTAATAAAGCAGGCTCTTTTTTTGTAAAATAACAATTTAAAAATGCCTCCCAGTTATATCCATTCATATATGCATATTCATTAATCTCATTCATTTTCTCCCCAATTTCCAATACTTTCTGGTCTGAATTATAGAGACAGACTTCTGCATAATCATCTGCACTAAAAACTTTTACATAGTCTTTCATAAACACTTCCTCCTTATATTATCTTTAATTATTTATTATAGCTGTACTGCATCATATTCCATCATTGGCACAAGCTTCCCGCCTGTTTCTGCATACATTTCAAGCCTGTGTACCTGGTAAACATATTCATCATAAACAACACCTGCAAAATGGCATAATTCCTCCAGCACAAGCCCTGGTTTTATATTAGACACACTGCCAGATGCAAGCCGGCAGCAAAATACAGGTGTACACTCTTCATCAAGACATAACTCCCCGTTTTCTTTAAACGCCATGCCTGTTATTTTCTCAAAATCCTGCAGGCTGCCTGCCATGTTATATATACCTTGTTTTATATCTATAAGCTTCTCTGACTTCTTTGTTTTCTTAAGTACCTCAATCCTGTCCTGTAACATAAAACTGCATATCTTCTCTTTAATAAATGCTTCTTCTTCAAAAGGACTGTTTTTGCCAGGTTTAACTGCAATAATATAATCACATGCCACGAGTGCTGCCATTGAAGGCTTTGCACTGTCTTTTAAGTATGTAAAGCCCTTTATCCTTATTTCATCATTCATTACAGCATTTATCCTGTCTGCCATTACCTGTGGTGCATCTGTTTCTTCAAGTGTAATGTCAAGGTATTCTGCATCACTGCTTAAACCTATGCCAAGTGGTGATGTAAATGACATAAGCTGGTGTGGTGAAAATCCCTGGCTGTAACTGACATTTATATCTGCCCTGCGCATTGCTTTCTGGAAATACCGCATAACATCCAGGTGGCCAATAAAGCGCATAGAACCTGCTTTCGTAAATTTTATCCTTGCTTTCATGTTTATACCGTGTCCTTTCTGCCTGCTTATTACTATTCACAGCTATGCTGTCCATAGTAACTACTGCTAGCTTTCAATGCACACACCACACTGGAATTTTGCCGCACCACAGCCTGAACACTGGCGGCGGCAGTTCGGTGTTACAGTTTCTGACTGGGAATTATGGTATTCATCCAGAAGGAATTTTTTAGTAACCCCAATATCTATAAAATCCCAAGGGAACAGTTCATCTTCTGCCCTTTCTCTTCTTAAGTAAAATTCCATGCTGGCATTATTGTCCTTAAATGCCTGTTCCCATTTATCTGGTTTAAAATACTCTGTCCACGCATCATAAATACAGCCGCTTTCATAAGCTTGTCTTATAACATTACAGAGTTTCCTGTCACCTCTTGCAAATACTCCCTCTAGTTCTGAAACATCTGCATCATGGCAATTATATTTTATGCTCTTGGCATTTAACTGTTCCCTTACCTTTGAAAGCAGGAAATCCCTTTTATGCCTTGCCTGTTCTTTTGTATCCATTGGCGACCACTGGAATGGTGTAAATGGTTTTGGCACAAAAATAGAAGTGCTTGTAACTATATTAACCCTTCCATTCCTTTCATCCTTTGGAATTGTATAATATTGCCTTGCTATCTGGTCTGAAAGGACTGCAATCCCTTCTATGTCATTATAAGTTTCACCAGGCAGTCCAAGCATAAAATAAAGCTTGACCCTGTTCCATCCACCCTGGAATGCCTCCATTGCACCATTTAATATATCATCTTCTGTTAATCCTTTATTAATTACATTGCGCAGGCGCTGCGTGCCTGCCTCTGGTGCAAATGTAAGGCTGCTTTTACGTACATCCTGCACTTTGGACATTACATCAAGTGCAAACTCATCAATACGCAATGACGGGAGGGAAATATTTATACCCTTATCTTTAAACTCATCTATAAGCCAGTACACAAGTTCTTTAAGGTCTTTATAATCACTTGAGCTTAAAGAACTAAGAGTAATTTCCTCATGGCCTGTTGACTTAAGCATTTCTTTGGCACGCTGTTTAAGGAAAGACAGGCTTCTTGGCCTTATTGGACGGTAAAGCATGCCTGCCTGGCAGAAACGGCACCCTCTTATACACCCTCTCTGTATTTCAAGAACTACCCTGTCCTGTGTAACTTTTATATAAGGGACTAATGGTTTCTCTGGGTAATATGTTTCTGAAAGACGGCATTCTACCTGCTTAACTACCTTTGCAGGTGCTTCTGGCACCAGAGCCTTAAAACTGGCAAGCGTCCCATCCTCATTATAGGCAGGCTGGTAAAACTGTGGTACATATATTCCTGGAAGCTTTGCTGCTGTTTTAAGAAATTCCTTCCTGTCCTTCCCTGATGCCTTCCATTCCTTATATTTGTCCATAAGCTCATAATAGACCGTTTCACCTTCGCCTATATAAAACATGTCAAAAAAATCTGCTATTGGCTCAGGATTATAAGCACATGGCCCGCCACCTATAACAAAAGGCTCATTCCCTTTTCTGTCTGCTGCATTAAGCGTAATTCCTGATAAATCCAGTATCTGTAAAATATTTGTATAACACATTTCATACTGGAGCGTAATACCAAGAAAGTCAAAATCCTTAACAGGCTGCTGGCTTTCCAGTGCAAAAAGTGGTATATTTTCACGGCGCATCACCGCATCCAGGTCAGTCCATGGTGAATAAACCCTTTCACAATATATATCATCACGGAGGTTTAACATATCATAAATAATCTGTATGCCAAGGTGTGACATTCCTATCTCATAAACATCTGGAAAACACATACAGAAACGTATGTCCACATCTGCCGGGTTTTTCACTGCCATATTTATTTCACCGCCAATATATCTTGCCGGTTTCTCCACTGATAAAAGTATCTCATCGCTTAATGCAAGTTTTCTCATATAAATCCCCCATGTTGTTACTATTCACAGCTACGCTGTTCATAGTAACAAGCAGCACTTTCAGCGCTGGTTATGTACACATTTTGCACAAAAAATGTGCAAAATGGCACTGCAAAACTCATATTTTTGACAAAAAAACATGTCAAAAATCCTCGAATTTAATTGACTGTGAATAGTAACTCCATGCTGCCTTTAGCGGCCCAATAATGAACCTTAAGTTACCTGTAAAATATTTAATCCTGAAGTGAATTATACCACCCTGTAACCTTATCTGTTATTTCCCCTGCACCTTTTACAATAGTATCCCAGTAACCACTCCTGTCCAGGCATTCCATTACATATTCCTTGTCAAAACCTTTATAAGAAAAATTATTATACAATGCAATTCCCAGTATTAAAAAAAGCATCCCTGCTGCCATAAGCCTGATTAAGCCAAATGGATGCTTTTTTTCATTAGTGGCCAGGTACTCTTCTTTATAATGGCTGTTGTAGTTGTTGTAATTATGCCCATTGCTGCCATCTGAAAACGCCCTTCTTGCCTCCAGGATTTTCTCTGAACGTGATTTAACAGGCAGCCCTTCCCTGTCCATATCATAAGCATTTCTTAACTCTTCCCTGTACATAGCAACTATCCCCTTTATTCAATATATAAGATTAGAAATAATTTTATTAATTTCCTTTCTATCTTAGTATAGGATATGCATTATATACAAGTTTAATTCTTAATCCATCCAAGGTCTGGATATTCATTGCACTTATCTCTTGATAAAAGGTTCTTAATTGCCTCTGTTGCTGGCACATTTTCAAAAAGAACCTTATTCACCTGTTCAACAATAGGCATTGACACGTTATACTTCTTAGCAAGCCCATATGCTGCTTTAGCTGAATAGACTCCTTCAACCACCTGGTTTACTTCGTCCATTGCCTCCTTCATAGTCCTGCCCTTGCCTATAAGGTAACCGGCATTATGGTTACGGCTATGGCTGCTTGTACATGTTACAATTAAATCACCAATACCTGAAAGACCTCCAAATGTCTCAACATTTCCGCCCATTGCTACCCCAAGGCGTGTAATCTCCGCAATTCCCCTTGTAATAAGTGCAGCCTTTGTATTATCACCAAAGCCCAGGCCATCACATACCCCTGCTGCAAGTGCAATAACATTCTTAATAGAGCCGCCAAGTTCAATTCCTGTAATATCCGGGCTTATATAAACACGGAATGTATCATTCATAAATATTTCCTGTATAAATACAGCAGACTTTTCATTTCCAGAGCCAACTACAACTGTAGTAGGCATATCTATTGAAACTTCCTCTGCATGGCTTGGTCCTGAAAGCACACTTACATCAGCTCCTGGTATCTCTTCGCATATTATATCCCTCAATGTCTTAAATGTACTGTCCTCAATACCCTTTGCAACATTAACAATATGCTGGCCTTCTGGCAGGAAGACAGCGGCTTTTCTGGCAGTATCCCTTACATATGGTGAAGCTACAGAAAATACTATTAAATCATATCCTTTACATGCTTCTTCAAGGTTATTAGTAACAATAACTGTTTCAGGAAGCCTTACGCCTGGCAGCCTGTCCCTATGCTCCCTGTATTCTGAGAGCATCTTTACTTCTGCATCAACAGCTGACCATAAAGTTACACTATGCCCATTTTTGGCAAGCATAATTGCAAGTGCAGTACCCCAGCTTCCTGCACCTAGAAAACTTACTTTACTCATTTTGCTCCTCCCATATTGTATTATTATTTATTGCCCCAGAGTTTATTCTCACTGCCATGTAAAAGCCTCACTATATTCTGCCTGTGCTGGAAATAAGCAAAGGCAGTAAACAACAGGCTTACTACTATCATATGGATAAATAACGGGTTTTCCCTGTAAAAAATAATGGTATTGGCAGGTATATACCATGCAACAAAAAGTGAACCAAGGGAAACATATCTTGTAACCGCAACTACAGCAATAAATATTAAGAGGCCCGCCAGTATTACAAGCGGATGTGCCGTTGATAATATAACAGCAGAAGTGACAGCTATGCCCTTTCCCCCTTTAAACTTAAGGTAAAACGGATAATTATGGCCAAGCACAACACCAAGCCCCATGTACAGGCATAAAAGATACCATCCATCAGGGGTATCCAGTGCCAGGCGTATTATAAGCACTGGTATAATAGCTTTTAAAAGGTCTCCTGCAAATGTCAGCAGCGCTGGAAGTTTGCCAAGGGTACGCAGTACATTAGTAGTCCCTGCATTGCCACTCCCCTTGTCCCTTATATCTATATGGTAGATTTTTCCGACAATATAACCACTTGAAATACATCCACAAAAATATCCTATCACCAAACAAATAAAATTCCAAGCCATAAGCTGCCTCCATATCCCCTTAATACTTATTACTGTTAATTCTTTTCTTTCTTTTCCCTGATTATAAACTTTAACGGAGTGCCTGTAAAGCCAAATGCCTCACGTATTTTATTCTCAATATACCTTGTATAAGAAAAATGCATAAGTTTTTTATCATTTACAAATATAACAAATGCTGGAGGTTTTACACTGACTTGTGTTATATAAAATATTTTAAGCCTGCGCCCCTTGTCAGAAGGTGGCTGCTGGAGTGCAACAGCTTCTGACAGTATTTCATTAAGCACACCTGTAGCTATACGCAGTGAATGGTTCTGTATAACAATATCCAGTAAGTCAAAAAGCTTAGGCAGGCGCTGGCCTGTCTGTGCAGAGATAAATATAATTTCTGCATATGGCATAAATGACAGGATATCACGTATTTTTTCAGTATATTTTTTTACAGAATTATTATCCTTTGTGACAGCATCCCATTTATTAACAGCTATAACCATCCCGCGTCCCCTGTCATGTGCAATGCCTGCAATCTTAGCATCCTGTTCTGTAACACCCTCTGTAGCATCTATAACAAGCACAACCACGTCTGCACGTTCAACAGCGGAAACAGTACGGAGTATACTGTATCTCTCAATTTCTTCTTTTATTTTGTTCTTGCGTCTTAGCCCTGCTGTGTCTATAAATACATATTCCCTGCCATCCCATGTAACAGAAGTATCCACAGCATCCCTTGTCGTACCTGCAATATCAGACACTATAACCCTGTTTTCACCAAGTATCTTATTAATAATAGAAGACTTGCCAACATTTGGCTTGCCAACAATAGCTATACGCGGCCTTTCATCTTCTTCTTCCTCTGCCATGTCTGGAAAAAGTGCTGTAACTTCATCAAGCATGTCACCAATGCCAAGCTTAGCTATAGAAGAAACAGGCACAGGGTCGCCAATTCCAAGATTATAAAATTCATATACATCAGGCATATATTTTTCAAAATTATCAACTTTATTAACAACAAGCACTACTTTCTTGGCGGCTTTCCTAAGCATGTCTGCAACTTTAAAGTCAGAATCTGTAACGCCCTGCCGCACATCTGTAACAAACATTACAACATCCGCCATCTCTATTGCCATAAGTGCCTGTTCCCTCATATCCTTAAGCATCTGGTTCTTAGTTACAGGCTCAATTCCGCCTGTATCCATTATGGTAAATGAATAATTAAGCCATGATACATCAGCATAAATACGGTCTCTTGTTACACCTGGCGTATCTTTTACAATAGAAATCCTTTCACCTGCAATCATATTAAAAAGCGTCGATTTGCCAACATTAGGACGCCCTACAACCGCAACAACTGGTTTACCCATTTATCCACCATGTCCTTTCCATAAAGCCTGTAAAGCTAGTCTCTCAGGCTGTTTCCTTTACTTTTCCCGTAAGGAATTTATTAACGCTCTCATATAGTATTTCATTATTTATAATATCTTCAGATTTAGTTCCAAAATATTCATCAAACAGCTTATCCAGCTCTTTCTGGTCTTCTACAGCATACTCTTTAAGATAGGATTCTAACACTTCCTTATATGCATCTTCATCCAGCCCGATGTCCTCTTTCTGTGCTATTGCATTAAAAACCAGCCTCTTGCCTAAATCACTTTTAGCACTTATTTCTACATTTTTCTCAAAATCTTCTTCTGTCATTGACTGCGTTGACAAATAATCTTCCAGGTTAGTACCATTCTGCTTTAAATAATAAATAATAGGAGTCCTGTATTGTGTCTTAACCCTCTCAAGAAGGTCTTCCGGGTATTCTTTTATATCCGACTTTGTATAAACATACTCCCATGCCATATCCTTAACCACATTATCACGTATATACCGGGTATAATCCTTAGCATTATTTTCATAGTTTTCATCAAAGTCCTTAAAATTACTCTCTACAAAATTATCCGAAAGTTCTGGCCAGTCCAGTATATAATTAACTGTTACTGTAAATATAGCTTCCTTGCCTGCATAATCAGGGTTAAGCTGGTATACTTCTGGGAATTTTGCCTTTACATCATAAGTCTTTCCAGGCTTTTTGCCTATAAGCCCGTCCTCAAACCCTTCAATAAAATCATCAGAGCCAATTTTAAGGTTATGGCCGTCAGGAGTATTTTCCTTAGTACATGAACCACCATTAAACTCCTTGCCATCCATCTTGCCTACATAGAAGATATTAACAGTGTCGCCCTCTTTAATTTTGCTTTTTTTATCTTTCTTATAGGAATCTGTCCTTTCAATATTTGTCTGTACCATTGTATCTGTTTTATCATCAATATCTTTTTTAGAAAGTTCTATTGATGCATAATCCCCTGTTGTAACATATTTAGAAAAATCAAGGTCCTTGTATATATCAGCTTCCCTTACATACTTCTCTTCCTCATTATCATCATCTTTCTTTGATTCAGAACTTGAGCTTTCCTTCTCCTTACTGTCCTTAGAAGAACCACATCCTGTAAAATGAAACGCCATAGAGGCACAAAGCACCAGTGCTAAAAATTTACTATACTTTCTCAAAATAATTCCTCCAATTTAAAAAATTAAAAATTTTACAACTACTACATACTAACACACAGAAAATAAAATATCAAGGAAAAATAGCCGTCACTACTCACAATAGTGACGGCCTGTTACTATTCACAGCCAGTTCAATAAGCACGGTTTCCTGGCTGGAATAATAATTACCCTCTCACCTCAAGAAACTGTGCCCTGCCATAAATATTAATTCCTACTGAATCAGCTGGTACAAATATGCACTGCCCTTTTTTAAAATCCAGTATTTCATTTTCAAATTGTATATTTCCGCACCCTTCCAGGCAAAGCAATACCCTGAATGATATTTCATCTGCCCTGTAATATACAGAACGTTCTCCCGTATTTAAAATTATTCTGTGGACTTCAAAGTATTTACATCTGCAAAGCAGTTCTGAAGCCTCACCATTACGGTATTTCAATACTCTTGGTGGCTGCTCCGGGTCTGCCATTCTCTCCAGGTCTGCGACATCCAGTGCTTTATCTATATGCAGGCTGCGCTTCCTGCCATCGCTGCCTGTACGTCCATAATCATAAAGACGGTAAGTAAGGTTACTGTTTTCCTGTATTTCTGCCAGAAGTATCCCTGCACCAATTGCATGAATAGTCCCAGCCTCAATAAAAAACAAATCATCCTTTTTAACTGGCACTTTCTGTAAATAGTCCATTATAGTCCCATTGCCAATAGCATCCCTTATAGTCTGCTTATCGCATCCATGTATTAAACCATACACCAGCTTTGCATCCTTATCCGCATCCAGAACATACCACATCTCACTCTTTCCAGATTGTCCATTCTCATATTTCCTAGCATAAACATCATCTGGATGCACCTGTATGGATAAATCCTCCTTTGCATCAATAAATTTAATTAATATTGGCAATTCTCCATTTGTACATGGGTGAGTACCAAGATACTCAGGATGTGCTTCCAAAACCATTGACAGGGTTTGTCCATTAAACCTGCCACTATCCACATACGAAGGCCCGTCAGGATGTGTACTGCACTCCCATGTTTCTGCAAGCGGGGTTAAATCTATATTTTTTGCAAAATCATCTTTTAACCTGCTGCCTCCCCATAAATAATCTTTTCCCGAAGGTCTTAATAAAAAAGGACAAGCTGCCATTAACACCACTCCAGTCCAAATTTCTGTTTATCCTGTACAGAAATCCCTTTACCTGTCTGGACTTCTACCAATTTTAATTCTGTTTCTGCGATAACTGTATGCTTGCATCCAGCACTCATAGCTACAACATCCCCGGTCTTAACGCTTTGTTCCATACCATCAACAATTGTCCTGCCTGTCCCGCTTATAACTACCCATACTTCATCCCTGTACTTATGGTTATGGTAATTCATGCTGTGTCCTTTATTCAATGTCACTTTAATAGTCATGCTTCCATCTTCAACATCCAGTACCCTGAAACTTCCCCATGACTTTTCTGCAAACATGACCTGCTGTACAATGCCGTCAACATATGGCTTTATATATGAACTCTGTTCTTTATCAGATACAAGTATACCCTCAGGACTTGCAGAGATAATTACATCTTTAAGTCCCATTGCAAGAACAGGCACATCCATTTCATTTATAATATTTACCCCTGAACATGTATCATCCATTATTCCCTTGCCAATAATATTCTCACCCATTGACTCAGATAAAGTATTCCATGTGCCAATATCCTTCCAGCTTCCAGAAAACTTCATAACCTGTATTTTCTCTTCCTTTTCAGCTACAGCGTAATCAAAAGAAATCTTCTCAAGCGTGCTATACCTTGAATACAAATCCTGGTAGCTCTTATATCTTACCAGTTCACGTGCCTTATCCAGCACATACTTTAATTTATATGCAAATACACCGCCATTCCACAGCGCACCTTGCGCAATATAACTGCTGGCAGTCCTGGCATCTGGCTTTTCCTTAAATGTCTTAACATATGCAACACCTGTGTCTTCTGCCTGCATATTAATTTCCGGAATAATATAACCATATTTTTCACTTGGGTAAGAAGGTGCAATTCCCATCAGCACCAGGTTTGCTTCACCCTTTGCTGCCTGGCATGAAAGCTCCTTTAATGCTTCAAAATAACTATCCTCTACATACGGGTCAACAGGACACACTACTACAGGCTCTTCTGGGTCTGCCTTCATAACATCTGCAAGATATGATGTGGCAAGCGCAATAGCAGGAAAAGTGTCTCTCCTGCATGGTTCAGCAGATATACCAGCCCCGTCACCAATCTGGTTATTTATCGCAGATATCTGTGTTTTGGATGTTGCAATAGTTATCCTGGCATTTGCATCTGCCTTCTTAATCTGCCTGTAAACCCGCTGTAACATAGACTCATATGTCCCGTCCTCTTTTTTAAAAATTTTTATAAACTGCTTTGACCTTATATCATTGGACAGCGGCCATAAACGTTTGCCTGAGCCACCAGATAATAAAATAATATTCATATCCTATATAATTCCTTTCACCTTGCTGTACGCCTTAAAAACAATAATTTACCTGGCAGCCCTTAACGGATTATTAAGGAAATCCTCATAGCTAAGCCTTATACCCTCTTCCAGTCCTGTCTTATATTTCCATCCAAGCCTTTCAGCCTTGCTTGTATCAAGCAGTTTTCTTGGTGTGCCATTAGGCCTGCTTGTATCCCAGGTAATTTTTCCTTCATAGCCAGTAACCTTTGCAACCAGCAATGCAAGTTCCTTAATAGAAATTTCTTTGCCTGTACCAGCATTAACTGTTTCATTTCCAGAATAATTATTCATAAGGAAAACACATAAATCTGCCAGGTCATCAACATATAAAAATTCGCGCAAAGGAGAACCATCACCCCAGCAGACAACTTCCTCTGCCCCATTTACCTTAGCCTCATGAAAACGGCGTATAAGGGCTGGCAATACATGTGAATGTTCTGGATGGTAGTTATCATTAGGCCCGTAAAGATTTGTTGGCATTACAGAAATATAATCTGTGCCATACTGCCTGTTCAAATATTCACAATATTTAAGACCTGAAATTTTAGCGAGGGCATAAGCCTCATTAGTTTCTTCAAGACTGCTTGTCAATAAACAGCTTTCAGGCATAGGCTGTGGTGCTAACCGGGGATAAATACAAGAACTGCCCAGAAATTCCAGCTTCTTGCACCCGTTTTTCCATGCAGAATTTATAACATTCATCTCCAGTACCATATTAAACCACATAAAATCTGCCAATGCTTTCTGGTTAGCAGCAATTCCGCCTACCTTGGCGGCTGCCAGGAAAACATACTCTGGTTTTTCATCTTCAAAAAACTTTTCCACATCTTCCTGCCTGCAAAGGTCAAGTTCTGCATGAGTTCTTGTAATAATATTTGTATAACCTTGCTTTTCTAATTCCCTGGTAATTGCAGAACCAACCATTCCTTTGTGCCCTGCCACATAAATTTTTGCATTTTTATCCATCATATCTAATTATCTTCCTTTTATTATCTGTACCAAATATTATTTAACCACGCCTTTTTCAAGATATTCTTCAAGATTAAGCCTGATATGTTCCTCTGCCCTCTCTACAGCAACTTTCTCCATATCATGTTTAACCATAATATTTACTAATTCTTCAAAACTCGTTTTAACAGGATTCCAGCCCAGTTCATTTTTAGCTTTGGAAGGATCCCCCAATAAGTTCACAACATCTGTAGGGCGGTAAAAATCAGGGCTCACCTCCACAATTACTTTTCCTGTTGCCTGGTCAATCCCCTTCTCTTCCATTCCTTCACCCTGCCATACAATATCTATGCCAGCGTATTTAAAAGCAAGAGTAGCAAACTCCCTGACAGAATGCTGTTCACCTGTCGCAATAACAAAATCATCTGGTTTTTCATTTTGTAAAATCATCCACATGCACTCAACATAATCCCTGGCATATCCCCAGTCACGCAGGGAAGACAGATTTCCAAGATAAAGCTTGTCCTGCTTTCCCTGTGCAATGCGTGCAGCAGCAAGTGTAATTTTACGTGTCACAAAAGTTTCACCTCGGCGTTCTGACTCATGGTTAAACAAAATACCTGAACTGCAGAACATATTGTATGCCTCCCTGTATTCCCTTACAATCCAGAAACCATACTGTTTAGCAACTGCATAAGGACTGTATGGATGAAATGGTGTAGTTTCACTTTGTGGCACTTCCTCAACCTTTCCATAAAGTTCAGATGTTGAAGCCTGGTAAATCCTGCATGACTTTTCAAGACCACATACACGTACAGCCTCAAGCACCCGGAGTACACCTGTCGCAACAATATCTGCCGTATATTCAGGCACATCAAAAGAAACCTGTACATGGCTTTGTGCTGCAAGATTATAAATCTCATCCGGCCTTATCTCCCCAATTAGTTTAACAAGACTAATAGAATCACCCAGGTCCCCAAATTTCAGATGAAAACCAGGAGTCCCTTCTAAATGTGAAATACGTTCCCTGAAATCAACAGATGACCTGCGTATCATCCCATATACTTCATAACCCTTTTCAAGCAGGAATTCCGCAAGATAAGAACCATCCTGCCCTGTCACGCCAGTAATAAGTGCTTTCTTTGCCATAAAAATCCTCCGTTCAATCTGGTATACTTTATAAACCTGATTCTATCAGCATAAAGCCCTTAACTGAATTCATTATCTTGGGTAATTCTTGTACTATCTTGGGTTTTACCGCTATTTATAACTGTATATCCAATAATAACCAGATAAAATTTTAAATATTTTTACTACAAAATTATAAGTTGACGTAAAAAGAAATATAAACTATAATTTAATTAAGGAATAATGTATTTAGGTTATTCAAAGGGAACTCCTATAAACCCTTAATCCGCTTCTTTAAGTTTTTTCTTTACATCTCCTATCTGACAGGAGATAATTAATTTATTAGGTTAGGAGGATTACCATTTTTTCCTTGGGCTGTATACCCGTACTTGAAAGACTGGTACCTCCCTCTGGTAAACATTCTGCGTATGAGTTGGATGTTGGATTCCTGCTGGTTTCTCTCCGT
>JAAWKM010000014.1 GCA_022797375.1 Lachnospiraceae bacterium
CTAACAATCATTACAATTTCACACAAGAAAAATGCAAAAACAGCATTTTTCATTACTATTTGTGCCGTGCAAAGCACGGCATGGGGATTTTTATGAAACCGGCGTGAAAGGATAGTGGTATTTACTTTACACAATTTGAATTTAATGATATGATTCCTGTAATAATAATAAAGAAGTAATTGCAAATTACATAGTTTAAAGTAACAGTTCAGCCTTCCATAAAAATGCGAAGATTTTTGACATGCTTTTCGTCAAAAATATAAGTTTTGCAGTGTCATTTTGCACATTTTTTGTGCAAAATGTGTACATAAACAGTGCTGAAAGCACTGCTATGTTACTATCAAGCCGTAAGGCTGGATAGTAACAGCTTAAATTTTTCCCAATAAGCTTGTTCCTTGATTTTTCACTAATTGCATTATATAATAAATTTTAATGAAAAATAAAGGAAATAAACCAGAATGGAGATTTGTATATGTTAGAATTACAAAATATATCTTACCAAGTTAATGATGATAGTGATGATAAAGAAATTTTAAAGGATATTAATTTAAAGATTAATGAGCACCTTGTTGTTATTACGGGCCCTAATGGCGGTGGCAAATCTACACTTGCAAAAGTAATTGCCGGAATAATAAAACCCACTTCAGGTAAAATTATACTTGATGGTGAGGATATTACAGCCCTTTCTATTACAGAAAGGGCTAATAAGGGAATAAGTTTTGCATTCCAGCAGCCTGTCCGCTTTAAGGGGCTTACTGTAATAGATATGGTACGTCTTGCGGCAGGAAAGGAGATTACCATATCACAGGCATGTGAATATCTTTCAGAAGTGGGGCTTTGTGCCAAGGAATATATTAACAGGGAGCTTAATGCCAGTCTTTCAGGCGGTGAAATAAAACGTATTGAAATAGCAATGGTTCTTGCAAGAGGGGCAAAGTTTTCAATATTTGATGAACCAGAAGCAGGAATTGACCTCTGGAGTTTCCAGAACCTTATACAGGTTTTTGAAAAAATGTATAAAACAATAAATGGACAAGTTCTTGTTATCTCCCACCAGGAAAGGATTTTAAACATTGCAGATAAAATAATTGTGCTGGCTGATGGGAATGTTGCAGATGAGGGCAACAGGGAAGAAGTTATGCCAAAACTTATGAAAAATGATATTGCATGTTCTACATTGCTTGGCAAGATGAAACAGGAGGGATGTTAAATTGGATAAATTAAATACAATAGAGAGAAATATATTAGAGCAAGTGGCAGATATACACAAAGTACCAGAAGGGGCTTATAACATACGTTCCAATGGAGGGCTTTCGGGCAGGAATACAACTGCTAATATAGATATAGTTACTAAAGAAGACAAGCCTGGAATAGATATAATTATAAAGCCTGGTACAAAGAACGAAAGTGTCCATATACCAGTTGTATTAAGTGTATCAGGACTTAAAGATATGGTATATAATGATTTCTATATTGGTGAAGATGCAGATGTTACAATAGTTGCAGGCTGCGGGATTCACAATTGTGGTGTTGATACTTCAGAGCATGACGGCATACACACATTTTATATTAAGAAAAATGCAAAGGTAAAATATATAGAGAAGCATTATGGTGAGGGTGATGGCATGGGCAAGCGCATACTTAACCCGACTACCATAATAAATATTGAAGAGGGTGGATGTTTTGAAATGGACTCTGTGCAGATTAAAGGAGTTGATTCAACAAAACGTGATACAAAGGCATACCTTAAGGATGATGCAACGCTTATAATACATGAAAAAATTATGACACATGGCATACAGACAGCAGAAACCAATTTTGAAGTGGCTTTAGATGGAAAGGGCAGCAGTGCGAATGTTGTTTCACGTTCAGTTGCAAGGGAAAATTCAAAACAGGTATTTAATTCCATAATTAATGGGAATAATGAATGTAGTGGCCACACGGAATGTGATGCCATAATAATGGAGGATGCAAGTGTAAGCGCAATACCGCAGCTTACTGCAAATAATATTGATGCTGCACTTATACACGAAGCGGCAATAGGGAAAATTGCCGGTGAACAGATTATAAAGCTTATGACATTAGGTCTTACAGAGGCTGAGGCAGAAGAGCAGATAATTAATGGTTTCTTAAAGTAAATATTTGTTATTGTTTACAGCTATGTTGTTAATAATAACAAAAAATTTCCATATATTGTAAAATATTACAGAAGTGAGGTAGTGTGGAAAATCATTTTTTAACCACTATTTAAGCCGCCAGGGCGGCATGGGAGATTAATATGGACAAAATTTCAATAGTTACTGACAGTAACAGCGGGATTACACTTAATGAAGCAAAAGAACTTGGAATAAGGGTAGTCCCTATGCCATTTCTTATTGATGGGGAAACTTATTATGAGGAAATAAGTTTATCACAGGAAGAGTTTTTTAAAAAACTTGCAGAAGATGTAGATATATCCACTTCACAGCCAGAACCAGGTTCAGTTACTGATATATGGGAAGAAGAATTAAAACATGCAGACCAGGTTGTGTATATTCCTATGTCAAGCGGGCTGTCAAGTTCATGCCATACAGCGGTAATGCTTTCAGAAGATTTTGATGGAAAGGTACAGGTTGTGGACAACCAGCGTATTTCTGTTACACAAAGGCAGTCTGTACTTGATGCCATAGAGCTTGCAGGCAGTGGGATGGATGCTGCAAGTATAAAGAAATATCTTGAAGAAGTAAAAATGGAATCAAGTATTTATATTATGCTTGATACTCTTAAATATCTGAAAAAGGGAGGGCGGATTACCCCTGCTGCCGCTGCCCTTGGTTCTGCATTAAGACTTAAACCTGTCTTGCAGATACAAGGTGACAAACTTGATGCATTTACTATTGCACGTACAAAGAAGCAGGGAATAAGCAAGATGCTTTCAGCAATGGAAGAGGATATTAACAGCCGTTTTGGTGGTGTTTCTAATGTACACCTTGAAGTTGCCCATACACAGAATGAAGAGGCAGCAAAGGAGTTTATAGAAACTATTAAGGAAAAATTTGGCGCAGATAGTGTTTATCTTGCACCATTATCACTAAGTGTTTCATGCCATATTGGTGCAGGTGCGCTTGCAATAGCATGTTCTAAAGTGTGCAGGAAGTAAGTTTTATGGCGCCATTTTGCATGATTTTTTGCAAAATGTGTGCATTTCAGTGCTATTTAGCACTGCTGGTTACTATGAACAGCGTAGCTGTGAATAGTAACCCTGGGATAAAAAACAGAAAGGTGGAACATTATGGATTATATAAGCCAGTTAGGGGAAAATGCAAGGAAATCCAAATCAAGTATTGCAAATGCAAGTACAAAGGATAAAAACCATATTCTTGAAGTAATCGCAGCAAATCTTTTAGATAATACAGAACGTATACTTGAAAGCAATAAAAAAGACCTGGACAGTGCAAAAGATAATGGAATATCTGATGCTATGTCAGACCGTTTAAGGCTTACAGAAGGGCGTATTAAAGATATGGCAGATGCCTGTATGGAACTTATAGCCTTAAAAGACCCTGCAGGCGAAGTGCTTGAGGGGAGTATACGTCCAAATGGAATGAGGATTACAAAGACAAGAGTGCCTATGGGTGTAATTGGAATTATATATGAGTCCAGGCCAAATGTGACAGTTGATGCTGCAACTTTATGTATAAAAAGTGGTAATGCTGTAATACTCCGTGGTGGCAAAGAAGCAATTAATTCAAATAAAGTGCTTATGGATATTATGCGTGAATCCATAGCAGAATGTGGTTTTCCAATGGATATAGTACAGCTTGTCTGTGATACTTCAAGGGAAACAGCTTCTGCAATGATGAAAGCAAATGGATATATAGATGTGCTTATACCACGTGGTGGCAAGGGGCTTATAAATGCTGTTGTAAATAATGCAACAGTTCCTGTTATTGAAACAGGAAGTGGCAATTGCCATATTTACATAGATAATACATTAGACCTGGATATGGCTGTTAATATTACAGATAATGGTAAAACACAGCGGCCAAGTGTGTGCAATGCACTCGAAACATGTCTTGTACATAAAGGCATTGCGGAAACATTCCTTCCGATGCTTAAGGAAAGACTTGATGCACATAATGTTGAATTAAGGGGATGCAGTGAAACAGTGCGTATTCTTGGTGATAGTGTGAAACCTGCAACAGAAGAAGATTATGCAACAGAATTTAATGATTATATACTTGCGGTAAAAGTAGTAGAAAATATAGATGAAGCAATAGCACATATTGCAAAGTATTCTACAGGACATTCGGAATGTATTATTACACAGGATATTTCAAATGCAGAAAAATTCCAGAAAGAGGTTGATTCTGCATGTGTATATGTAAACTGTTCCACAAGGTTTACAGATGGCAATGAGTTCGGCCTTGGTGCAGAAATAGGGATTTCAACACAACGGCTTCATGCAAGAGGACCTATGGGGCTTAGTGAACTTACAACATTCAAATATATTATAAATGGCAGTGGGCAGACCAGGGATTAGTATAATGAGATTTTTAGTATACAGATGGCAGGCATATAACCAGACATCATTTGAGGATGCGTTAATAAGCCTTGGACATGAAATAGATACATTTACATGTGAAATTGACAATCCAGAAGAAGATGCAGAATTTGAAGGAAAACTGGATGATTATCTTAAATGTCATAATTATGATGCAGTAATATCAATAAATTATTTTCCAGTAATAGCCAAATCATGTAACAGGACAGGCTGTAAATATGTTGCGTGGACATGTGACAGTCCTATGCTTACGCTCTATACAAAATCAGCGTTTCTTCCATCAAATTATATATTTGTATTTGACTTGCAGGTTTACTGTGAGTTTAAAGCAAGGGGAATTAAAAATATATGGTATATGCCCCTTGCTGCTGATACTGCCAGGAACAATTTTATTTTAGGTAAAACACCTGTGAAAGATTACCATGCAGATGTTTCATTTGTTGGAAGCCTTTACGAAAAAAACCGTTATGATGAAATGGTGAATATGCCTCCTTATATACGTGGGTATTTTGATGCGCTTATAAATGTGCAGATGGAAACTTATGGTGACAATTTTCTTGAAAGGATGCTCACTGATATAGAAGAGCAGCTTGATGGAGGGGCAGTCAATATATCAGGTGATGAATTTATTGGTACACCTTCCCTTATAGTCGCAAATACAACACTTGGAATGAAGCTTGCTGCACTTGAACGCAGAAAAATACTAAACCTGGTATCAAGAGAAGTTAAAAATACCAGAATATATACAGGAAGCAGCACAGAAGATATACCATTTATACAAAATATGGGCAAGGTTGATTATATATATGAGATGCCACATGTATTCCAACAGTCAAAAATTAATTTAAATATAACACTTAGGAATATAAAAACAGGGATTCCATTAAGAATATGGGATATACTGGGTGCTGGCGGGTTTGTACTTACAAACTTCCAGGCAGAACTGCCAGAATTTTTTGAACAGGGAAGACATCTTGTATGGTATGAGTCACATAGTGACATGATGGATAAAATAAAGTATTACCTGGAACATGAAGAAGAAAGAAAAGAGATTGCAAGGGAAGGAAACTTACTTGTACAACAGAAGCATACAATGCAAAAAAGGGTGGAGGCAATTTTAAATATTGTGTTTTAACCTCATAAAGAAAGTCCCCCGCTTCTATGCCGGAAAGGCATAAGCGTGGGTACTTTCATCAGCAGGAGTACAAGCTCCTGCTGATATGCTGCGTAGCAGTTTATAAGGTTGGGTTGCAAGTGGGCAAGTAGCAAAGCGGATTGCGAATATCCGCTTGAAATGGGCAAACGGACGCAAATCCAAATGTTTAAATATAATATTTTCCATACAGGGCACGCTTCCGCTACGACAGCCCACGCAGCGGTGCTGTAAGTGCCCATTTATGTAAAATATTATATTTAAACATTGGAAAATTGCTGTTTTTTGCAAGACAATTAATATACAATCTTTAAAAATTGCTGGTGGAAAAGTAATATCCAGAGAGAGTGTATTTGCTGGCAATTATCCAGGAATGGAGAAAAATTTAAGGAGTGTATTTGCCAGGATAATAAACTGTAAAAATAGCAGCAAACTATGTTTTATAAATTGCGGAATGGAGGGGATTTTATGGGGCTGGACAGCACATTACAGGGTGACAGGATACATATCGCAATTCTTGGTAAAAGGAATGCAGGCAAGTCAAGTGTCATTAATGCTATTACTGGACAGGATATTGCCATTGTTTCTGATATTAAGGGCACTACTACAGACCCGGTTTCAAAGGCTATGGAAATACTTCCGCTTGGGCCATGCCTGCTTACAGATACGCCGGGTCTTGACGATTATGGGGAACTTGGTGCGAAAAGGGTTGAAAAAACTCTTAAAGTTCTGGACAAGGCGGATATTGCACTTATAGTTGCAGATATATCTTCCCTGACATGCCGTGATTTGAATAGCAGGTATGGCATGTCCCTTAGTGAGGAACAGCTTGTATCACTTATTGAAGAAAAGAAGCTGCCATATATAATTGTACTTAACCAGACAGACCGCCTTGACCTTGAAAAGACAGAAGAAATACGTGGAATTATTGCAGCCAAAAACCCTGGAATTTCTGTCAGGCTTATAAGCACAAAAGAGCAGACAGGCATTGAGGAATTAAAAGATGCAGTTGCTTTATTGCTGCCAGAACCTTCTGCAAAACTTGATATTACAGGAGACCTTGTAAAAGAAAATGAAATAGCAGTCCTTGTAACACCAATTGATTCTTCTGCACCCAAGGGCAGGCTTATCATGCCACAACAGCAGGTAATCAGGGATTTGCTTGACAATGGTGCGGCTGCTGTTGTCACACAAGTGCCAGGGCTGGAAGATATATTAGAGCGGCTTGCTGGCAGTGTTAAAATAGTTATAACTGACTCCCAGGCATTTAAGGAAGTTGCGGCAATAGTGCCAGAGGATATACCACTTACATCATTTTCAATTCTTTTTGCAAGGCATAAGGGCAATTTAAAGAAGCTTGCAGAGGGCGCGGCTGCTGTGAATAACCTTAAAGATGGTGACAAAATCCTTATAGCGGAAGGATGCACGCACAGACGCCAGTGTGAGGATATCGGCACAGTGAAGATACCAGGATGGCTAAGGGAATGTTCAGGCAGGGAGCTGGTTATAGAAACATGCAGCGGGGCAGATTTTCCCACAGACTTGTCACCATATGCACTTATAATACACTGTGGAGGGTGCACTCTTACTGAAAAGGAAATGAAACACAGGATATTATGTGCTGCAGCACAAAGAGTCCCTATTGTAAATTATGGTATATTTATTGCATATGTGAATGGGATTTTAAAAAGAAGCACAAATATGTTTCCTTCAATCAGCAAAATTTTTATGGATAGTGAAAAGTAAGGCGGGAGTATATGCAGAAAAAAAAGTATTATTTAAACATTATTTTTATGGTTGTGCTGCTTGGTCTGGTCTTTTATGTTATTTTAAAGGAGGAGGACATTGGTGAGATACTGGAAGCATTAAGGGGCGCAAGCATTGTATTTATGCTCTGGGCAGCGGCAGCAGGGCTTATGTATGTTATAATGGAGGGTGTTTCTATACAGATTATCCTTGTCTCGCTGGGATGCAGGACTAATATTTTCAGATGCGTAAAGTATTCTTTTATAGGTTTTTTCTTTAATGCTATTACGCCTTCTGCTACTGGCGGGCAGCCTATGCAGGTGCTTTATATGAACAATGACGGGATAAATATGGGGGCTTCTTCTGTTACCCTTTTGTTCTGGACAATAATATATAAAATTGCCCTGGTAGTAGTTGAGGGGCTTGTATTTATATTTATGAACGGCTTTGCAAGGCAGTATATTGGAAAATATATGTGGCTTTTTGTTATTGGCATTATTGTAAATGTTGTTTCGATATTCCTGTATTCAATTGTTGTATTCTCAAAAAATGGTGCGAGGAATATTGCATTTTTTGCAACATGGCTCCTTCATAAGCTGCATATTGTCAAGCGTAAAGAAAAAATAGAAGGGAAACTTGACAGGCTGCTGGCATCATATAATGAGGGTGCAGAGTATATGCGGACCCATATGAAGACGGCAGTTATAGTTTTATTTACAACAATTATACAGAGGGTTTCATATTTTGCAGTAACATGGTTTGTATATAAAGCACTTGGATGTAATGGATATACATGCATACAGATAATTGTGCTGCAAAGTTTTGTATCAGTTTGTATAGATATACTTCCGTTTCCAGGCGGTGTTGGTGTAAACGAAGGTTTTTTTGTGAAGCTTTTTGCCCCTGTTATGGGGAAAAGCACAGCAGTGTCTGCAATGCTTCTTAGCAGAGGCGCAAGTTTTTATGTAATACTTATAGTTAGTGCAGTTATTACAGTTATGGCACAAATACACCAGATACATATGGAAGGCAGGAAAGTCAGGTTAAGAAACCATAAAGACCGGAGGGAATAATGGCGGGTTATAAGATTGTATATAGTGGCGGAAGCGGTGAGATTGTTGAGAAAAAGTCACGTTTTATTGCTAATGTTTTTCCCGTAGAAAATGAAGAAGATGCCGCAAGGATAATTGGGGAAGTTAAAAAGAAATACTGGGATGCCAGGCATAACTGCTATGCCTATATTATTGGGGAAAACCCAGGCATAAGCAAATGCAGTGATGATGGTGAGCCGTCAGGGACTGCTGGCAAACCAATTTTAGAAGTTCTTTCAGGTGCAGGAGTCTGTGATGTGCTGGTAATTGTTACAAGGTATTTTGGAGGGATACTGCTTGGCACAGGAGGGCTTGCCAGGGCTTATTCTGGCGCTGCTAAGGCAGGGCTTGCAGCAAGCAGGGTTATAGTGAAAGAAGCTGGTAAAAGGATTATACTTGAAACAGGCTATGATAGCATAGGTAAGATACAATATATTATTTCGCAGATGGGACTTGCAGTTATTGATACAAGGTATAGTGATAAAATGGAAATGGAACTTGCAGTTTCTTCAGGTGATGCAGGGCAGTTTGTTAAAAAGGTTACAGAAGCAACATCAGGGCAGGTAAAAATTAATGCAGATGATGATATATATTTTGCAGTTATAGACCAGAAGCCGGTTATTTTTTAAACTTACCGGGCATTGCCTGCCAGCATGAAGCATGGTTGTGGATATATGTATGGAAGTGTGCATTAAAATGCCGTATGGGGGATTGTAATGGATTTATTTGATTATATGAGGGATATGGACAAGGAGAAAGAGTCACCACTTGCATCAAGGCTGCGTCCTGAGTCACTTGATGAAATCGTTGGACAGGAGCATATTGCTGGGAAAGATAAGCTTTTATACAGGGCAATCAAGGCAGACAAGCTTGGCTCTGTTATATTTTATGGGCCGCCTGGTACGGGAAAGACAACGCTTGCAAAGGTTATTGCTAACTCAACGAGTGCTGTTTTTACACAAATTAATGCAACATCCGCTGGCAAAAAGGATATGGAAGAGGTTATACAAAGGGCTAAGGATAATGCAGGCATGTATGGCAGGAAGACCATCTTATTTGTGGATGAAATACACAGGTTTAATAAGGGGCAGCAGGATTATCTTCTGCCATTTGTTGAGGACGGCACAATAATTTTAATAGGCGCAACTACTGAAAATCCATATTTTGAGGTAAATAGTGCGCTTGTTTCACGGTCAATATTATTTGAACTGGAACCACTGTCTGATGATAACATAAAAACATTGCTTTTGCGTGCAGTAAATGACTGTAATAAGGGAATGGGGACATATAAACCTGCAATTGATGATGATGCGCTGGATTTTCTGGCTGATGTCTCCGGGGGTGATGCAAGACTTGCACTTAATGCTGTTGAACTTGCAATTCTTACAACACCACGCAGTGATGATGGCATAATACACATTACGCTTGATGTTGCATCAGAATGTATACAAAAAAGGGTTGTAAGGTATGATAAAAACGGGGATAACCACTATGATGTTATTTCCGCATTTATAAAAAGCATGAGGGGTTCAGACCCTGATGCTGCTATTTATTATCTTGCAAGAATGCTGTATGCTGGTGAGGATGTGCGGTTTATTGCAAGAAGGATAATTATTTGTGCAGCGGAGGATGTTTCAAATGCAGACCCACAGGCGCTTGTGGTTGCAACCAGTGCTGCCCAGGCTGTTGAAAGAGTTGGAATGCCTGAAAGCCAGATAATACTTGCCCAGGCTGTTTCATATGTTGCAAGTGCACCTAAAAGCAATTCAGCAGTAAATGCGATAAGCAAAGCAATGGAAACTGTTAAAAATGAAAAAACAGGTGCAGTCCCGCCGCATCTTATGGATTCACATTATAAAGGTGCAAAGGAACTAGGACATGGCATTGGTTATAAATATGCACATGATTATCCAAAGCATTATGTAAAACAGCAGTATCTTCCAGATAATATTGAGGGCATGAGGTTTTATATCCCTTCAGATAACGGTTATGAAAAAACTATACAAGAATATTTCAGATATATAAACACATAGTAAGTATGGGAAAGGCATGGGAATCTGTATGACAAAACTTAAAAGAATATTTGCAGTTACAGGTGTGGTATTTTTGCTTGGAATGTACCTTCTTACATTTATATCAGCAATATTAGCAACACCAAATACCCACTCACTGTTTTTGGGAAGCCTTGCTGCAACAATTATTGTTCCAATATTTTTATATGCATATACGCTAATATACAAAGTTGTGTATAAGGATAAAGGAAAACAGGAAGATATAGAAAAGGATAATTAAAGTATAATAGTAAATGTTTTTGTAATAAGGCTTTAACCTCATAAAGAAAGCCCTTACAAAGCACGCTTCTATGCCACAAAGGCATAAGTGGCGGAGCGGATTGCGAATATCCGCCTGACTAAAGATTAAGGTTTCATTACAAAATGCTTAAAGGGCTTGTAGCATATATGCCTGCTGTGTTAATATAGTTTATGGAAGGATGTGCAGCCTGTTATGGCAGGGATAATAGTTCCTGTTGTACAGCCTGCACTTTAAAGACTAAACATGTTCCCAGCGGAGGATAAGTTTTATGCATAACAGGTTAGGACATTGGTATGAAGCATATATTGGAAAGGTAGTTCCAAGATATGCGTTTTTTTCTGTTATATTCTGCTTTGTTTTTAACTCGCTAATATATACGGGTACACAGATTTTAATGAGAAATGCAAAACACTATGATTTGTCAACTTCATTTGACTACAGTGTGCCATTTGTCCCGGGATGGGTTTTAATTTATGTTGTGTGCTTTGCATTCTGGGCAGTTAATTATATAATGATTACACGTGAAGGACGTGATGAATGGTTTAAATTTGCTACAGCAGATTACATCTCAAGAATAGTATGTATGGTATTTTTTATAATTATGCCGACTACTAATATAAGACCTGAAGTTACGGGTAATGGATTTGCAGACAATATTATGAAATTTATTTATATGGCAGACCCTGCAACAAACCTTTTCCCGTCAATACACTGCCTTGTAAGCTGGTTCTGCTACATAGGTATCAGGGGAAGGAAGAATATACCATTGTGGTACAGGGGATTTTCGTGTATATTTGCTATATTGGTTTTTATATCTACGCAATTTACGAAACAGCACTATATAGTGGATGTAATTGCAGGGGTACTTATTGCAGAAATCTGCCTTTGTATAGGGAGGCACACAAAATTATATAAAAAAACCAGTAAAATTTTTGACAAATTAAATTCAAAAGTTTTTGGGGATATTGTTTATGGCAGGGAAGAAGAACAGGAATATTTTTAATGCTTTATTTTTGGCTGTAGTATTTATAATAACAATATATTTTGTATTCCATAATGAAGACCTTCCTTCTATTATTGGTTATATGAAAAGTGCAGATACCAGGTACTGGTTTGCGGGTGTATTATTTGTAATAGTTTTTATTGAATGTGAATCTGTTGTTATATACTATATGCTTAAGGGGCTTGGGGAAAATGTACTGTTTTCACACTGCTGTTTATATTCATTTATAGGATTTTTTTTCAGTCTTATTACGCCATCTGCTACAGGCGGGCAGCCAGCACAACTTTATTTTATGAAAAAAGACGGCCTGCCACTTACAGTATCTACTATGGTTCTTGTTATAGTAACTATTACGTACAAACTTGTCCTTGTAGCTATTGGTGCACTGGTATTTATATTCCGCCCGGCGGGTATTATGTTTTACCTGGAACCTGTAATTGGGTGGTGTGTGCTTGGCATGGCATTAAATGTTATATGTATAGCTGTAATGTTTATATTTGTATTTAACCCTGTATTTGCTGAAAATATGGCAGCTTTTATAATAAGGACGGCAGGCAGGGTATCCAGGGTAAAGAACAGCCAGAAATATATGGCCAGGCTTACCCGTGCAATGGAAAGATACAAGGACAGTGCAAGTTATTTTTTATCACATAAGTTTGTAATATGGAATGTATTCTGTATAACAGCATTCCAGCGCATAATTTTATTTGCCGTAACATATATTGTGTGCGTTTCGTTCAATACAGCAGATGCGGGTTTTTCTACAATAACAGGACTCCAGGCAATGGTTTCAGTTGCTGTTGACATGCTTCCGCTTCCAGGTGGTATGGGAATTACAGAGAAGCTTTTTAAAGATATATTTACACCTTTATGCGGGGAAAACCTTGCACTTCCAGTAATGATTGCCAGCAGGGGGATAAGTTACTATACACAGCTTTTTATAAGTGCTGTTATGTCATTTATTGCATATTTTAAACTAGGCAGGACAGCCTGACTGCTGGTACAGAGTAGCATATATGCTTTTGTGGACCAGGAATATCCACTTAATAATATACAGAAAAGGAATACAATAAGATGATTGGATTTTATAATTATACAGTAATTCTTACATATATCAGCCTTCTTATATCTGTATTTGGCATGATACAGGCTTTTGGCGGAAGGTTCCGTACTGCTATTTTGTGTCTTGCGCTTTCGGGGCTGTGTGATATGTTTGATGGCAAAATTGCCAGAAGCAAAAAGGACAGGACTGATGATGAAAAACTTTTTGGCATACAGATTGATTCATTATGTGATGTAATTTGCTTTGGTATATTTCCGGCAATGATATGTTTCCTTATAGGGGTAAGAGGCCCGCTAGGTTCTCTTCTTACAGGATACTACTGTGTATGTTCAGTTATAAGGCTTGCGTTTTTTAATGTTCTTGAAACAAGGCGGCAGGCACAGGAAGAAGGTGCTAATAAATATTACCATGGGCTGCCTATTACTTCAATGGCAGTTATACTTCCAATAGTATTTTTATTTCAGTCATTTATACCAGAAATTGCATTTATAATAGTGCTCCATTTTGTATTGTTTATTGTAGGGACTTTATTTATTGTTGATTTTAAGCTTAAGAAACCAAATAATATTATGCTGTTCCTGCTTGTGGCAGTGGTTGCAGCAGCAGTTCTTATTATAATAATATTTTCAAGTTATAAAATTCCAAAGCTTAGGTTTCCAGAAATGCCGCTCTGGCCGGTGATTAAGAAATTATTTGGTGTGTTTATATATCATTTGTAATGGATTATTATAACAGGGTATATAGCAGTATATAATTAAGTATACAGGGGGTGTTAATTTGGGCAATAAAAGAAAGAGTGTCCATGCTGGTGATAAAGGCATACAGGACAGTATCCTGCGTTTTTTATATCAGACAAAACCAGGAAGCCTTTTGTTAAAAGTTCTTGTAAATCCATATTTATCAAAAGCAGCGGGATGTTTTATGGATTCACGTTTTTCAGTACCATTAATTAAGCCATTTATTAAATATAATAATATTAATATGGAAGATTATGAGAAATGTGGATATAATAGTTTTAATGAATTTTTTACACGTAAAATAAAAAAGGGCAGAAGGGACTTCTCTGTAAAAGAAGAAGATTTGTGTTCACCTTGTGATGCCAGGCTTAGTGTATTTAAAATTGGAGAAAATTCCACTTTTATGGTAAAGGGCACATATTATAATATGGAGAGCCTGGTAAAGAGCCATAAACTTGCACAGTATTATAAAGAAGGTACTCTCTGTATATTCAGGCTTTGTGTGGATGATTACCACAGGTATTCGTATATTGACGGAGGAAAACAGAAAAAGAATTATAAAATCCCTGGAGTGCTGCATACAGTTAATCCAATAGCATGTGGTAAATATCCTGTCTATAAGGAGAATTCAAGGGAGTTTTCAATACTTAACAGTAAAAACTTTGGTAAAGTCCTTATGATGGAAGTTGGTGCAATGCTTGTAGGCAGAATCTGCAATTATAATGATGAAACATATGCTGTACGCGGGCAGGAAAAAGGCAGGTTTGAATATGGAGGTTCTACAGTTATCCTTGCATTTGCCAGGGACATGGTAACAATAGATAAAGAAATACTGGATAACAGCAGGTATGGTTTTGAAACCATTGTGCAGATGGGGTCTGTTATTGGTAAAAAAGCTGTTAAAAAACCAGGCATGGGGGATTAAGGCATGGAAACTCCAATATATAGTTTTGTGGCAGATTATATGTCTTCCGGAATGTCCAGATTTCATATGCCAGGACATAAGGGGCAGTCTTTTCTGGGATGTGAGTGCCGTGATATAACAGAAATAGAAGGTGCTGATGTATTAAGTATGGCTAGCGGGGTTATTGCAGAAAGCCAGGATAATGCATCACACCTTTTTTGTACGGGTAGTACACTTTATTCTGCTGAAGGTTCTTCGCTCTGCATTAAAGCGATGCTTATGGCAGTTCTCGGGGATGCAAGAAAACATGGCAGCAAAGGTAATGAATATATACTTGCAGCAAGGAATGTACACCGTTCAATGATTGATGCATGTGCACTTCTTGGTATTGAAACAGAGTTTATTATTAATAACCATTCTGGCAGTATATGTGAAAGTATGGTGGCTGTAAATGATATAGAAAATGCACTTAATATTAAAAAGCGGGAAGGAAAGCATTATCCTGTAGCAGTATACATTACATCACCTGGATATCTTGGGGATATTGCTGATGTAGAAGGAATTGCAAGTATTTGTGAAAAATATTCCCTGCCGCTTATTGTGGACAACGCGCATGGGGCATACCTTGCGTTTTTAGAAGAAAGCAGGCATCCAATAAAACTAGGTGCTGCAATATGCTGTGATTCTGCCCATAAAACGCTTCCTGTGCTTACAGGAGGTGCATACCTGCATATATCTGGCAGGTATAAGGAAAGGTATATGGAAACCGCAAGGCGTGCACTTGCGCTGTTTGGTTCAACAAGCCCTTCATACCTTGTACTACAGTCACTTGACTTATGTAATAAATATATTGCAGGAAATTACAGGGAGAGGCTTGCTGGCTGTATAAATGCTGTGAATAGTATTAAAGGCTGTTTAAAGAGCAAAGGCATATGCATAATGGAAACAGAACCTTTAAAAATAGTTATAAATACAGCGTGTGCAGGGTATACAGGTACAGAAACAGGCATTGAAATGAGGGAATATGGAATTGAATGTGAGTATGCAGATATAGAATATGTTGTGCTTATGGTTACACCAGAAAATACAAAGGAGGATTTTGAAAGGATAAGAAAATGGGCAGGCAGTACATTTTTAATACATAATAAGAAGAACAGGCTTGTAATGCCACGGCTTTCATTAAAACCTCCAAAACGGGAAATGTCAATACGTGAAGCCGTCTTTTCCACATCAGTGTTAATAGACGTTAAAGTGTCGTCAGGACGCATATGTGCGGCAGAAACCGTTTCATGTCCCCCAGCTGTACCAATAGCTGTATGTGGAGAAGTTATAAACCAGGATATGGTAAAACTGTTTGAGGTTTATAATATAAAAAAGGTTTGTGTTGTAGATACACCAGACCTGTAGAATGCTTTTAATTCATAACCAGGCAGAAGAAATTATGTTGAATGAAATAATATATGCATAAATTAGTGGCAAACTTCATTTGATTGTGGAGTCCGCTTTTTTCTAAATAAGTGCGACAAGAAAAAATAAAGACTAAAAATGGAACAAAAAGTATAAAATACAGTATTGAATATTGAATTATAAATAAGGGAATGATATAATAGGAGCATAAACATAAATAATACAGAAATATGGATTATATAGAGGCATGGAGGTTGTTATGAGCAGACATTTTGTCAGGATAGAAAATATAACTATAGAGAATTTTAAAAATGTAAAGTATGGAACTCTCAATCTTGCAAACCGCAAAAAGAATTATCGTGCAAGTATTGTGGGATTATATGGACAAAATGGTTCAGGGAAAACTGCGTTAGTTGATGCATTACAAGTACTAAAATTTGCATTATGTGGAAAGGCTATTCCGGAAAAATATGCGGATTATATTCATGTTGACGAAGACCATGCTACTTTAAAATTTCAATTTAAAATGCAAAGGAATGAAGTCAGTTATGATATTTGGTATCAATTTTCATTAAATAAAATGATAGATGATACACATTCTAATGAAGAAGACGTAAATGCTGATTTGAAATATAAAATACAAATATATGATGAAGTATTAAGCTTCGCATACACTTCAAAGGATGAAAAAGTCCGTAAGGGGGCACTTGTTGATACAAGAACTTCAGAAGTGTTTGTGCCAAAGTCGAAATTTAATGAACTTTTAGGGGAAGCAACAAGTGATATTACAGAATTGCTTGTAACAAAACGTCTTGTTCAGACACAAGGAAGAACATTCGTTTTTTCACGGGAAATGATAAATGCCTTTAGAAAAAACTGTAAAAATGAAAAATATATGGCATTCATTGAAGGATTATATACATTTGGAAATAGAGAACTTTTTGTTATTGATACGGAAAATTCGGGATTGATTAGCATGAATGCCTTGCCGTTGGCATTTAAGTATAAAGAAAAAAATTCGGAAACTGTTGGGAATTTAATGCTGCCTCTGAATGTACCAGCTCCAATTCCGAAGGATGCAATGGAACTGGTGAAAAAAATTATTTCTAATATGAATATTGTTTTAGAAGAAATCATTCCAGGTCTAACAATTGATATTGTTGATTTGGGACCAACGGTTTCGAAGGATGGTAAGGTTGGAAGATTTATTCAATTGATGTCTTTAAAAAATAACAAAGCAATTCCTTTTCAATATGAATCAGAAGGAATTAAAAAAATTGTTTCAATTTTGCAGTTGTTAATTGTAGTATATAACAATCCATCTATTACAGTTGCTATTGATGAAATGGATGCTGGAATTTTTGAATATTTATTAGGCGAACTTCTCAATATTATATCCGAAAAGGGAAAAGGGCAGTTAATTTTTACATCTCATAATCTTAGACCGCTGGAAACTATCGATAAGGGATTTATTGCTTTTACAACAACAAATCCGGATAATCGTTACATTCGTATGACAAATGTGAAAGGAAACAATAATCTTCGGGATTTCTATTATCGGGATATTGTTTTAGGTGAACAGAATGAGCCGGTTTATAATCCAACCAATAATTATGAGATAGCCTTAGCGTTCAGGGAGGCGGGTGAAGTATTTGGCTCGTAAGAAAATTGTACTTTTCATTGTAGAAGGTTCTTCAGATGATGCTGCTTTGGGTGTTATGTTGAATCAAGTATATGATAAAGATTCGGTGTATGTTCATATCATGCATGGTGATATTACTACCAGAACAGGAGTAACTTCACAAAATATTATTTCCAAAATAGGAAATGAGGTGCGTGGTTATGCAAAATCGCATCATTATACAGCAAAAGACTTTAAACAAATCATTCATATTGTTGATACAGATGGTGCGTATATTCCTGAGGACCAAATATTGGAAGAACAGGATTGTAATGAGATTTTGTATGAATCTGATGGAATTCACACATTGAACCGGCAGGCAATTATTAGCCGTAATCAACAGAAACAGGGAAATTTGTATCGTCTCACGGGCACAGGGCAAATCTGGAAGATTCCTTATAAAGTGTATTATATGTCCTGTAATTTAGATCATGTATTACATAATAAGAGGAACAGCACAGATGAGAACAAGGAAGATGATGCATATGCGTTTGCTATAAGATATAGAAAAAATCTGGAAGGATTTGTAAAGTTTATTTGTGAATCGGATTTTTCTGTTGGGGGCGGATATAAAGAAACATGGGCATATATTGAGGATGGTATGAATTCGATAGAGAGGCATACAAATCTTGGGATTTGCATTACAGAAGAATTACAAAACAGACTTAATCAAGCACGCAATTCTCAAACCGGAAACGGCAATGAAATGATGAAAAATGCCACAATCAACTTTTGATGAAATTATTTAAAAAATATGTGGAAATGAACGCCGCTCATATATTTAGAGATGGGAATGGGAGGACATACGGGTTTCTCATGAACTACCAGCTCATGGTGGCAGGGCTTGCGGATGGCCAATGTTATTTTACAGGGTTATTGCAGCTGGTTCATTGGATTTCCAAGCATTGCATTAATACAAAAACTTGAGTAAAAACAATTTAATTTCGTTGCAAGGGTACCTGCAGGTTTTATAAAAGAAATCCTAATTCATCATGACATGGCCAGATACCATGCCACTTTGGAGCCGGCTTGCTAAATTGGAGCCAGGGCATGCCCCATATGCTTGAACCGGGGCAGCTGGCTGTAGTATCTGGTATATGATGCATACCGGAAAGATTAATATTATAACTGGAAATTACTATATATTTTATGGTTAATACCTGCCCTGCCCTGGATGGAGAAGCCCTGGCTCTTTTTGCAGTATATAAGATTCAAGGCTGTTTTTGTCAATTAATGCAGGGACAACACCTTTTCTGGAAATACAGAACCCTGCAGCATATGTTGCTATACATACAGAGTTTCTTAATGTATACCCATATAGCAGGTAGGAAGCAAGAGCACTGATAAATGCATCACTTGCACCTGTATTGTCTACAGAAGTAAAATGGGCAGCAGGAAATGTATCTTCCCATTCTTTTGTCTTAACAAAGCACCCACGTTCACCAAGAGTTACAATAACTGTCCCTATACCATATTCCATAAGGAAGTTTACACGTTCTTCCATAGAAGGCTTACAGGGACATAATACTTTTAATTCGTTTTCGTTTGGTATAATTATATCCACACATGACAGCACTTCTTCAGGAAAATGGCTGCATGCTGATGGTTTTAGTATAGTTTTCACATTATGTTTATGGGCGGCCTGGCAGGCTTCCTGTACTGTTTCAATAGGAATTTCTGATTGTATAAGGCAGTAACCAGTATTTTCAAATAAACGTTCATTTTCACGGATTGCACTGGGTGTAAAAACATCATTCGCACCAGCTAGAATTGAAATCATTGAATCCCCGCCATCTTCTACAAAGATATAAGCTTTTCCAGTATCCGCATAAAAACAGCGTGTTATGCCAGATGTATCTACACCATTCTCATTTAGTGCCCTGAATATATTATCAGAGCCAGGGTCAAAACCTACATTGCCTATCAGGGAAACATGGTGTCCTAGTTTGGATGCACCTATTGACTGGTTGATGCCTTTGCCGCCAGGACATACAAATGATGATGAGGTGCTGACAGTTTTTCCTGTATAAGGTAATTGTGCAACATTAAGGTATGTGTCAATATTAATGCTTCCAATAACTACGATTTTAGGAGTGTTCATGCCAGATGGAACTCCAAGCGTTGTATCATTGTCAAGCCTGTAATCTTGTGAGAATGCAGGAAGTTTTTTGTCCGATTTTTCTATCAGGTGTATAAGTTTCTGACAGAGATAATTGCCAAATTCTGTATTTGGCATTGTATATGTGGAGATTTCTGGTATTTCTGGTGCTTCCAGCCTGTCATTTTTTAGTGATACCAGAGAAAAATCTTCTGGTATTTTGTAGTGAAGTGAATTCATAAGCTGGTAAAATTCAAGTGCTTTAAGGTAATGTGAAGATATTATACCACTAATCTGGTGTGTATTAGCTTTGTAAACAAGGGTTTCATCCAGTTCATTAAAAATAAGCTGTTCATCTAGTGGCAGATGGTTATTGAACAGGCAGCTCCTGTATCCAGATAAAAATGCCTGGGTGCGCCTGCCTTCTGCATACAGGCATGCAATCTTAGAGTGGTGGCGTAATACAAGTTCCTGTGTAATGCTATATGCTGCTTTTTCATATGGAAGCTGTATGGAGCCACTGCCACCGAAAGGTCCTGTGGTAATATAAGGTATGTTTTTATCCTGGATGTAGTGTGAAAAAGAAAGACTTTGTTCATTCACTGGCTCCCAGAGTATGCCATCAGCATGGCTGCTGCACATAGCGGTAATATTTTTAAGTTCCTGCTCTGTATCAGAAGAACTATTACATACTAATGTAATATATCCATTATTCTGGGCAGTCTTTATAATCCCATCTAACGTTGTATCAAAAGAAACCGAAGAACGCAGCAGTATACCAAGTACCCATGTCTTTTGTGTAGGAACAATGGCAGACGCATACGGGGTATAGTTGTATTCTTTTACAATTTTAAGAACTCTTTCCCTTGTTTCACTGCTGATGCTTTCATCTTTCTGGTTGACTATTTTGGAAACTGTAGAAGCAGAAACACCAGCAAGTTTTGCAATTTCTTTAATGTTCATAAATAATTCCTCATTTTCCTAAAGTATTATATTTATGCAAGTTATTGCCTGGTATATTGAAGTTATTTTGTATGTATTTGTAATCACATTATATTCTTTGCCAGAAAAATTGTCAAATTGTAAAAGAGTACCTGGAATGTCTGTTTTATAAATTTTATGAAACGGACGTGGACGTTTTAAACTTTTTACTTGTAGCATGTAGAAAGCAATGTTATAATAAAGCAGTATATTCATACAGAAAAATGGAGGATGATATGAACGGTATTAAAAGCAGGATAGAAAGCCTGAAGAGAGAAAAGAATGCAGTTATACTTGCACACTACTATGTTCCTGGTGAAGTGCAGGAGATTGCGGATTATATTGGTGATTCATTTTATCTAAGCAAAGTAGCAAAAGAAGCCAGACAGGATACTATAATATTCTGTGGTGTGTCCTTTATGGGTGAAAGTGCTAAGATTTTAAGCCCTGGCAAGCGTGTGTTTATGCCAGATATAACTGCTGGCTGTCCTATGGCGGGTATGGCACAGGCAGCCAGGATAGAGGAAGTACGCAGGGAATATGATGATGTTGCAGTAGTATGTTATATTAATTCTACTGGTGAGCTTAAGAAACATTCAGATGTATGTGTAACTTCGGCAAATGCTGTTAAAATAGTCCAGGCACTCCCTAATAAGAATATATACTTTATACCTGATGAAAACCTTGGGCGTTATGTTGCTTCACAAGTGCAGGACAAGCACTTTATATTTAATGATGGTTACTGTCCTGTACATGCAGGGGTTTCCAGTGATGATGTAAAGGCAGCAAAGGAGGCACATCCTGGTGCACCGCTTCTTGTCCATCCAGAATGCCGTATGGATATTTTAGAGGAAGCTGCTTACATAGGAAGCACTTCTGGTATAATAGATTATGCTGCTAAAAGCAGTGCTAAAGAATTTATAATAGGTACAGAACTTGGTGTCTTGTATAAACTGGAAAAGGAGAACCCAGGCAAGAAATTTTATCCACTTATGCCATGTCTGGTCTGCCAGGACATGAAAAAGATAACTTTAGAAAAAGTGCTTAAATGCATGGAGGAAGAAACAGGAGAGATAGAAGTGGGAGAGGAATTAAGAAATTCTGCACTTGCTTCTCTTGACCATATGCTGGAACTTGCCAGTTTATAAGCAGGCACCAGGCGTATACATAGAAAGATATAAAATTTGTCATGTTATGTTGTAAGGTTTCTTGCAGACATAGGAAAGGATAGCAGTTATATAACTGTTATAGGCTCCAGCACACTAGGCTGGTGCAAGGTGGTATTATGATTAAAGACACAGATGTTGTCATTGTAGGTACAGGCGCAGCAGGGCTTTTTTGTGCGCTTCATTTTCCAGAAGATATAAAAATACTTATGATAACCAAGGATGCAAAGGACAGAAGTGATTCATTTCTTGCACAGGGCGGAATGTGCATGCTCCGTGATGAACAGGATTACGAACAGTATTTTGAGGATACTATGAAAGCAGGACATTATGAGAATAATGGACAGTCTGTAGAGATAATGATCAGGTCATCACAGAAGATAGCATCAGAGCTTCTGGAATATGGCGTAGAATTTGAGAAAGACGGAAACAGCCTTATGTTTACGCGTGAAGGCGGGCATAGTATGCCACGTATTTTGTTCCATAAGGATATTACGGGAAAGGAAATCACAAGCAAACTACTAGAAAATGTATCCAGAAGGAAAAATATTGAAATTCTCGAGTATACTTCAATGCTTGATATTATTTGTGACAAAGATAATAAATGCTGTGGAATTGTAATGTGTAATAAAGATGGCAGTATATCAGCCGTCAGGGCTTTATATACCATATTTGCGTGTGGAGGGCTTGGAGGGCTTTATAAACATTCAACTAATTTCCGGCATATAACAGGTGATGCACTTGCTATTGCATATAAACACAATATAGAAATTGAACATGTGGATTATATACAGATACATCCTACAACGCTTTATTCTGAAAAACCAGGGCGGCGTTTCCTTATTTCAGAATCAGTGCGGGGTGAGGGGGCAGTTCTGTTAAATAAGGACAAAGAGCGTTTTTGTAACGAATTAAACCCAAGGGATATAGTAACTGCGGACATAAGAAAACAGATGGAAGAAGATGGAATGCCATATGTCTGGCTGTCAATGGAAAATATTCCTGAAGATGAAATACGCACACATTTCCCTAATATACTTGAACAGTGTTTAAAGGAGGGGTATGACCCCGTGAAAGAGTGTATACCCGTAGTGCCTGCACAACACTATTTTATGGGAGGTATTAAAGTAAACAGTGACAGCAGGACATCCATGCCATACCTTTATGCTGTGGGTGAAACTTCATGTAATGGTGTGCATGGGCGTAACCGCCTTGCAAGCAATTCACTTCTTGAATCAATGGTATTTGCAGAGAGGGCAGCAGATACAATAAAGAAAGAAATAATGTCAGGTGCAGGAAAATATAATAAATTAGATGATACCAGTTTTTTGCAGATGGCATGTCTGGAAACTTATAATAATATAGAAGCCCTTAGTAGTGAATATAAGGAAATAGTGCTTAATGAAATAGAAAAGGAGAAGAAAAGACATGAATGACCCAGTAGCTTTAAAAATAAATGCAGACAGGTATATACGTATGGCACTTGAAGAAGATATTACAAGTGGTGATATATCAACAAGCTGTGTAATGCCTGTATACCAGAAAGGACAGGCAGAGCTTATATGTAAACAGGATGGCATAATAGCAGGGCTTGGGGTATTTAAAAGAGTGTTTGAAATGCTTGACAGCACTGTGGAGTTTGATATGCGTGTAAAGGAAGGCAGTAAAGTGAAAAATGGGGAACTTATGGCTGTAGTCACAGGTGACATAAGGGCGCTTCTTTCAGGTGAGCGTACAGCACTTAACTTTCTCCAGAGAATGAGTGGAATTGCTACATATACTAATTCTATAGTGCAGCTTCTTGAAGGAAGCAAAACTACACTTCTTGATACAAGAAAGACAACACCCAATATGAGGATTTTTGAGAAATATGCAGTAAAGGCAGGTGGTGGAAGTAATCACCGTTACAACCTTTCTGACGGGGTAATGCTTAAAGATAACCATATAGGTGCAGCAGGAAGTATTACAAAAGCAGTGCAGATGGCGAAAGCTAATGTATCATTTGTACATAAAATAGAGGTTGAGACAGAAAACCTTGATATGGTGCGTGAAGCAGTGGAGGCAGGTGCAGATATAATAATGCTTGATAATATGTCACCAGAGGAAATGAAAGAGGCTGTAAAGATAATAGATGGAAGGGCACTTACAGAATGTTCAGGCAATGTTACTAAGGAAAATATTAAAAATATAATTGATATAGGTGTTGACTTTGTTTCAAGTGGTGCACTTACACATTCAGCGCCAATACTGGATATTTCATTGAAAAATTTACATGCTGTTTAGCATGTAGAACTGAAGCTTTTATTATCTGTTATATGGATAATAAATTTATTAAAAATTATAGAAATTTGCCTTTTTAAATTATAGAGTTTTGAGATAAAGACCTTGGAATCAGGTGTGTTTTCCTGCCTGTTTCAAGGTCTTTTTAATATAAATTAACCTGTCATTTGCTTTTATTATATTTATATAAAGTGCTAGAAAAATAGTATGATTTGATAGTATAGGTTATTATGCGGGTTCAGATATTTGGTTTCTTTTTAAATATTCATGTATTTTTTTCTTGTCTTTTCTCTTTCCTTTTAAAAGGATGAATTGTACAAGAGATACAATCTGTGAGTATTTAATTTTATATATATTATTGTTTTGCATTATTATAAGTTGTTCATATAAATTTAAAATAGACCAGCATTCTGTTATAATAACTGGGAAAATAGGTTTATTTTTGTATAAAAAGTATGAAAAAGGTAAAAAAAGGTCTAAAAATTTAGAATACTCTGTAATAATATTATTTATTCCATTATAAGTGTCTTGATATTTTTTCATCCATTCATTACTTGTTTTTTTATTCCATTTTTCAGGAAGGGCATCTGCTAATTCATCTGCTATTTTGTTACATTTATCTATAATTCCAGCTCTTGTATTAGCAAAATTTTCAAGACATGTATATATATTTTTAAATTTTTCTACCTTAGTTTTTCTATATCCATGTTTTGCAGTAATTACACAATTTGCAATTGATACAGAAAGCGTTAGTATTGTTGCAAAGATGTTTGTCTGGATAAAACTTATAAGATTCATTTATTCCTCCGTTTTCGTTTCTTTTTCTTTTCTTCCTCCTTTAACTTCTGGTTAAGTTTCATAATCTGTAATTTTCTTTCAAGTTTAGTGAAATCTGTATTACGTTCCTGCTCTATTGAAGCACGTTCAATATCATATCCAAAAGTATCAAGGATTATCTTTTTATATTTATCATATCCTTCCAAATCTGAATATTTTTTTTTCTGTATTTCTAGCCATTCTATGTATAAAGTTTCTATAATATCTAATACAATTTTATCGGATTCATCCATAAAAACACCTCCTTACAATAAAAAATTTACTTTAAATTCCAATAATAATAAATCCAGCCCAATAATAAGGATGTTTATATGGAATTTCATCATCTTCTATATGCTTGATTATAGAATTAGTATTTTCATCATAGTATAATGATTTTTTTATTTTATTTGCTGTACTGTTCCTTAGAAAATCCTTTGATTTTCTGAGAGATTCTCCAAGGTTCATATTTTTATTTATATAATTATCATAAAAACATTTCATCAATAATTCTGTTGCATAATCATCTGTTTTCCAAAGATTTAAGATAATATATCTAGCACCAGCATTTATAAAAGCTCTTCTTATACCTAAGCCAACATCATTATATATATTTTTTTCTTTTATTCCACAGACAGATAACACTACTAATTTTGTTTTATTCAAATCCATCTGGCTTATTTTTCTTATTGTAAGTAATTGTCCATCAGAGAAGATAAGGCCACTCTGGTCCATAGGGTCATTACTTGCCTGAAGGCCAGATTCGTTGAAATCAAATGAATGTGTGCATATATGAAATATACTAGCTGGTTTTTCAAGGCAGCTTGGAATAGCATCTTTTCCGGTTATAGGAGCCACTCCTAATATATTTGCTACAGCTTTTGCTTCTTCGTATGAAGCTGGTAAAACAGGATACTTTCCTTTAAAATCAGGACCTCCAATTACTATTGCTTCATTATTTATACTATCATTATGTTTATGTAGTATTTCTTTCCCACTATTTATATAAAAAATATTATATTCATCCTCCATAAAACAGTCATACCAATAAAAACTTGGTAGTAACCCAAATGGTATACGGATAAAATTACCAGTAACAGCTAAATACAGATAGCGGATTTCTCTTGTAAGTACTTCACCAATTGGTAATAGGATTTCTTTATATATATAGTGATATGCACGGGACATCTTTATCTGGGTATTGCTATGTTTGGTGAAAGCGTAATCAAGTATAAATTGTTCAAGCTCATCTAGCCATTGGTCAATTTCATCGCGTTTTCCTAGTTCAATAGCTATAATGTTATTTTTTGTAACTACAAAAACATAATAAAAATCTGTACCATATAAATCTGTCATTAGGGTAAATTCAAGAATAACCTGGTCATTTAAAAGTTTTCTGCATATATCAATAGAATCTAATGAAAAAATTCCGCCACTTGCCTTTTCAAAGTATTCCAGTAGTTGTGATTTTTCTAACGATACATCAGCACCTTCTTTTTCCAGTTCTTCAATTTGTTTAAGCCTGAAAATTTTTTGGCCATGTTCAATACCTTTTAAATTAATAACACTACGGTCAAAACTTAGTGTTTTTGTACGTATTATTAAAGAATAAGTTTCTTTTGGACCACGTATTTTATAACACAAATATGCAATACGTTTTACTATATTCTCTAGCCCGTTTAAAAATTCTATTCTTTTCTGTTCTTCGCTGATAAAGAAAACTTGTGTTACTATATAATTTTCTATTTCCAAAATATTATCTAAGATTTTTTCAGCTTCGATACTATTTTTTTGTTCATATTTAAGAAAACATTCAAGCAACAGTATATTTATCTGGCTGGTAATATCAGTAATATCTTTTCTGTTATCCAGGAATTTTTCAGCAAAACTTGTATCTCCGTTTTTTAACATCCCTATTGCAAAATTATAGTCTGACCGTTGCTTAACAGAATTTACAAAACGTGACATTCCCTTACCTGGCATATATTTCTGGAATGAATTATTACCCTTGTCCATAAGTTCATATACTTTTTTTGCAAGTTCAATTTTCTTCCGTTCATTTAGGGAATCTATATCTATACTTTGGAGTTCCTTCATAAGAATTATTATTTCTGCAGCATTATTTTTCATATCTTGATTATTCATTAATAAAGTATCTTTGCAGATATGTTTTACAAGGTAGTGAAATTTGCGTGGAAGTCCAAGAGGGTCAATCATAGTACGGTTTACTACTTCTTCAGTGTCATTTCCAAGTAACATTGATTGGAGAAGTAAGTTTTCCAGATTAAGATTTAAATCAGGTTTTATACATGAAAATATATAAAATGTTTGTGATATTGTTTCTGTCATAAAGTCTTCTTTATTTTCATATATCCATTTAGTAAAATCATCTGTTACATTTTGTTCACTGAAGTTTTCAATAAACTCTCCTGCATCTGCCAGTTTTAATGCTGCTTTTTTATAGTCTGTATTATGTGATTCCCATATAAAGTCAAACAAATTTACAATATTGCAAATATTACTATTGTTTCCATATATTTTTGCAATCTGTTTTCTTGCCTCACTAAAATATTCACAACTTTTATGCAGATTATATAAATCTAAATATTCGCATCCCTTTTTTAGTAAATAAAACAAATGTTCCATTTCTTATCTATCACCATATATTATCCTTACATAAATAATTATTTCCGGGTTACTATTGTGCTTCATTAAAAATGGGATACCTTTTATTATGTATATTAAATATTAGTGTAAGATTACCGGTATCCTTTTTTCTCTTCATACTTTATTATTAAATCCCTGTTTGCAATTTCGTATTTGTTAAAAAATTCTTCTTCATGGAAGGCTTCTGGCGCTATTGTGCCATTATACCAGCTAAGGGAATTAAAGTATTTTTGCAGTTCTTTGTCATCAAACTTCCTTCCATGTCTTGCAAATAATTCATTTCTTGCTAGCCTTGCCTTGCTAGCTGTTAATCCTTTTAAGTCCTTCATTTTATAATATTTTCTATCACTATCTGGGAGAATATATTCTGAAGAACTTTTTACAGATTTATTATTGCTTTTCTTGCTTTTATTTTTCTTCTTATTTGTATTATCTTTATTGTTTGCATTATCTTTATTACTTATATTATCTTTATTGCCTGTATTTTTAATTGTTTCTATATCTCCGTTATCTGGTTTATCTTCTTTTATGTTGCTGGATGTATTGTTGTTTGTATTATTATCATAAGTATTATTCTGGGCATTTTCGGTATTAACGGCTTTATTACCATGCTTTAATTGTTTTATAGTAATGCCGGCTATTATTGCAATTAATAGTATTCCAGCTATTATTAAATATGTCCATTGTTCTTTCTGGTTTTTGTTTTTATTAGTTGGCTGTTTGTTATATGTAGTATCTGGCAGACCATCAGATGTATTACCAGATACCGGGTTCTGGTTAATATTTTGGACAGGCTGGCCACATTTACTGCAAAATTTTGAATTTTCATCTATTTCATTTCCACAATTATTACAAAACAATTTTATGTAATTCCTCCATTCAACAATATGGCAGGCTGGCATTTAGAATCCAGCCTGTATTTCATTTTATTACTGATACTATTCCCGATGTGTTGACTGCCCTGCAGCAATCTGTGTATACTTCAATAAAAGCATAACCTCCTCTTAAAGCAATTCCACGTGCTTTTTCCATGCCATCTGGTAATGGCTGTCCATATTTAAAGTGGCTTATTATTTGTCCAGGCATATCCAATGTATGGACTTCATAAGGCTTGCCAAGATAGCATATAGAAACATATCCTAATAAAGTTTTAAAAATTTCAGCTTCAGGAAACTCTTTTTTTATTGTATCAATAATTTCATTAACCTTTTGCTGGTTTTGTACATGTCCTCCTGCATCAAGGTTATGCAATGCATCCATATATTCTTTTGACCTTTTTTTTCTAAGAATTCTGTCAAGTTCAAGTTTGTATGTATTGCTTTCATGCAGGTTTTGTTTATTATTAGAAACTGTTTCTAAAGCACATATGTTGTTTTCTGTTATTTTTTGTGCAGGCTTTAACATTATTTTTGGCATTTTTATCCTCCAGTCTATATAAAATAATTTCCCGCTTTAGTAATACATATGTCTTATTGGATTAATATAAATATCTTTAAGGGCGGGTTCTTGTAATTTGTAAGACAAGTTATACTAATACTTTGCGTGTTTTAGGTGTATTTTTTTTCTGGGTAAGCTCTTCCCCGCCTATAGGTTTTCCTGATGCTGGGACTGCACGTTCTTTTCCCCATTCCCTTATTGCTTCTATTTTTTCTGGGCTTGTCTGTGATAAAGGAACAACATTATTAAATGCATTTAATATATTTTCTTCATTAAGTACAAAGTTTTGGTTTGCTATGTCCCTGTATGCCAGGTCTCTGACAGTTGATTCCAGGTCAGCGCCAGTAAATCCTTCTGTGATGCTAATAATTTTATCTGCAAGCGGGCCTGCAAAATTTAATTTCAGATATTTTCTCATGTATAATGATAAGATATCCTTTCTTTCATCTGAGGTTGGCAAATCTATAAAAAACAGTTCATCAAACCGTCCTCTGCGTAGAAGTTCAGAGGGAAGCATTGAAACATCATTAGCTGTGGCAACAACGAATACTTGTTTTTTACATTCCTGCATCCAGAATAAAAACTGGCCTACCATTCTTGTAGAGACTCCGCCATCAAGGGAATTTGTAGCTCCTGAAAGGCCTTTTTCAATTTCATCAATCCATAAAATACATGGTGCCATGTTCTCAGCGGTTACAAGAGCATCTTTTAGCTGTTGCTCAGACTGGCCAACATAGCTGCCTTGTACTGTTGCAAAGTCAAGCCTGTATAGAGGCAGTTTCCAGTTGGCTGAAATAGATTTAGCAGACAGTGACTTTCCACAGCCTGGAACACCAACTAATAAGATTCCTCTTGGTGGCTGGAGCCCTTTAGCTTTTAGCTCATATCTTTTTTCAGAACTGAGGAGTTCTTTTTTTTCATCCAGCCATTTTCTAAGTCCCTCAAGACCTCCGACATCTTTTACATTATCATCTACATCTATTTTTTCTAAACCTGATATATCTGAAAAGAGCCTGTCTTTTGCATACCGTATTTCATCCATATCGGATTTTTTAATACTTCTGTTTGCTATTAATGCAGCAATAACATTTTCTGCTTCGATTTTTGTTACTCCTGATAAAATCAGGGCAGCTTCCCTTATGTCTGTATCATCCCATTCAATAGGAATTTCATTTCTATATTCATCAATAAAATTTTTGATTATAGTGTACATTTCATCTTCATTAGGAAGGTCTATTTTAATAATCATACCAAGCCTTTGCAACTGGTTCCATATAGGATTATTAGTTAAAACAATAACTTCCCCGCCAGCTTCATTAGCTAATTGTACAAGGTCATATATTTGTTTTGAATCATTATTATCTGAACTTAAATCTAATGCTTCTGTCATTATAAGAGTAAGATTTTGCCTGCGCCTCATTTGTTCACTCATATAATCTATGGCAGCATAAATTGATTTATCTTCACTCAGCACTTTTCCACTGACTAAATCACATACTCCTTTTGAAAGTGTATGAATAAAAAAATCACATGATATTTCCTCTGATATTTCTTTTAGGATATCTAATGCCCGTGACCTTTCAATTGTATTAATTGCTATAAATGGTATTCTGGCAATGGCATATCTTTTTAACAGTTCTTTGCTTTTAAGTGTGTCACTCAATTTTTTCTGCCTCCTAAAATTTATTTACTTTATGGTTCCTTACTATTGTTAATAGTTTACCACTTCTATCTTTTCGTGCTGATTCTTCTAATGATGACTGCATTTTGCATGCTTGTGATATAACAAGCTGTTTATACTGTGAGCGCTCATTTTCTGGTAAAGCAGGCAGGTCAACGGCATCTGCTAGGAAAGCCATTTCTTTCCTAAGGGCAAGTAATGCCTGGACAATTTCTCTTTCTTCTGTATTTGGCCTGGAAATAGTTTTCTGGAATTTATCTGATGCCATATTCATTCTGCTATTTATAACATCAGCAAGTTTTTTCAAAAATCTTTCTGCAACACCTGTCTGCCACTCTATTGTACCTTGTTTCATAGCATTTAAAATTTCTTCATCATTAGTTCTGGATTTAAGTTTATCAGTTATATTTACCCATTCAGCATATGTATGTGGCACTTCTGTCATATTATAATTTCCTCCGTACTAATAAATTTGGTGGTTCAATACTCCATTCTGGCAAACCTTTGGCAAAAATATTATCTGGCTCATGGTAATTTTTTATGGCTGGTTTTATATAAGGAATATCTTCTTGCGTTGCTGCTATTTCTTCGTCTACATTCGTAAAAGGCAATATGTCCTGGTTGTTTGTGTCTGGTTCTTTTAGTTCCCTGCCACAGACTGAGCAAAAAGCTGCATCAGGGTTATTACCAGACTGGCATATGGGACATACTTTTATTTGTCCCGCTGCTGTTGAATTTATAAAATCTGCTCTTGATTTTGCATCCATAAAAACCCTCCTTTTAATCTGTTACATTTATCCTGCGGCTAGTTCCAGATAATTTTCTTACATACTGGTCTGGTGATAACTGGTCAAGAAAATCAAGAACTTTACTGCTTTCACTGTCTTTTTCAGCAAATCCGGCCCTGAAGTCGACAACTTCAGCAATTGTAGCACGTATAATTTTTGTTCCGCTTTCTTTCTTTTGTGCAAACTGGCTGTTTATATCTTCTTTTATTTTTTCAATGCTTTTTTTCTTTGAAAAATGATTAATTATCATTCCTAATCCAGCTATAATTGCAACCAGGCCTAAAAGTGAACTATTTGAGATAAACATTATAAGACCAATTGCAGCTATTGCAGTTCCTCCATAAAGGCAGAACTTTTCAAATGCTGATAAAGTGACTTTTGCTAAGGCAGCTTCTTTTTCTGAATTTATTAATGTATTAAATCTTTGGATTATTTCCTGTTCATTATTGCCATCTGTTGTTTTATCATTAAATGTGTCCACATTAATCTGTATTTCGTATGGAATTTTCATACGGTTTTTTGCAATAATATCATTGTATGCATCTGTAATCCAGTCTTTTGTCAATGATATAGCAAATTTCTGTGTTGAAATACTTGCATTAGAACTTTCAGGTTTCATTGCTGCATCAGTAAGCAGCTGTGTGAAATCTTTTGTTTTTTCAAATGCCGTTTTTTCAATAGCCATGCTTTTTCTGGCTCTTTTTTCATCACCATCAAAATCAGTAACGAATTTTTCAAATTTTTCTTTTTTTCTTAAAGGCAGTTCTTCATCATCAAAATCAGTAACAAGGCTGTTTAGTATTTCATCTAGTTGTGCTTTTATGGAATCAGAGGAAACTTCCTGTTCAAAAATAGCTGTAAAATAGTTTAGTATTTCTTCATGCAGCATAGCACCTTCCAGGATATCTTCCAGCACTGGCCAGGTTTTACTGTATTTTTTTAGGTATGTATAAGAACTTGTATCAATTTTTTTTCGTTTCAGGTTAATTGCATCAGACCATTGCTCTGTCTGTTGTTCAATGAATCCTGGTTTTTCTGATAAATGTTTAAGCCATTTTGACATCTGGGCTGATATAATTCCCTCTGAATCAGCTCCCAATAGTCCGCTTGCATATGCATCTAATATAATAATAGTCTTCCGGTCTAATTTTTCTTCATCCTGGTTATCTAAATATCTTTGTGTCCACTTTAAGCATGCTTCTTTTCTTTCAGCCCTTCTGCATACCAGTGCAAAAAACAATGAAGTTTTTTCATCATTACGCTTTATTCCTTCCCTTAGTGCTTTTTCTGCTAATTCTGGTTCATCGTTTATCCATGCTGCTAATGCAACTAAGCAAGGTGCAAGCCAGTAATTTGGTGTTGAAATCATTAATTCTTCTGTAGCAGTGCTTATAGTTTCTTTTTTTACTATGCCTAAATCGTCGGCCTGGAGTATTCCAGTGACTGTCCTGCGTACAATTTCATAATGCCCATATTTTTGCTCTAACTCCTGTCTTATCTGGACAAGCCGTGTTTCAGCCTGTTGTAAGCGGTTAGCCATTTTTTGCGTGACAACAAAATCATGAAAGTCTTTTGCAAGGTTTCCAATTTCATTATAGACAATTTTAACATTACTATCTACTGCACCAACATTAGAATTAATTACGCCTAAATCATCATGGATTGCACCTAGATTACGTTCTATAGCGGTTAAATCAGCTGGTCTTATAGATGTCACTTCTGCCATTTATTCTCCCTCCTTATAAAATATAATTGGCATTTTCATAAATAGTCTGGTAATATAATATTTCAATTTCATTTTTATATAAAATGTATATGCTATTATACTCCAATAAATCTTTTTTTACAACTTTTTCCGGCAAAAATATAGTATAAATTTATATTATGTTATTCTGGAGGTTACCATATATTTTTTAATTACATATAAATCCCCGTTTATATAGATATAATATTGTTTTATAGTTATGATGTTGGGACCAAAAGGTATTTTGCCCCCAATTGATGCTACGGATTGCTTACATTGCTATCTATTGGTTTAATACTGGCCCTGGCATCATGTTATATAGTTAATAAATATTCTGGATAGCCATTTCCAGAATGTTTTATATATCATATCGCTAATAAAATGAAGTTATATCCAGAGTATATGTTTATATAGAATTTTGTAATTTAACTGGATATTATCCAATGTTTTCTATTTATTATTATGAATAGTTATTTGATAAATCTGGGAAAATAATTATAAGTTTAAATTTAATCTGGAGGAGATTATGGCAGAGAATAAACAATTAGGAAAACAGAGCATAAAGTTTGCCCATCCGCCATTTATACGTGGTGCAGCATCAGTCGCGGGCACTAAAGAAGGAGATGGGCCTTATGGAAAGTATTTTGACGAAATAGAACAAGACCCGATGGCAGGAGGTGACAGCTGGGAAGAGGCAGAAGGGAAGTTCCAGGAGAAAGCAGCGGAACTTGCTATAGAACATGCAGGCTGCAGTACAGAGGATATAAGGTATGTTGTAGCAGGTGACTTGCTTGGGCAGCTTATGGCATCTTCATTTGGCCTGATGAAACTGGACAGGCCGCTGTTTGGTGTGTATGGGGCATGTTCTACAATGGGTGAATCACTTGCAATTGCATCGGTAATAGCAGAGGGTGGTTTTGCTGATAATGTGCTTGCAATTACTTCAAGCCATTTTGCAAGTGCAGAGAAACAATTCAGGTTTCCGCTTGGGTATGCAAACCAGCGCAATAAGTCTGCGACATGGACAGTTACAGGAAGTGGTGCTGTAGTTGTATCATCTGCCAGCAATTCCAATGTGGGTGGCAGCCTAGGTAATAAGCTGCCAGATAATGTGCCTGCTAATAATAACAGAGTCTATATTACTGGCCTGACTACTGGCAAAATTGTAGATTATGGAGTAAAGGATAGTATGAATATGGGTGCATGTATGGCTCCAGCAGCGGCTGATGCCATTGTGCAGCATTTTGTTGATTTTGGGCAGAGCCCAGGGCAGTATGACAAAATTATAACAGGAGACCTGGGGCTTGTTGGTAAAGATATTTTAATAGATATAATAAGGGCAAAAGGATATGATATATCAGAAAATTATATGGACTGTGGAATTGAAATATATGGTGATGGACAAAATGTACAGTCCGGTGGAAGTGGCTGTGGGTGCAGTGCAGTCATGCTGGCAGGATATATTTTAAAAATGCTTGAGAGCGGGGAATGGAAAAGGGTTTTATTTGTTCCTACAGGTGCTCTTTTGTCACAGGTAAGTTTTAATGAAGGAAATAGTGTTCCTGGCATTGCACATGCGGTACTTCTTGAAAGGAGGGCCTGATATAAAATGAATTATTTGTTATCTTTTTTAGTAGGTGGTGCGATTTGTGTTGTTGTACAAATATTAATGGATAATACAAAACTCCTGCCAGGCAGGATAATGGTAATACTTGTATGTACTGGAGCACTTTTAGGTGCTGTGGGCCTTTATGAACCATTTGAAAAATGGGCAGCAAGTGGTGCAACAGTACCTCTGCTTGGTTTTGGAAATACCCTTTTCAGAGGTGTAAAAGATGCAATAGATAATGAAGGGTTTATTGGTCTTTATAAAGGAGGTTTTACAGCAAGCGCTGTAGGAATTTCAACGGCACTTTTATGGGGATATCTCGCATCACTGGTGTTTAAACCAAAAATGAAATCATAAAAGTAAACAAATATAAGTATAAATATATAATAATTTAAACAGAAAAGATATAAAACAGAACCTTAAATAGAATATTTTCAAAGGTTCTGTTTTTATTAAAATTTAAAAATCTTTTGTGTAAAATAAAAAAAAATTTAGAAAAATAGAAAAAAATTGCAAAAATTACTTGCAAGTTTTATAAAAAAGATATAGAATTTTTTTATGAAAAAAAATTAGTTATCATGAAACATTTGGACAGGTAAAATTTTAAGTCCAAATCCAGAGAAAGGAATGGCAGTAAAATGGCTAACACTAAAAAGAAAACTGTAAAAGCAGACAAAGAAGAAAGCACAGTAAAAGAACCAGTTGTAACTGAAACAGCAGAGGCTGTAAAAGCAGAAGAAGTTACTGGTGCACAGGAAGAAGTTAAAGAAGAAAAAGAGCCAGAAGCAAAAGCCGCTGGGGAAGCACAGGTTGAAGAGGAAGCTGCTGGAACAGAAGAGCCAGTACGCAAAAAGAGGAAGTATACAAAGAAAGCAACAAAGGAAACAAAAACAGAGAAAACAACAGCAAAGAAAACTAAAAAAGACTCTAAAGAAGTTGAAAATATCCAGGAAGTATATCTTGAATTTGGTGACAATAAGATACTTTCAGAAGAGGTTATTGAAAATATTAAGCAGGCATATAAGGCAGAGGGCCACAGAATTTCTTCTATTAAGAAATTACAGGTATATATGAACCTTGATGAGAAAAAGGCATATTATGTAATTAATGATAAGGCAGAAGGGAAATTTGTGGAATTTTAAAATTGTACTTAACACTTATTTACTGGAGGCATATAAGCCTCCAGTTTTTTGTTTTATATACGGCAGTTTTTAGAATTATGATGGTATCAGTTTTTTTAAAATTGAACGGAATGGATGTTCTATTATTTGTTTAATATTATTAATTTCGGTATCTTGTTCTTCAATCATATGCATGGTGCATAAAGTTGACATACAGGAAAAACGTATAATGTCATCTGCCATATAAATATTATTCTTTTTCCATTTTTCTTTTCTCTTTTTTTCTATGTTAAATAATGGCTGTCCATCTTTTATATACCGTTTTACTGTTTTGAAGTTTGAAATTTCATATAATTTCATTATATTATTAGCTTCTTCTTCTGATAACATACTGCAAGGATAATTTTTTTCTGAAACAGGGGAGAATTCGCGTAAAATCCATTCAAACTTCCGGGTTTCTTCAACTGTCATTTTGGTTGTGCCATTTATTATACGTTTAATTTCGCAGGCATTTTCTGATATTTTTTTATTGAAATCCGGGTTTTTGTCTTCTTCCTGTAGACAATCGTCTGCTTCAATTCCAAAGATATCCAGGAAATCAGGAATAAGGGAATTGTTCTTAAAGTAATTTTTATCAAAACGTCTGGCAATAATATTTTCCCTTCCAAATATACGTTCAAGTTTTTTTAGGCAGCAAAAATAATCAAGCTTGATATATTTATGGCAATTGTTAAAATATTCTTCCCATGTTAAAGTGTTTTTAGATGTTATATTGTGCTTAATAATCTGGTTATACCATGATAAAAGGAAATCATCCTGGCGTCTTAAGTACACAATGATTTTAATATTATAGCCAGCTTCTTCTGCATCTTCTTTTAACCGGCGCATAAGTGGTCTTCCCCTTTTTCTGTTAAAACATGCAGTCCAGATGCCTTCATCTGATAATATGATATTACTGTTATTTTTAAACAGTTCTTTAATTATTTGTAACCCTTTAACGAAATTTTCCTCTTCCTGTTCTCTCTGTCTTATACCATTATTATCACAAAATATTGCTTCTAAAAAAAGACCATTACGGTATTTCCCTTTATTGGCATAAATAAAGGGAAACTCTGGGTAAAGAAATCCATTTTTTAAAAGAGTTTCACGGTTATTATAGCAGAAGTGCTGGATTGAGGTTGTACCAGTTTTAGGTGTGCCTATATGTAAATATAAAGTTTTTTCCATGTATATACCCCGTCTTTCCTGTTTAGTAGTATTGGCAGGATTTGTGCTGCCAGATTAATGATATGTTTAAAATCTTAATATAATTTTAATATATTAAGATTTTATTGCATAATTATGGCAATATACAAAAAAACAGGGTGTATATTATACTTTTCAGATATAATATACACCCTGCCAGTTTTTATAACATTATATTAAGGTTTTTCTGGTAAGCTGCCTTTATACAACCTTAAATATTACTGCTGCTGCCTGCCTGACATTTCTTCTTCCTGGCGTCTGATCATCTGGCGTACCATTTCTCCGCCAACCGAACCATTCTGTGCAGATGTTAAATCACCATTATATCCGCCGTTTTTAAGAGGTACACCAATTTCATTAGCTACCTCCATTTTAAACCTGTTCATTGCTTCCTTTGCCTGTGGTACTTCCATTCTTGAACTGTTATTGTTTGTCATTTTTAAATTCCTCCTTTTATTTTGTACGGGATGGTTTAATTCCGTTCTCCATATCACATAAGTTCCATAATATTCTGGCAGCCATCAGGGCTGCCAGAAGGAACTTGTGTAACTGGACAGTATAATGGATTGATATCTTCCCGGTTTCAGATAAGTTATGACTTATCTTGATATTATTATGGACAATAGAAATTAAATTATGTTGGTAGTTTTTAGGTAAAAGGTTGTAATTTTTTTTATTTATGATATAATCTAAATATTTGTATTAATATTTATAATTAAATGGAGGTTTTGATATGAAGCATATTAAAACAATTAACAGGGCTAATTTAAGCGCTACAGCAAAAAAGGGCGGATGTGGTAAATGCCAGGCTTCCTGCCAGTCAGCTTGTAAGACATCATGCACAGTTGGAAACCAGAAATGTGCTAATGATGACAATAAGTAAAAAACAAGCCTTACATATGCTTTTTGCAGCATTAATGCCTGACTAGGCTATAGCTGGGATATAATGGCTGTTGCAGATATCTGTAGCAGCCATTATATTTATTCCCTGTTTGTAATGTAGTATGTAAATTTTTAACCTTATAATGCAGTATATGAGGTTATGGGCAGTCAGCCAGTGCCTGGTTCCAGGCAATGCGGATTCTGGATATCCGCCTGGCTTAAAGAAAGGCAGCATGAATAAAATGATACATAAATTTAAATCAAAGGGTATAAATATAGTGCTGGATGTAAACAGCGGCGGTGTCCATGTTGTAGATGATATCACATATGACATTCTTGATTATATAGAACCGCCATTTGAAAAAGAATGTCCAGAGGAAATAATTACAAAGTTAAATGGCAAGTATAATAATGAAGATATAAAAGAGGCATACCAGGAAATCTTATTATTGCATAACGAACAATTATTATTCAGCCAGGATGTTTATGGTGATTATGCAGAGACAGCAGTAAAGTCGCCAGTCAAGGCTATGTGCCTGCATATTGCACATGACTGTAACCTGCGTTGTAAATATTGCTTTGCTGCTACTGGTGATTTTGGTACAGGAAGGAAGCTTATGCCACTTGAAACTGGCAAGGCGGCTATAGATTTCCTGCTTGAAAAATCTGAAGGGCGTGAAAACTTAGAAGTAGATTTCTTTGGTGGCGAACCACTTATGAATTTTGAAGTGGTAAAAGAAATTGTAAATTATGCCAGGAGCAAGGAAAAAGAATATGGCAAGAATTTCAGGTTTACAATTACTACAAATGGAATGTTGCTTACAGATGATAAAATTGATTTTATTAATAATGAAATGTCCAATGTAGTGCTTTCAATAGACGGGCGCAAGGAAGTTAATGATAAGATGAGGGTACGTGTTGACGGAAGCGGCTCTTATGATAAAATTACAGAGGCATATAAGCGCCTTGTGGAAAAGCGTGGGGATAAGGAATATTATGTACGTGGGACATATACAAAATATAACCTTGATTTTTCTGAAGATGTAATCCATCTTTATAACGCTGGGTTTGACCAGATTTCAGTTGAACCTGTTATGGAAGATGAAAGTGTGGAATATGCAATTACTGAAAAAGATTTAGACCAGATTTACAGCGAATATGACAAGCTTGTGGATAAAATTGCAGAAATAAAGAAGAATAACGGAAGCATAAATTTCTTTCATTTTATGATTGACCTTGACCAGGGGCCTTGTGTAATAAAGAGGCTGCGGGGATGTGGAAGTGGCAATGAATATGTGGCTGTTACGCCAGATGGCGATATTTACCCATGCCACCAGTTTGTTGGCCATGAAGAATATAAAATGGGAAATCTGTATGAACATACATTTAATGAAGATATTAAGAAAGAGTTTGCGGGATGCCATGTATATTCCAAAACTTCATGCAGAGACTGCTGGGCTAAGTTTTACTGCAGTGGCGGATGTAATGCGAATAACTATATTTATAATGGTGATATCCATAAGCCATATGAGCTGTCCTGTAAAATTATGAGAAAGCGCCTTGAATGTGCTATACTTTCAAAAGTGTGTGAACAGATGGAACAATAGTCTTAGTTAAGTATTGTGGGAGAGGATTATGCTTTCATTGTTAAGTAAGGTTTTCATTAAGGATTATACTAATTACAGTGATGCTGTGGTAAGACGGAAATATGGAATACTTGCGAGTGTTATAGGAATATTTTTAAATGTACTTTTATTTGGTTTTAAATATTTTGCAGGATGGATAAGTGGCTCTGTTGCAATAATGGCAGATGCATTTAATAATTTATCTGATGCAGGTTCTTCTGTAATAACACTTGCGGGGTTTAAAGTCACAGGAATGAGTCCTGACGCAGAGCATCCTTTTGGACATGGCAGGGTTGAATATATATCAGGTTTTATTGTATCTATTGCAATTATCTTAATGGGGTTTGAGCTTTTAAAAAGCTCCGTGGTTAAAATACTGCATCCTGTAAGAATTGATACAAGTGCTGCTGCTTTTATTATCCTGGCTGTATCAGTTATTATAAAACTTTATATGGCGTTTTATAATAACAGGACCGGCATGAAGATTAATTCTGCAGCAATGAAAGCAACAGCAACCGACAGTTTAAGCGATTCTGTAGCTACTTCGGTAGTATTTGTGTCAATGGTTGTAATGAAGTTCTCTGGTGTTAATATAGATGGTTATACAGGTGCACTTGTTGCTGTTTTTATACTTTTTGCTGGATATAGTGCGGCTAAAGATACTATATCACCGCTTCTTGGAACTAAACCATCTAAAGAAATAGTTGAGGCAATAGACCAGATTATTATGTCGCATGAGGGGATACTTGGTGTGCACGATTTGATAATACATGATTATGGTCCTGGCAGAATGATAGTTTCACTACATGCAGAAGTACCTGGTGACAGAAATATTTATGAATTGCATGATTTGATAGACCATATTGAGAATGATTTAAATGAGAGGTTTAATTGTGAATGTGTAATCCATATGGACCCGGTTGATATAAATGACAGCAGAACCAGGGAAGTACGTGCAGGGGCTGTAAAAGCTGTCCAGTCAGTAGATGGAATGCTTTCAATACATGATTTAAGGATAGTGCCATGTCAGGAATATGATAATATAATATTTGACATGATAGTACCACCAGAGTACCATAAAAGGGATGAAGAGATAAAAGAACAGGTACGTAAAAAGATTGAAGAAATGTACCCAGGGTGCAAGGCAGTTATAAAAATTGACAAATCATATATATAGTGGGACTGCCGCACTGAGTGAACCACTCCCTGTCAAAGCGGCAGCCCCAAGTAATAATATTAGTTTACTCTAAATTTAATTTTTTCTTCATAAGTATTATTGAAATAGTATTATATATTATAGCAGAAACTGCCATTACAGCTATTGAAAAGCACAGCATAGAAGCAGTATATCCGATTATTGCTGTTTCGTCTGCAAAGTTAAAGTCTGCTATCAATGCTCCTGTAATAAATAAAACTACAATAATTATCTGGGATATAATATATATTGTTATATAAGCTATAATTGATATTAAATCCTTGCTTGCACCTTTTCCAAAGGGCAGGCTGTAACCTATATTAAGGCTTACAAAAAATTGTGCTATAGATGAATAAAGTGCCACAAGTAACAATATTATTATACATACTATATAAAAATTACCATTAATCCCGTATTTTAATGAACCATAATGGAATGTTGATATAGCGTTCTTGAATTCAGCCCATCCAATGCCGGAATATTTTGGAAATCCTGAAAGTATTATTGAAAATATTATTACAACTATATCTGTGATAAAGAACAGCATAGCAGTAAGTATTTTACTGTAGTAAAGCTTTACAGGTGATACAGGAAGGGTATGCATAAGATAACCCTCATCCCTTAAGAGGTTATTCCTGTATCTTAATACTACCAGCACTAATGTAATAACACAAATTGCAATAGCGGATAATATAAGTATGAAAATTGAAACAGCAAATAAAATCCTGCTTATACCTTTAAAACTCCCATGTGGTATGTCAGATATAATTAACATAACTCTTGCAAAAAGAGCGCACAATGTTATAAATGCATATGCGGAAGTAATTATACGGATGCCCGCTTTTAAGTCATATTTGATTAGTTTTGCTAACATGTAAACACCTCCCTGAATAATGCGTCAACGGATTTTCCTTTATTGCTTCTTATATCATCTACACTTTCGTGAAGCATCATCTGCCCGTTTTTTATAAATATAACATCATCAAGCACTTTTTCTACGTCACTTATAAGATGTGTAGATATAATTATGCCAGCCTTTTCGTTATAATTTTTAAGTATTGTTTTTAAGATAAAATCCCTGGCAGCAGGGTCAACACCTCCCATTGGTTCATCCAGCAGGTAAAGCTTTGCCTTCCTGCTCATAACGAGGACAAGCTGGACCTTTTCCCTGTTACCCTTTGATAAAGTTCTTATTTTGGCATCAGTATTTATATCAAGGCTTTTTAACATCCCTTCTGCTGTATCAATTGAAAAGTCATTATAAAAGTCATTAAAGAACCTTATAGTTTCACTTACTTTCATTCCAGGTGTGAAATATGGGCGCTCGGGCAAGTATGAAACTATCTTTTTGCTTTCAATGCCAATTTTATTTCCTCCTGCAAATACTTCGCCTTCGTCTGCATTAAGAATACCAGCGATTATTTTAATAAGTGTTGTCTTTCCGCTTCCATTAGGACCAAGCAGCCCTGTGATTTTGCCGCTTTCAATAGATACTGACAAATTGTTTATTGCCGTTTTGCTTCCATATCTTTTTGTCAGGTTATGGCATTCTAAGATATTTTCCATTTTAATCCACTTTCCTTTCTGTTTATAACTTTACAGGCTGCCATTATTCCAGTATTTTTCGATAAATATGATACAGTCCTCCATTGAATATCCAAGTTTTTTCATGTTTTCAATAAATACTTTAATACATTCTATCATCATTTCCTCCTGTAAATTATTAGCATTAGAAGGGTTATCAGATACAAATCTGCCAGAAGTCCTTTTTGAACAGAGAAGTCCTTCTCTTTCAAGTTCTGAAAGAGCTTTTTGCATGGTATTTGGATTTACTTCCGCTTCAACTGCAAGTTCCCTTACAGAAGGAAGTTTTTCACCTGCCTTAAGGACACCTGTTGCAATCATTGCTTTAATCTGCTCCATAATTTGCTGGTAAATAGGAGAGTCATTATTAAACTTCCAGTCCAAGTAAATACCTCCTTTTTTGTATTATTGTACTATATGTATAATACAATAATACAGTAATGCAGTTTTGTCAATAGTTTTTTATAAATAATACATGTCCGTTTCATAAAAATCCCCCATGCCGTGCTTTGCACGGCACAAATAGTAATGAAAAATGCTGTTTTTGCATTTTTCTTGTGTGAAATTGTAATGATT
>JAAWKM010000160.1 GCA_022797375.1 Lachnospiraceae bacterium
CCTTTTTTCGTTTTTTGAACTTTCATTAGTTAAGTTTTGCAATATTCAGTTGTTAAAATACAGTTTTTAATTTACTCCTCGTGAATCCGAGAGGCTATAACAGTTTATTTTTCTGATATATATTATAATACAATATTGTACCAAAATGCAATACAATGTGATACAAATGCATCTTTTAGCTTATATCTGGAAGAAGAACAGGTTAATATAAATAGGTACTGTTTTCAATAAATTGTATTAAGGCTTCTTTTGTAATTCTGTATCTGCCTTTAACCATAAAACAATCTATCTGCCTGGTTTGAAGCAGTTCCAAGGCAGTATTTTTTGAAATTTTTAAAATATCCTGCAAATCCTTCCTTGTCATAACAACTGGTATACTGGAATAAATTATCTTCATTATTAAAATATCCTTTCATTATTTGGTTGTTAATAGGTGCTTTTATCTTTGAATGGTTTATTATGGAGTTATTTTATTGTTTATTTTACAATGGTAATAGAATAGATTATATACAATGCTGGAATATAAGAAATATTGTTATAAAATAAAAGAAATTTTTGTGACATATTTTGATATGAAGAAATAAGTTATGTTATGCAATATAGCATATGTTAGTACAAATGTAATATAGTTCACTGTAAAAACGCAGCATATCATATCTTAATATATAGTATGATATGCTGCATTGTATATGTTTATTGTACAAGTGTATCAATAAATTGTTCTAATGCAAGTTTTTGTTTAGGAGTAAGTTTATATATTTTACCTATTAATGGGTCATTTTTAATTTGTGCAGGCAGTTCATCATCAAAAAATTCTTTAAGTGATATATTTAGTGCTTCACATATATAGGAAAGTACTTCTACAGTAGGGTTTTTATTGCCAAGTTCAATATCTCTAAGATAACTTTGTGATATGCCTGCAAGGTTAGCAAGTTTATTAACAGAATAATTTTTTTGTGTCCTGAAATACGTAATCCTCTTTCCTGTTTCCATATAACCACCTCTTTCTATAGAAACAGGATATCAAACCTAGTATAAAAATCTAACATCTATAAAGCATAGCATATATATCTAAAGATATTATTATTTCATTATATTTTATACGTTTTTATTTGAAATATGGTTTAGTAACATTAAAAAAAGAAAAAATTCAAACTATAAATATTGACAATTATATCTAAAGATATTATACTTAAAAAGTATTAGAAATTTATATCTATATAATGAACAGATTTAACTATAAATATTATATATAATGCTAGTAGGGAAAAATATTTGTGGAAAGGTTGATAATTCAATATAATTATAATATAAAAGGAGGAAATTAATGATGGCAACTAAAGCAAACGGTATTGAATGGATGTGTACACAATGTGGACGCAAAGAAAGAAGACCTATAAGTTCAGGAAGACCAATGCCTGGGACATGTCCTAAAAAAAATGGTAAACCTCATTCATGGGTAAAAAATAGATCATATTAATTTATGTATTTTTATTTGCTAAATGTTATAATCTTAAAAAAGTTTTATGATTTTAATAGTTACACATAATCTATTTATGATATCATTTATTAAGATTTTAGCATTGTGCCGAAATATTATATGGAAATCAAGTTTCTCTCTAACATGTAAAATATATAATATGGTGTAAACATGTTCTAAGGTAGAGCCCACGGTAAACGTAAGGTTTATGAACAAATTGTAAACAGATAGCTCCCTGATAAAAAATAGAAGTTATTTTTACTTAATTTCAAAAATTACACATATTTAGAGCTTAATTAAATTGCTTGTTTTTGTACTATTTTAACAAAAAATTAATGAGATTTTTGTTAAAACAGAAATATGCGTTTACCGTGAGGTAGAGCCTGTCTGAAAATATGCCTGTTGTGTATACAGCATGATATGAAACCAAATGAAATGGATGACAAAATTAAGCCCTAAATTAATAATTATTTTATTGCCATTGTTAGCAGCGTCAGAAGTACCAGGGGCAGCGGCGTTTACAATGCCAGCAGCAGTGACAGCAACAATATCAGACATTGCTGTAAGTGAAATTGTTGTTATAGTTGTTGCTCTTTCAGCAAATACAATGCTTGCTATTATAAAAGGTTACAATATTGAAATAAAGGATGCAAGGGGGAGATGAATTACAGCTTGCAAAAAAATAATAAGAAGTAATTTTATAGAGAATAATTACAACATATTGGTTTATTGTATGTAAATTATAAATTTAAGCTTAAAAATATTTGATTGGAGGTTTAATTATGCAATCATCTAATTACATAGTAAAACCATTACATGAAAAATTACATGCGTGTCCATATTGCTATGCCCGATTGACTTTTATACAACGTTTAGAAAAACGCCAGGATATAAAGGTTATATGTCGGAAATGTGGTATGGTAATCAAAAGAGATAGAAATATTGTATATTAGAAATGAATATATTTTATTGGTTTAGAATTTGTATTCGTAGAATAAAAACAAAAATAAAGTCTATGTAACAATTATATCAAGAGTAACAAATAGTAAATAAACTTCTATAAAAAACTGATAATTTAGAAGTATGTTAATTAAAAATGGAGGAATTAAAAGTGAAAAATTTAAAAATTGTTAGAAGTCTAAGTATTATTTTAGTAATAGTATTATTTGTGTGTATTATACCAAACAGATTAGTAAATGCAAAAGATATTTATTTTTCAGGAGTATATAGCCATAAAAAAGGAGCTGTATTAAGTTTATCTGAATATACTGGACCAACATCGGAAGAAGAAAGGAGACATGAAGTTGCTACTTTCCAATTTGATGTTCCTCATGCTTATAATGCATATAATGGAATTTTAGTAAAAATAGGTAAAAACAAATACCGCTCAAAGAAAAAAGGATTGATTTTTAAAGTTTATAAAAAGAAAGTCATTGTAAAGGTTACTAATAAAAAATATGACAAAGATTTAAAGGGTACATATAAATTAATTAGGCATTTCTATTCATAAAAAATTAAAATTTTTAAAATTAACAAGACAAAGTGATATATATTTTTTTTAAATATATATATTACTTTGTCTTTTTGTATCTTCTATTTTTTTATTTATACATTATCTCCATGTAACAGTATGTTCATCAACGAAAGGAGAAATTTTATGAGGAATATTTTATTAAAAACAGGAAAGATTGCATGGAAGGTACTGAAAGAAACCGCAAGTGGCATTGTAACGCTTATGTCATTTATAGAAGTAGTTACAAAAAAGAAGGGAGGAGAAAAATAATGGCAGCAGAAGTAGAATCAATGTTTTTTACAGGAAGAGAAAAACCTTGGCATGGTCTTGGCACAATGGTAGAAAATGCTCCAGATTCCAGAGAAGCTTTAATTGTTGCAGGTCTTGACTGGAACGTTGTACAGAAGCCAGTGTTTACACAGGACGGTGTAAAAGTCAAAGGTTATTATGCCAATGTAAGGGATTATGATGGTTCAGTCCTTGGAATAGTTACCAGCCGTTACAAAGTAGTACAGAACAGGGAAGCTTTTGCATTTACTGATGGTCTTCTTGGTGAAGGTGTACGTTATGAAACAGCAGGAAGCCTTATGGGAGGGAAAAAGACCTGGATTTTAGCAAAGCTTCCAGAAAAGTACATTATACAGGGCGACCAGGTTATTCCATATCTTGTATTTTCAAACACACATGATGGTTCAGGTGCTATAAAAATTGCAATGACACCTGTAAGGGTAGTGTGCAATAACACATTAAACCTTGCACTGGACAGCGCAAGCCGCATATGGTCAGTACACCATACGGGTGATATTGCTGCCAAGATGGAAGATACAAAAGAAACCATATACAGGGCAGAGGAATATATGTCAGGGCTTGGAAAGGCATTTGATACCCTTTCAAAGAAAAAACTTACAGATGCAGCAGTAAAAGAATATGTTTCCCTGCTGCTGCCAGTTGCAGATGATGCATCAGAAACAGTAGAAAAAAATGTATTAAGACAGCGCGAAGACATAATGCTGCGATATAAATATGCACCAGATTTAAGAAACATTCCAGGTAACAGCTACCGTTTTGTAAATGCGGCAGCTGATTTCGCAACACATTCAAGACCTTTGCGTGAAACAAGAAATTACAGGGAAACACTGTTTAATAAAACAATGGAAGGAAACCCTGTGACTGACAAGGCTTTTAAGATTGTCATGGCGGCATAAAAAGAAGGGATGGTAAAAATTATGTACAGCATGGAAGAATTTATACAAAAAATAGCAGACATTGCAAACATGAAGCTTGGAGAAAGTTACAAGGTAAAAGTACATACAATTGAAAAAATAAATACTGGGAAACAGACAGCACTTATAATAATGGACAACAGGGGGAATATTTCGCCAAATTTTTATCCTGGCAGTTTTTACAGTGGTTATATTTCAGGAGTGTATACCATTGCAAAAGTGGCAGATATTGTTATAAATGAGTACCACAGTATAAAAGGTATTATTCAAGATAACAAAGAAACAGCAATGCACCTTTCAGAAAAGGAATGGGTAAATGAAAGACTGTTCATCCAGTTAATTAACAATAACCAAAATACAAGTTTTCTTAATGATGCAGTATATTCAGATTATGCAGGGCTTTCACTGGTGCTTTATGTGCTTGTTTCGGATGATGGTGACGGGATTGCAAAAGTTAAAGTTACAAAAAACATGTGCAGGAATTTTGGATGGGAAGAAAAAGAAATACTTGCTTATGCACTGGAAAACACAGTGAAGCTTTTTCCAGCAGAAGTGTGCACGATAGAAAAAAGATTGGGCAGGTTTATGAATGTTGAAGCAGGGGATATCACAATTACAGACAGCCAGGATTTTGATGGCAGTGGTTTAATGGTACTGTCCAACAAAAGAGGAATGTATGGAGCAACAGCAGTATTTTATCCAGGTGTATTAAGAAATATTGCAGAAAAGAAAGGTACAGGACTGTTCCTTATACCCTCAAGCATACATGAATTTATAGTTATCGCAGATAATGGTCTGTATGCCCCACAGGATTTGGAAAATATGCTTATGGAAGTAAATAGTACAGAAGTTACACTGGATGAAATCCTGTCAGACAATTTATATTATTACAGTTATGAAAACGGCAGGCTGTCAGTTTTAAATGCAGAAAGTAAAGAACAAGTGGTTTTATAAGGAGGGCAGCAGTTATGTACAATATCATTGCAAAAACAAAGAATATGGAAAGACAGGAATGGTTAATGTTAAGAAAAAATGGCATAGGCGGTTCAGATGCAGGTGCAGTATGTGGCTTAAACCCTTATATATCACCAATTGAAGTATATGCATCAAAAACATGTTATGGTGTAGAAGAAATACCTGACAACGAAGCAATGCGTGAAGGCAGGGATTTGGAAGATTATGTTGCAAAAAGGTTTATGGAAGCATCAGGTTTAAAAGTGAGGCGTGCCAATGTAATATATTCAAACAGTAAATACCCTTTTATGATAGCAGATGTGGACAGGGTTATTACAGGACGTAAAAATGGTATAACAGGTCTTGAATGTAAAACAGCAAGCCCCTACAATGCCAGTAAATGGAAAAATGGCAGGATACCAGCACATTACATAATCCAGTGCTATCATTATATGGCTGTACTTGGTGCAGAATCATGGTATATTGCAGTAATGGTATATGGCAAAGAGTTTAAGTATATGAAACTTGAACGTGATGAGGAAATAATCCAGTCCCTTATAAGGATTGAAGAAAATTTCTGGAAAAATAATGTGCTGGAAAGAATAATGCCAGAGCCAGATGGTTCAGATGCAGCAGAAGCATTTATAAACAGACATTTTGCAGAAAGCAGGAAAGAACTTTCCATACCACTTTCAGGCTTTGATGAAAAACTACGCAGGAGGGAAGAAATAACAGGCATTATAAGCCATCTTGATACTGAAAAGAAAAAAATAGAACAAGAGATAAAAACCTATATGAATGAGGCAGAATATGCAGAAAATGAAAATTTCCTTGTTTCATGGAAGAACAGCACCAGCAACAGAATAGACACAAAAAGGCTTAAAGCAGAAATGCCAGAAGTTTATGAAAGATTTTTAAATACTGTAAAGAGCAGGAGGTTTATGGTAAAGGCTGTGTAATGACTGCTTGAATTACCTACAGCATCTTGTTATAATAACAATATGTGAAACAAAGCCATAAATTTTGCAAATGGGAGGTATTATTATGCCTGAAAAAAAGGAAATTGCAATTTCAATGCTTAAAAATATTCCAGAAGAAAAAATAGAGTTTGTAATAGAATTTTTCCATCAGTTAGAAACAGGGGAAGGGAGAAATGAAGAAAAACTGACACCTAAAATGAAAGCTTTTTACCAGCTTGAAAATATAAGAAAAAAATTCCCTGGGAATATTGTTATTGATTATGACAAGGAATTAGCAGAGGCAAGAGATGAAAAATATAACAGTATTAGTTGATACAAACGTATTACTGGATTATCTTACTACAAGAAATCCATACTTTGATGAAGAATATGCTATACTTCTTATGTGTGCAGAAGAAAAAATAAATGGATATGTGGCATTCCATTCAATACCTGATATTTATTATATTTTGAGAAAAACATATGATGCAGGGACAAGAAGAGAAATGCTGCTTGGAATTTGTAATATATTAACAGTAACGGGTGCAAGCCATGAAAGTGTCATAAGTGCGGTTAAAAATGATATGTTTAAGGATTTGGAAGATTGTTTACAAGACAAGTGTGCAACAGAAATTAGTGCAGATTATATAATTACAAGGAATATATCTGATTATCAGAAATATGTATGTAAAGCAATAACTCCAAAACAGTTTTTGGATATAACAGGACAATTGTAAAATGTTTATCTTGTAAGGATACAAAAATAGAAACGTCAGTTAATCTGGCGTTTTTATTTTTGCAGTTATAATGGAATGGAGGTATATATGGCAGATAAAAAAATACGTCTTTTAAGGGCAGATGAAATTGAGTGCAGGGTATCAACGGTAAATAAAAACGGTGTAAGCCTTTTATTATACAAAGATGCGAGGGTTGACCAAAGGATACTTGATGAAACTTTTGGAATATTTGGCTGGAAAAGAAGCCACCAGTGCATTGATGGTAATTTATATTGTACAGTGGAAGTCCTTGATAAAGAAACAGGTACCTGGATTTCAAAACAGGATACGGGAAATGCAGGTAAATCGGAAAAGGATAAAGAAAAATCACAGGCATCAGATTCTTTCAAACGTGCATGTTTTAACTGGGGGATTGGAAGGGAACTTTACACAGCTCCCTTTATATGGATACCTGCTGGAAGGACAGAAATACAAGAACGTGGTGGAAAGTTCTTCTGTAATGATAATTTTTCAGTTGTAACAGTTTCATATAACAAAGAACGTGAAATAAGTGGTCTTTCAATAATAAATGGTAAACATAAGGTGGTTTATGTCCTGGGTGCAGATAATAGTGTACACAATGTTTCTGATACACAGATGGCTTTACTTAGAAAAGAGCTTGCAAGGACAGGTGTAACGGCAAATGATGTAAAGGCAAGATATAATATAGAAAATCTTGAAGATATGCCAGACGATATTTATAAAAGGGTAATGTCTGCGCTTTCAAGGACAAAAACAGAAGGGGCAGCATGACATATGTAACACAATATTTATAATAACCAGGAAAAGTAGTGTGAAAAATGATTCTAAGACAGCAAAAAACGCTGTCTAACAATCATTACAATTTCACACAAGAAAAATGCAAAAACAGCATTTTTCATTACTATT
>JAAWKM010000161.1 GCA_022797375.1 Lachnospiraceae bacterium
TTTATGGCGCCATTTTGCATGATTTTTTGCAAAATGTGTGCATTTTCAGCGTTTCCCGCGCTGCTTGTTACTATGAACAGCGTAGCTGTGAATAGTAACATATATTTAAATACTGGTATAAAATCTTAACAAATAGATAGACTATTTTTATAAAAAAGTATATAATAGTTGTATTGGCAGCAAAATAATAATTCTGTTGGAATAAAAAGCTTTCCGGCAGGGAAATGAGGTGTCTTATGAAGTTATTAAGGATAAAAATTGTTGTACCAGTAATTGTTCTTGCAACTATGTGTATTGCATATTCTGCATGGGGAATTAGTTCTACTTCAAGGCTTAAGGCTGGAAGCATCCAGAAAGCACAACAGAATGTTGATGCCATTCATCTGCTTGATACCCTGTCAGCAGATTTCCAGACAATGCAGAAACTTTTGTATACATATTTTGTAACTGGCAATGTTGATGCTAAAGCAGAGGTGCAGGACCAGATTGAGGCAATACGCAGGCAGGTTAAAAATGAGATTACAGAGTACAGCCAGCTTGTTACTATAGAAGAGGAGAAGGAAGAATATAGCATATTTAATGACAATTATATTAAGCTGGATGAAATATATGCAACAGCAGCAGAGCGTTGTAAGTCAGATATCGGAACTGCAATAGAAATGGCTAATAATGAGCTTTCAGAATATGTAAATATTGCAGAGGGGAATATTTCAAATCTGATTGCTTTCAGGCAGCAGAGTATAGAGAATTCCAATAAAGAACAGACTGCTACATTTAATGCTTCAATACGCCTTAATTTTATAATGATTATTGTTTCGTGTGTGTTTAGCATTATTTCCCTGTTTTCATGTATTATGACTATAACAAGGCCTGCATCCAGGGCAATAAAAAGGCTCCAGGATATAATTGAAAGGCTTGAAGGAAATGAGGCTGACCTTTCAGTGCGTATCCCTGTTGAAACAAGAGATGAAATAGGACAGCTTGTAAATGGTGTTAATAAGTTTATGGGTGTGCTGCAGGGTGTTATTAGTGATATGGCAGATAGTTCTGGCAAGCTTAAAACTTCCTTTGATGGTGTTATTTCAAGTGTAGGAAGTGCCAATAGTAATTCATGTGATGTTTCAGCAGTAATGCAGCAGCTGTCTGCATCTATGGAAGAAGTATCAGCAACAATTTCAGGAATTGATAAAAATGTCCAGGATGTTGATGACAGCATTATGGAATTTACAAAAGCAAGTACAGCAGTACTTTCATATTCTGAAGAGATGCAGGCACGTGCAGAAGAACTTGAGCAGGGGGCTGTGGACAGCCAGAACAGCACTGAAGCTATGGTTGGAGAGATAATTGGAAGCCTTAAGGCGGCAATAGAACATAGCAGAAGTGTGGAACAAGTTGAGAACCTTACTAATGAAATACTTTCTATATCAAGCCAGACAAACCTGCTTGCACTTAATGCTTCTATTGAAGCAGCACGCGCAGGAGAGGCAGGCAAGGGTTTTGCAGTTGTGGCGGATGAGATAAGGCAGCTTGCAGACAGCAGCCGTGAAACTGCCAATAATATACAGCTTATAAATGAAAGTGTTATAGCTGCTGTTAATGAATTAAGTGCTAACTCTAACAGGATGGTTAAATATATTGATGAAAATATTATGCCTGATTATAAAAATTTTGTAACTTCAGGCCGCAAATACAGCAGTGATTCTGTATATGTCAATGGTGAAATGAAGACATTTGCAGATAAGACAGAAGACCTGAAAGATGTAATAGGTAATCTGGCACAGTCATTAAGCAATATTTCTGTTGTAATAGAGGACAGTGCAACTGGAATAGGCAATGCGGCAAATGCAACCACATCACTTGCAGAGGAAGTCCAGAATATTAATAACGAAATATCAGGAAGCATGCAGGTGGTTAATACTATGGAACAGCAGTGTAAAAGGTTCCGCCAGGCATAAGAAAATTATATACAAGCTTAAATGCATAGAGGTTTTAAGCACAGGAGGATTAATAATGGATGTATTCAGTGTGTTGACAATGATAGGAGGACTTGCATTATTTCTTTACGGAATGCATGTAATGGGAGACGGGCTTGCTAAAACATCAGGAGGAAGACTGGAGGGGATACTTGAGAAATTCACATCCAGGACATCACTGGCTGTACTTTTAGGAGCTGGTGTCACAGCAGTTATACAATCGTCTTCTGCTACTACTGTAATGGTTGTAGGTTTTGTTAATTCAGGAATTATGAAACTAAACCAGGCCGTTGGAATTATTATGGGTGCTAATATTGGTACTACTGTAACATCATGGATTTTAAGCCTTGCTGGCATTGAAAGTGACAATGTATTTATGAAAATGCTTAAACCATCATCATTTGCACCTGTTTTTGCAATAGTTGGTGTATGCATGACACTTTTTGCCAAAAGTACCAAGAAGAAGGATATAGGTACAATACTGGCAGGTTTTGCAATTCTTATGACGGGTATGGACACTATGAGCAAAGCACTTGCACCACTTGCAGAAGTGCCAGAATTTACAGGATTATTTACGATGTTTAAAAATCCTGTGCTTGGTGTTATTGCAGGTGCACTCCTTACTGCACTTATACAAAGTTCTTCTGCATCTGTAGGTATTTTGCAGGCACTTTGCCTTACAGGTTCAATAACATATGCTTCTGCAATACCTATTATTATGGGACAGAATATAGGTACATGCGTAACTGCACTTATTTCAGGTATTGGCGCAACAAAAAATGCAAAAAGGGCAGCATTGGTTCATTTTTATTTCAACCTGATAGGAACTATTATATTTATGGCAGCATTTTATTTCCTGAATGTGTTTATAGATTTTAATTTCCTGGATGATGCTGCTGGCGCTGCTGGTATCGCAATTGTCCATTCAATATTTAATATAGCAGCTACCCTGTGCCTGATGCCATTCAGGAAAGGCCTTGTAAGCCTGGCAATGTTTACAATACGTGATGATGAAGTGCAGGCAGAGGAAAATGTGGTTGCACTTCTGGACGAGCGTTTTCTGGAACAGCCAGCTTTTGCAGTAGCACAGGCAAGGAAAACTGCCATACAGATGGCTAAAGCATCACAAGATGCTTTATTTAAGGCGATAGACTTAAGGTATAAATATGATGAAGCGGGTGCAGAGAATGTTATGGAACTGGAAGCACTTGTTGACAGATATGAGGATGAGATAGGTACTTACCTTATGAAAATAAATAATGCTGAACTGGCACAGGAGGATTCACAGGACGTTACAATGATACTTCATTGTATTGGTGATTTTGAAAGGATTTCTGACCATGCTGTTAATATTATGGAAACCGCCAGGGAAGTTACAAAAAAAGAAGAGCATTTCTCTGATAAGGCAAAGGCAGAGCTGGATGTTTATGAGGCGGCATTACGTGAAATTGTATCAATGACATATAATGTTTTTGCTGGTGAAGATACAGAACTTGCTACGCATGTTGAACCATTAGAAGAAGTAATTGACAGCATAAATGAAGAGGTAAAGAAAAAGCATGTTAAGCGCCTGAGAAAAGGTAAATGTACTATAGGGCTTGGGTTTATACTTTCTGACTTAACAACTAATTATGAAAGAGTGGCAGACCATTGTTCAAACATTGCTGCATGTTTAATACAGACTAAAGAGGATGCATTAGAAACACATGAGTATATTGACAACCTTAAAGAGAATGATTCAATAAGGTTTAACAGGGAGTATAAAGAATACCGCAAGAAATATAAACTTCCTTAAGTAAAAAACAGCGGCCCGCCAGTGCTTATATACTTAGTATAAACACTGGCGGGCTTGTTTTTAAATGCTGTCCATGTATTAATTATATTGCTGTCCGTTTCCTATAAGTAACAGGTTATCACTGCTGGTGTTTATAAGACTGGCATTATTATCTGTATATGTGTCCGTGTGAGAACCAGAATTGCGCAGGTGGAATTTCTGGACTGCCGTTTTTAAGCCTTCTGAATGTCCATAAAGTTCTTTTGCCGTTTCTGCAAGTTCTTCAGCAGTTGCAGCTGTAGTCTGTACTACGGATGAAATCTGGTCCATTCCAAGTGTTACCTGTTTTAATGCCACTGATTGCTGTATGGCAGATTCAGCTATATTGTTTACTGTACAGGCAGATTTTTCTGTACCAGAAACTACCTTTGCCAGTGACTTTTTAGTGCTGGCTGTAAGTCTGGTGCCATGTTCTACTATCGCAATTGAATTCTCAATAAGTTCCGAAATATTATTAGCAGCAACAGAGCTTTTATTAGCAAGGTTCTGTACTTCTCCAGCCACCACTGCAAAGCCCTTTCCAGCTTCACCAGCCCTTGCTGCTTCAACAGATGCATTTAAAGCAAGGATATTTGTCTGGAAAGATATATCTTCAATAGTTTTAATAATTCCTCCAATTTCATTGGAAGCATTTGAGATATTTTCCATAGCAGCAGAAAGTTCTTCCATCTTCTGGCTGCATTCTGAAAGCTGTGCATTAGCATCGGCAGAGCATTTTCTTGCTTCTTCTGCATCTTGTGAGGTATTATCAACCTGTCTTGACAGTTCCTGTATATTAGAGGATAGTTCCTGTACTGCCGCCGCCTGCTTAACTGCCCCGTCAGAAAGGGTTTTAGAGCCTGCTGCTGTACGTTCTGATTCTATTGAAACTTTGTGTGCTGTAGTATTTATATTTGATAATGCAATATTAAGTGAATCAAGGATTTTCCGCATTGCATCCTGTATTGGTATAAATTCCCCAAGATAGCCGCTGCCAACTTCAAAATCCATATTTCCCTTTGCCATGTCTGCAAGCTTTATATCAATATCATGTATATACTTTTTAAGTTCTTTTTTAGTATTGTGTATAGAGTCTGTAAGCATTCCTATCTCAGAAGTATCTGGTTTTAATGCAAAATCTGCTGAAAGGCTGCCCTTTGAAATTTCACACATCTGGTCACGTACAATCCGTACAGGATTAATGATTTTAAATTTAGTATATATCGAACTAAGCAGCTGCATTATAATAACAATTGCAAGTGAAACCATCATCCTGTTTTTTACATAAGCAGCATCATCTGCAAGTGTGCTTACATTGGAACTTGTTCTTTTATCAAGCATATCAAGGAACTCTTCTTTAAGTGAACTGATTTTTGAGATAGCTTCGTTATATTCTGTACCATATACATAATTAACTGCCTGCTGTTTCTGTCCTGCCATTGCCTGGTGCATTGCATTTTCTTCAAGTGGGACAAGTCCGTTAGAAATTGAAGACATATTATTAATTAAATCCTGTTCTTCTTTGGTAATTCCTATTTTCTGCATTGTCTTGACACCAATATCACGGTTTTTAAGATTATTAACTTCATTCCAGTAATTGTCATAGTGTTCCTGTATGCCTGTAGAAGCAAAAGCTCTTACCTCATTTGTAAGATATGCAGAACCATTCATAAAGCGGTTAGCATTATATGTAAGCTCAAAACGTTCATTTTGTGCCTTGTTAAGCTTGTTATTTATTTTATTATATGAGGACAGGGAAAACGCCATAAAAATGATTGAAATAATAGATATTCCATTAAGAATAAATGCAATTGTTGACTGGTTTAGTGATTTTTTCATTTTATAAGACCCCTTTCAAAGATTATTGATTATACTATCATAAATCTACAGGTTATTCAATATTAAAAATATCATCCGGCATGTCCGTTTCATAAAAATCCCCATGCCGTGCTTTGCACGGCACAAATAGTAATGAAAAACGACAGGTGGTATAAACAATGGATAAAACCAAAGAAAAATTTTTAGAAGTCCAGGACAAAAGACACCAGAGTTATGTGGAACATAAATTAAGTGACATAATGGTTATAACTATGTGTGCTGTTTTATGTGGTATAGACAGTTTAAACGGAATAATTAGTTATGCGGAAAATAAAAAAGAGTTCCCTGAAAATAAATCTGGTATTACAAAAATAATATCCAGACCAGCATTAAGCCGTATTTTAAATATGGCTGATACTGGAAAGATTGCAGAAATAATAACAGGGATTATGAAAGAGAGCATAGAAGATACAGGAAATGTTGTTGCAGTTGATGGATTAAATTCCTTAATGTTTTTTTGTTTCCGTGTACTTGCAGGTTATAATAAAATTTACCTTTCAAAGCTGTATATATTATAAAAACAGTGTTGATTTTTTGAATATATAGATATATTATATATTTAATAATAATTGCAAGTTTTTATTAGGAAATTTTGCATGGTTTATTGTTTATTGACAGTTGGCAATGATGGGTATTGGAGGTGTTTTGTGGCAGAGGGGGTGTCTGGATGAAGAAATACTTAAAAACTGTTTTAATACCAGTATGTATGGTGCTGGCGCTTACATGTTTTACAGCTTGTTCCAAACAGGCAAATAAGGGGAATACACAGACTAAACAGCCGGATTCAAAACCGTCTTTCCAAAGTGAGGTTCCGGATTCAGATGAGGAACAGCCAGGGGATGATTATCAGGAACAGGAATATGAAACAGACCCACAACAGTTAAAGGAATATTATAGTTTTATATCAAAAACTTTCCGCTATATGCTGGCAGAAAAAGATAATTGTAATATTGCTTATGCACCAGTTAATTTTTATATGTCATTATCCATGCTGGGTGAAATGGCAGGGAATGAAGCTGGAAAAGAATTGCAGGATGCGCTTGGGTATGCCAGTCTGGACAAGCATACAACAGGGCTGCAGAATATGGTAAATTACTTGAAAGAACGTGAAAAATTCAATAAAGAAGGCAATTTCGGAAGGCTGAACCTGGATAATTCTTTTTGGCTCCAGGATGCACTGCATTACCAGGAAGCTGTAATGGATACGCTCCAGAAGAAATACAGCCTGGAAGTGTTCAAAGGGGATTTCCAGAATCCAGAGTTCCAGAAGCAAATGGAAAACTGGGTGTATGAAAAGACTAACCATTCCTTACAGCCACAATTTAATGAACTGGTGCATTCAACAGATGATAATGCTTTTTGTATTATTAGTACGCTGGATTATTTTGGAGAGTGGGCGAGTAAATTTAAGGCAGAGAACACAAAAAAAGGAATATTTTATTGTGAGGATGGCAAAAAAGTAAAATGTGAGTTTATGAACCAGGAATTCCCAAATTACCCCTATATAGCAGGGGATGGCTATATTTCCACAGATTTATCCCTTATGGGAGGAAGAGGAGTAAGAATGTATTTTATCCTTCCAGATGAAACAAAAGATGTCCGCAGTTTTTGGACAAAAAACCGTTTGGCAGATATTCTTTCTGCCTGGGGGAAAGATGTTAGTAAAGCAAAAGTGAAATTCAGTGTTCCAAAGTTTAGCTGCTCCAGTAAAATTGACTTAAAGACAATCGCAGAAAAAATGCAGCTAAAGCAGCTTTTTAATCCATCCTCTGGTGCATTTGCTTCCTTTTCAGATGCCCCATTGAAGCTGACGGATATCAGCCAGGAAACAAGTATATCAATTGACGAAATTGGCTGCAGCCTGGCGTCTCTTACAGGTATGGTTGTAACGGGTGCAGCCCCGGCGAAGAAGAAAGAAGTAAAAATCTGTCTGGACCGCCCTTTTTATTATATTTTATGTAAAGATGAGATTCCATTTTTGATTGGAATGATTGATAACCCTGTAAAAAAATAAAGGCAAAATTTAAAGAAGGTATTGATGCCCGTCAAAAGATACCAGCTTTGGCAGTTAATA
>JAAWKM010000162.1 GCA_022797375.1 Lachnospiraceae bacterium
GAACGAAAATTTCCTTAATATTTCAGGAACTGTAAATCTTCCAGGCAAAAGTAAAGAATTTCATTTTCCAACACATGGGACTACAATAAAAGATAAAGACAGAATTTATTCAGATGAACTTGCATGGGGAGTGTTTGACAATCCCTCTGTTGTAAAGGTAGAGGTTAATGGTGAAAATGCAACCATTATTGAATTAAATAACAGGGATAATTTAAAATTGTGGTTTAAAATAGTAAAATGGACTGAAGATGGCAGTATAAAATTCTGGGATAAAAACAACAAACTCATTAAAAGATACAACAATTAAAAACCAACCTGGCTTACAAACAAATTATATAAGCCAGGTTGGTTTATCCGGGTTTTATCTTGCCATTGTCCAGACTGTCCCTTCTCTTGTGTCTTTTATTTCTATACCCTTCTCTGTAAGTTCAGCCCTTATTGCATCGGCTTTTGCAAAATCTTTGTTTTTACGTGCCTGTTTTCTTTCTTCTATAAGTTTTTCTGCAAATTCTATAATGCTCTCATCAATTTCTATGCTGCTGGCAGCAGCATCAAGCAGTCCAAGTGAAAGTACCTGGTCAAAATCTTCTATAAGATATCTTTTACTTGCATTATTTAAGCCAGATTTCAATACATCATAAAGTACCGTAAGCGCCTGGGATGTATTAAGGTCATTTCCCATTGCTTCATTAAACTTTTTCTTGTATTCTTCAATATCCTGCTGTATTAATGTGCCATCTTCACCAAGTGCCGCAATTTTATTAACCAGTTTTTCATAGGCTGTCTCTGTATTATCCAGGACATCAAAACTAAAAAGCAGTGGCTTGCGGTAGTGCGACTGTAAACAGAACATCCTGTAAACAAGCGGGTTATAGCCTTTTTCTTCAAGCAGGGACACTGTAAGGAACTCCCCTTTTGATTTGCTCATTTTGCCAGTCTGGTCATTAAGGTGCTGTACATGGAACCAGTAATTACACCATTTATGTCCAAGATAAGCCTCACTTTGTGCTATCTCATTAGTATGGTGCGGGAAAATATTGTCAACACCGCCACAGTGGATATCAAGGTATTCACCCAGATGTTTAATGCTTATACTTGAACATTCTATATGCCAGCCAGGATATCCAGTTCCCCACGGGCTTTCCCATTTCAGTTCCTGTTCATCAAACTTGGACTTTGTAAACCATAGTACAAAGTCTGTTTTATTTCTTTTATTAATATCTTCTTCAACATCATCACGCACAGCAACCTGTAATTCTTCTTCATTCTGGTTAGAAAGCACATAGTATTCTTCCAGCTTTGAAGTATCAAAGTATATATTACCCCCTGCCTCATATGCATAACCCTTTTTTAAAAGCTCTTCAATCATATGTATAAATTCTGGTATACAGTTTGTTGCAGGCTCTGTTACATCAGGTGTCTTAATATTCAGCCTGGCACAGTCATCAAAAAAAGCTTTCTTATAAAATTCTGCTATTTCCATTACTGTTTTATGTTCACGTTTTGCACCTTTCAGCATCTTATCTTCCCCGCTGTCAGCGTCGCTTGTAAGATGCCCGACATCTGTTATATTCATTACACGTTGGACATCATATCCTGTATACCTCAGATATTTCTCAAGCACATCTTCCATAATATAACTGCGCAGGTTACCTATATGCGCAAAATGGTAAACCGTAGGCCCACATGTATACATGCGGACTTTACCATCTTCATTTGGTTTAAATTCCTCTGTCTTTTTAGTTAATGTATTATATAGATTAAATACTGGCATAAAATTCCTCATTTCTACGCTGCTTATAATATCCCTGATATGCCAGGGATATAAGTGTTAAAGCGGCTTTGTGCCAGGCAGCGCACAGACACAAATATATTTTCATTAATCCGTTTTCTTATTTTCCTTTTTGTTCCTTGATGCAAGTATGCCGCCAATCCTGCCGCTTTCCCTTGATGTAAGGGACTTCCAGCCAGTGCTTGCAACCTTATCGAAAAGCCCTATTTCTGCTGCAATCTCCCATTTTGCCTGGTCTTCTTTTTCAAGTTTCTTAATATCTTCTATAGTCTTAACTTCTATTTTCTTCTTTTTTATCATAAAAACCTCCCATGCTGCCGCCTTTCAGTTGGCGGCACAAATAGCAATGAAAAATGCTGTTTTTGCATTTTTCTTGTGTGAAATTGTAATGATTGTTAGACAGCGTTTTTTGCTGTCTTAGAATCATTTTTCACACTAACCTCTTTCTATACTGCTATATTATTATATATACATTATTGCCAGTTACAGGCGTTACTATTCACAGTCTGTTAAAAACTGCTGTTATAACAGGTATTATGTAAAAAGAAATAATATAGAAAATATTATTTTAATTCAAACTGGTTTACAAGGCTATGCAGATATGCTGCCTGCTGTGACAATTCTTTGCTAATGCTTACACTTTCCTGTACTGCTGATGTATTGGACTGCACTACCTGTTCAATTAAATCTACATTTCTTGTAATTTCCAGAAGTGTTTCTTTCTGGTTCTGTGAAGCATCATTTATTTTATGGGCAGACTCTGAAATCTCTTTCGCACCCTGGACAACCTCAGAAAGAGATTTTGCAGTATCATCTGCAATAGCCGTGCCATTTTTAACGGCTGACAGGGAATGGCTTATCAGTTCTGTTGTCTGGTTCACTGATTGGGCGCTTCTCAGGGCAAGTTCACGTATTTCTGATGCTACTACTGCAAACCCCTTCCCAGCTTCACCAGCCCTTGAAGCTTCTACAGATGCATTGAGTGAAAGCAGGTTTGTCTGTGTAGCAATATCTTCTATTGTCTTAATAATTTTTTCAATGCCAGCAGAAGAATCACGTATTTCTGTCATTGCACTTGTAAGTTTATCCATTTCTTCATTGCTCTTTGCAATATTTTTACTTATCTCAATAATAGACAGATTCATATTGTGTGCGTCCTCTGCATTGGCAGTAACATCACGTGACAAGTTATCAAGTGAGGAAGCAAGGCCGTCTATAGCTGATGCCTGTTCTACAGCCCCCTGTGAAAGCACCTGCGCACCTGATGACACACTGGAAGAACCAGTTGCCACATTATCTGCTGAAATAGTAAGCTGGCGCAATGTATTATTTAATGAATCTGCAATTTTTTCTATGGAAGTCTGTATTGGTATAAAATCACCAATATATTTCTGGTCAATTGTTACATTCATATTATTTTCAGCCATTTTGGAAAGCTGCTTTGAAATATCATTTACATAATTATCCATTGTAATGCTTATATTATTAATAGCACTTGCAAGACGCCCAAGTTCATCATTTGATTTGACAGGAAGGTTAATTTTAAGGCTTCCCTCTTCTAACTGTGCAGCACCCCATAAAATATCCTTAACTGGTGAAAGTGACTTCTTAATTATAAAATAAATAATAGCAAGCAGTGTTACACCTACAACCGCCACGACCCACATAAGTTTCTTGGAGTCCCTTATAATGGGGCTGGTAAATTCACTATCATCAACCGCAAGATACAATGTCCAGTAATTCCCGCTGCTCAATTTAAGTGGAACTACAACAGAAACACCCTTTTCACTTGTCGCATAATTAATAACATCATCATTAACTATAGAAAGGCTGTTTACATTGTTACCATTATCTATGCTCTTCAGTTTCTGGGCATCTGCCATAATATTCTTATAACCTGCTTCTTCAGCAGTTACCCCTACTAAATCAGGATTTTCAGAATCCAGAAGCACAGTGCCATCCTCAGCAAGTGTTACCATATGTGTGGATGAATACCCTGTCTGGGCATAATTCTGGGTCTGCATATCTGCCAGTGCAAGGTCACAGCCTGCAACACCAAGAAACTCGCCGGTAGCATCATAAACAGGTGCAATTATGCTTATCATCATAATGTTCCTGCCCTGCAATTCATATACATACGGTTCATATACATATACACTGCCAGTTTCTTTTATTTGTTTATAGTATTCCTTATCAAAGTTATCAAATGCATCTTCATGTTTTTCAAAGACAACGTCTTTTCCATCTTCACTGAAGTAAGCAATAGCTTCATAAGCAATATCTTTTTTATGTACCCTGTATGGCAGCCCGTCTGCATTAGCAATGGCATTTTGCTCAAAATAAGCAAATACTGTAGTAAAATTCTTATCCCCAAGCAATACACCAGCAAGTGCATTATCAATAGCATCCCTCTGCTGCCTTGGTGGAAGTGCTGAAATATTCCTTAACGAGTTGGCAAATCCCCTTGCCTGCCCATAAGCATTTTCAATCATATTTTCGATTAAAAATGTGTTTTCATAAGCAACCGACACAAGCTTGCTTTTTGTTACGCTGCTTAATGAATTCATAGAAATATTGCCTGATACAGCTACAATCAAAAAAAACATTGCTGCAATAATAATCACAAGCCTGGCAATAATTCTTTTGCTAATACTTTTAGAAGATATCTTACCATCATTTTTCTTTTTTTGTAACATAAAAAAAGCCCCCTAGTTAAATTTATACCCTTTCAAATATTTATTATTATACGATTAATCTTACTATTGTGTCAATTATAAGATAGCAAATCCACGTCCATTTCATAAAATTTGTTACTATTCACAGCTCTGCTGTTTCATAGTAACAAGCAGCGCTGAACAGCTTCAAACGCCGGCGGGGCCAAAGTGCTTCTGTCATGGAATAATACCAGCATGGACACATGAAACCTGCTGTCTTCTGGCAGACCCATAATTATAACTGGAAATAGTGTGAAAAATGATTCTAAGACAGCATTTTTCATTACTATTTGTGCCATGCAAAGCACGGCATGGGGATTTTTATGAAGCGGACATGGTAAAATTGTATATAATACTTGAAACCTATGCCAAATATATGTATAATATTTATATGACGCTTTATTCTAAAAATGATGCCCATGGTGGCACATATAAGGTTTGGTAAAATTACATAATATATTTGGAGGTATTGATATGAGCGATATACAAAAGCCAAGTTTTTCCTTACTTAACCAGAAAGAGGTTGATGCTTTAGTTGATTTCCTCAACGACAAAAGAAATTCCATTAACAGCGATGTAATGAACCAGAAGAGCATTGATAAGCTTATAACTCTTATTACAGGTGACAGTGACCACATAATCCTGGATCTTTTTGACCCATTTGCAAGTGTTGACCCTGGTCTTCTGGCGGCCCTTGATTTCCGTATGGATGACAACGATGTATGCGAGCTTACATGTATATTGGATGAAGTCACAGGATTTATTACACTTACAGCACGTAATATGGTTACAGAAAAAACTCTAAAAATCACACCAAAGCTTATTAATGAAAATGATACCGAAGAATGGGGTTATTCCATATCACCTGTATTTTTTAACCGCATCGCAAAGATATTCAACCTGAAATATACAACAGAAACCCATGATAAAATTTGTAATATATTTGCTAAAAGTACATATGGTTCAGAAAGCCATAAAATAGCAGAGATTTATCTTCCAACCAATTCAGCGCTGCTTGAATGTATGTTATAATAATATTTACAAGTTTATCTTTAAAATGGATTCTTTATAAAAATTTTTAAGGGTCTCTTTAAATATAAAAGGCAAAACTTCTGTTTTGCCTTTTATATTTATATCTGTTATTAATGTCAATAAGATACTATTGTATTAAACAGCATAATAATGCTTAATCAAAATCTGTAATACGTTCAAGCATCTTCCTGTAACGCAGGCGCACTATTTCATTTTTAGCGAGCACATCTTCCTCAGTGCCCGTATACTGGCAGCGCATGCAGTAATACTCTTTCTTATCTTTATCATAAAACATATCAATATCCAGGTCACGCATAAAACAGGACGGGCACCTGAAGTTTAGTTTGCCTTTTCCAGATTGAGCCATGTAGCAAATACCTCCTTATCACTGATTTTCTTCTGGCAGCCAATTGTAAACATTGGAGAGAAAGCATAACCTTCCCTTATATACAGTTCTGCATCCTTAGCATCTGTAGTTAATGATACCTTTGTTTCAATAGCAGGGATTATGGCTGTTGCACTTTCTGCACCTGGCATAAACTCTTCACGGCATTTATATTCATAATCCAGTGTCTTTGTCTCACCATCTTTGTCTAGTGAAAGTGTAATTCCTGTCATATCCTCTGGATACTCAGTTGTACCATAACATGCAACCATATATTCATTAATTGTTACCTCTGCATCCGGATTGCTCATTTCAAGGATATTTCTTTCAATCCTGATATTAGAAGCACCCTCTTCAAAGTAAATCTTCGTCTGGATTTTTACTGTTAAATCATAAAATTCTATTTCTACAGGGTCAAGTACAAGTATCCTTGTCTTTCCTTCCTGTACGAAACTTGCATGTGTACGGCAAAGGCATAAATCAACTTCTTCACCATTATAACACACTTTAGCGCTGCGCACTGTGCCTTCCCCTGCATAATGTGTAAAGTATCCGGCACGGTATTTTTCTTGTATAAGGAAAGGATATGAAGCATCCTGTACATGTTTTGTGCCAATACCTGTTTCCCATCTTAATTTTGCAGCATATGGTCTTAAATCAACAATTGCACCACCCTGGTCCATATTTACACAAGCCCTCATATAAGGGTCTGCATACCAGAAAAGCTGTTTGTCTGAACCATATAAAATATCTTTCCAAAGGGCACATTCTGGCTCTGTATAAGATTTATTTGCCCTGTAATAGTCTGCAAACTCTGCCATTGTCATATCAACAAGTTTGCCCTCTTTCTTTAACTGGCCATAATAAGCCATCCCGTCTTCATAAGACTTTGCAAGCAGTTCATAAGGTGCCTCCCAGCGTCCCATTTTATTTAACCAGCCAGGTCCTACAAACATCATATTATAAGCATAACCATTATTGTATTTTTCAAGATGGCGGTACTGGTCAATAAGATTATAAAGATATGGGTATTCCCATGTCTTGCTGTCATAAATCATGCCACGCAGTACGTTCTGTGGATGTGTGCCAAAGTTTGAACCGTTGCCGTCATAACATGCTATAAGGTCACGTGAAAGATGTGGTATTGCAACGATACCGCTGTCCTCTTCCTCATTAGCCGCTGGTGCGTGTGTATTCTGTTTAGAAGGAATCCAAGGGTTCCAAGGGCCTCCATCAAAAAGCGTATACCATGAATTATTACATGTATGGTATGCCTTCGGGCCTTCTTCCCAACAAGTTGCAACCGCACATTTTACCATAGGGTATTTCTCTTTAATATAGTTGGTAAGGTCTGCATCCATATAATAAGAACCTGTAGATTCCGGATAAAAGCCAAAACGGTCATAAAACTTTCCAAATACGTCATCTACAATACTCTTCTTATCTTCCATCGAAAACATCCAGATACAGAAATCCTTTGTTTTATATTTTTCGCGGAATTCTTTACATGGAAGCCCAAGCAGTGAAAGAGCAATCTCATCACCATATTTCTCATGGTGTTCTTTGGCTATCTCTACAGCTTCATCATTAAAGAGGCTTGCATAAGTCATCTGTATTGTTACTTTTAAATTATTCTTATGGGCTGTTTCCTGCTGGAATTTAAATATATCCAGTGACTCTGTAAGCAATGCCTTCCTTCCAATGTCTTCTGCCTTGCCCTGTCCTGTAACTTTCTCCGCA
>JAAWKM010000015.1 GCA_022797375.1 Lachnospiraceae bacterium
AATAGTAATGAAAAATGCTGTTTTTGCATTTTTCTTGTGTGAAATTGTAATGATTGTTAGACAGTGTTTTTTGCTGTCTTAGAATCATTTTTCACACTAATCCCAGTTATTCTGTGTTTGGAAACGGACGTGATGAAAATATAGCAGTATAAACCATGGAAGGTTATTTCAGGCATAGAAGTACAGACACACAAAACATGCCTTCTTTTTGTGTAACCTGGAATACACCATTATAGCGCATTGTAATTTGTCTGGCTGATTCAATTCCAAGCCCTGCCCCTCTATGTTTAGTAGAAATATAAACCCCGTTTATGTCCTGCTTTATTTTTCCATTAAATGTGTTGTCAATAGTAAGGAAGAGTGAATTGTTCTTAACTTGTCCCCTTACAATAACCTGTCTGTTATTTTCTGGCTGTAAGTTACAGGCTTCAATAGCATTTTCAAGAAGATTGCCAAGCAGTACAGAGATGTCAATTCCAGCAATGTCAAGTTTTGCTGGAATATTAGCATATACAGAGAATATAATATTATTATTTCTGGCCTGCTGTGCAAAATAAAGCAGCAGGAGATTTATTTCATAATTCTTACAATAAACAATAGGGCTGTCGTCAGGGAATGCCTGCTGGTAATTGTATAAATACTCTTCAAGCTCTTTAATTTTTCCATTGTGCAGATAAGCTGTCATAGTAGTAATATGATGGCGCATATTATGTTTTGTGCGCTGTACTTCAGAAATTTTACTGGTGAGATTTTCATATTGCAGCTTTTGTAATTGAAGCTGGTGGTTCTGGCTCTCAAGAAAAGAAGTTTTATCATATTCGTTAATAAGGCATACTACCATATGGTAGATAAGAAATGCACCAATATTAATAATTAGCAGAAAAAGTGCATGTACAGGCTGTAAAGCAATTTCTAAAGCACTCTGCCCGCTGCAGTAAAGATGGTACACCCCTATAAAATAGAATGTTGCAGGAACTGCCCATAGATAAAGCCATATTGAAGATGACTGGGTTCTTTTAACAGCATTTGTAAAAACATTCCGTATATAAAAGTATACCGGGATAAGTAAAAATAGCTGTGTTATAAACATTGCAACAGAAAAAGACCATCTGTATGTCTGTACAGCCAGTTGTGGCACTACCATGCCTTCAAGGCATTTTGAAACAACAATAATAAGGTTAGAAATATTTGACAGCATAAGAAGGGTAAATAATATCTTTCCAAAGTGCGCCTTGATAGTTATAAAGTAAAATAAAAAATAAATGGCTGTACTAAACATATTAAAAATTCCCTTTTGGGAGTCTGGAAGTATGGAAGCAATAAAAGTACATGCAGTCTGGAAGACCATAAGAAGCGATACAAAAAGTGTTGTTACAGGTTTTGAAAAACGCAGGCTGTCATAAAATGGGCAGATTGCAAGAAATATATATGGAAAAAGACTAAAAACCGCATACATGATAGTTTCAAAAAAATAATAAAAAGAAGAAATCATAAATAAATCTCCTTCCGCATCTGTTCAGAACAGAATTTAATATAAGAGTTCTGTACATCTTTTGATTTTCTATGGTTTATGGGTATCTGGCTTGCGCCGCTCATAATAGAAATATTTTGTTTAAGTATATAATACTGTGCACCAGCTTTGTAACTTTCACTGGCAAACCCATTGCTGGAGGTACAGAATACAAGCTGGATGTTAGCATCTGTTTCACGGATTTGACGGGCAATTTTCATTGTAAATTCTCCTTAATAGTCTGTTATCTATTACTTAAATACCGGTTTTTAACTTATTTATATTTTTATTTTCTGTATTCACTGCTATGTTACTATGAACAGCGTAGCTGTGAATAGTAACGAATAGTAACAAACGGACGTGGATTTTGGCAATAACGTGTTTTTTCATGATATGTAATTTGCTATAATTATAAATTTAGAAAAAGCATATTGCAAGTATAATTAATATTCCGTTTGAGTTAAAAATTACCCGCTTGGGTTAAATATATTGCCATTAATTATTTTTTGGAATATCCTTATAATACTATTCTGGAATATATAAACAGGGTGTAATGTGTTTATATATTACGTGATTAGGAAGCAGTAAAGAAATAGTATTATTTTAACTTTATAGGAAAGGAGTATTATGGCAAAGAAAGTTTTAAGTTTTATTATTGTATTATCTATGGTATTGGGTGCATTGCCAGCATATGTAAAGGCAGAGATAACAGCAGGAGTGCCAACTCTTATACTTACAGAAACGCTTGTGCTGGCAGAAGAAGCTGCTGGAAATGAAAATGAGGGATGGCAGTGGATGCCAGATGAAGCAGGAGGAGGGACTCTTATACTGGAAAACTGTTATATACAGTCACAGTTAGTGGAGAGTGTTTTTAATTTTAATAATATAACAAAAGAAAGCAGTAAAATAAATATTATATTGCGCGGACATAATATATTAGAAGTTAAAGAAAAGAAATCTGGTCCTCTGGTTAGTTCAAATGAAATTGCAAAACCATTCTCATACACTGATTATATAGTCAGTGAAGATGGGGAAGGAAGCCTGGATATAATCTATGAGTTCCCATCTGACATATTATATATGTTTCCTGGAAGGTCTGTTACAATTAAATCTGGTGATATCAGTACAAATTCAGGACTTTGTATAATTATGCAGGATTTTTCTATGCTGGGAGGAAGCCTTGAAATAAATGTGCCAGAAGAAATCCCAGATATGGATGGCATTTATACAATAAACGGACCTGTTAATATTAGCGGAGGTACGGTTGATATTAATGTTTCACGGTGTGGTATCTGGGTTGCAGGTGACCCGGCACAGAATAACGGAGACCAGACAGTTAATATTTCTGGTGGTGATATAAATATTAAATCAGGATACACAAGTATACATATTGGCGCAAGGGATTTACCTGGTGAAGATACACAGACTCTTAATATTACGGGAGGTAATGTAACTTGCAGTGGAGAGATGTTAGCTCTTTATGCTAAAAATGTTAATATTATTAAGGGAGATGGGGTAACAACTCCTGTTGTAAATGTATCAAAAGGAGAAAACTCCCAATATCCGTCAATTATGCCAAGTACTAAAAAAATTACAGTTTCAGGAAGTATTGTTATAGCAGATGGAATATTAGGATATGAAAGCGGGGGAGGGGATTCGTTATTAGAATCCAGCATAATTTTTAATAGTGGTAATGGTAAGGTATATAATGATGTAGAGATTACAGATAACTTCACTGTGCCGGATGGAGCAACCCTTTCTGTACCAGACGGGGCAACTCTTTCTGTACCAGAAGATATAGTGCTTTCTGTGCCAGACAGTGCATCTTTGCAAGTATCAAACCAGGGACAGATAATAAATAATGGAACTGTTATCCTGCCAGAGAATAATGATATAACAGGTTTTACAGGTACAGGTATTATTAAGAAGGGTGGCAATTTTTATACAAATGATAATGAACAGGTTTACCCGGTTACAATAAAACAAAAAGAAAATGAATATATAAAATATTATAAGGAAGGTGAAATAGTAACCCTGGTGCCAGAATCTAATACGGAGTACATAAGATTTAAAGAATGGAAAACTACTTCTCCTACATTAGTTATAACAGACAACAAGTTTGAAATGCCAGCAGAATCTGTAACTGTAGAGGCAGTTTTTGAACAATTTTATAAAGTTACAATAAAGCAGCCAGGTGGTATAGTTACAGAATACTATAAAGAAGGTGAAAATGTAACCCTGGTGCCAGAAACAGCAGAGGACAGACAGTTTAAGGAGTGGAAGGTTACTCCAGAAACATTGGTTATAATAAATAACCAGTTTATTATGCCAGCAGGTGAGGTTATAGCAGAACCAGTTTATGAAGAAATACCTTCTGTAACAGACTCCCCAGTTATAGAAGAAACACCAGTCCCTCCGGCAGTAGAAACGCCATCACCAGGTCCTGGGGAAACACCAGTCCCTCCATTAGTGGGAACACCATCACCAAGTCCTGGAGTTACACAGAAACCAGTAAGTATTAACCCTTATCCATATATTCCTGTAAATAAAATTATTACAACTGTTCTTGTAGCAAGCCCATCTGGCGGCGGTAAAGTTTCTGGAAAGACTGAGGCAATAGAAGGTGAAACTATTACAGTTAAAGCTGTGGCAAATGATGGGTATGTATTTACAGAATGGCAGGAAGACGGAAAGACAGCCAGCACAGATGCAGAATATAAATTTAAAGCAGAGAAAAACAGGACACTCACTGCAGTATTTAAAAAGGATATGCCAGAAAATGGAATACAAAATACAATACATGTTGCCAATAATATAAAAACAATATCTCTTATTCCGCTTCCGGCTGGATGGGAGTGGAGCCGCCAGGACAGCACAAAAACTATTATGGCAGGTGGTTCTGTTACTGCTGCAGCAGTTTATGCTGCCGGAGATGCAAAGGATTATATTAATGCAGAATTAAAAGTAACAGTTATAAGGGATGTATGTGAAGAAAACCAGACAATATTATATACCAGTGAAGGAGAATATGCACCTGGATGTACAACAGAAGGGCTTGGACATACAGAATGCAGGATTTGTGGTGATATTGTGAGGGATGGCATTAAAGTACCAGCAGATGGACATACAGAAGGTGCACCTGTAATTGCAAAAGCAACAATAAATAAAGATGGAAGTATTACCAGCAAATGTATAAAGTGTGATACAGCTTTAAAAAGTACAATTATTAATAAGATAAATACAATAGAACTGTCCCCAGGTTATGGAATTTATAATGATAAGACACAGCATCCTTCTGTACTGGTTAAAGACAGTAAAGGAAACATGCTGGAACAAGGGACTGATTATATGGTTTCCTGGGCAAAGGGAATGAAAAAGGCAGGAATTTATAATGTTAAAATAAGTTTTAAAGGCAGATATGATGGAACAGCAGTACAGTCTTATAAAATACTTCCTGGTGGTACAGTTATTTCCAGTGCCAAAGCAAAGAAGAAAGGCTTTGTGCTGAAATGGAAGAAGCAGGGGAAACAGACATCAGGGTACCAGATACAATATTCATTAAACAAGAAATTTAAAAAGAAAAACACAAAAAAAGTTATTGTAAAAAATAATAAGATAATTTCCATATCTGTTAAAAACATCAAAGCAAATAAGAAATATTATGTAAGAATACGTACTTATAAAGCTGTTAAAACTGGTAAAAAAATTGTAAAGGTATTTTCTGGCTGGTCAAAAACCAAGACTGTTAAAACAAAATAACAGATTTCAAATACCTTACACTATGTGTATAAAAATTAAAAAATGCACAAACTTACTGGTTCCAGATTGTCAAAGAACCCTGCCAGGCAGTCACTAAACAAGGTTTGCCTGGCATTCTGGACAGGGTATATAGATTTATATTCTATATACCCTGTTTAAACAGGCTGGTGTTCTTTTTGTGTATTTATGGCATACTCTTTTGTGTGTTTGAATTTAACACATATGAAAGTTTATCAATTCCTGTTTTAATATTTTCCATAACATTTAGTATGCTTTCTATGCCTGTTGCCTGTTCTTCTGTTGCAGCGCTTATTTCAGAAGTGTTTTCGACTGATTTCTGTGAAACATCTTCAACTTCCTTCATAGCATGTAATAACTGCTCTTTCAATTCGATTATATCTGCAAGCTCAGTTCTAAGCAGTCTTATAACATTGATAACTTCTTCTGATGAGTCCAGCATATTCTGGAAGATTTTAACTGTGTCGTCTAATTTTTCTTTAGAGTCTTTTACAATAATATTATTATCATCAATTACTTTATTAGTGTCCTGTACTGTATTTATAATATCCTTTAAAATAGCATCAATCTTTTGTGTTGCTGTGGCGGATTCACTTGACAGTGAGTTGATTTCATCAGCTACTACCGCAAATCCTTTTCCAGCTTCACCTGCCCTTGCTGCTTCAATTGCTGCATTTAAGGCAAGAAGGTTTGTCTGTTGTGCAATCTGGCTTATACTTTCAATAATGCCGCCAATAGAAGTTGATTTCTGTGCAAGTGAAGTAACGCCTTCTGATGCCATCTTAGTAGATTCTATATTTTCACTAAATTTCTTAGAGAGTTCTTCAATAGCAACTATACCTTTATCATTCTCTGCCTTGAGCTGTTTCATATTTCTTACTGTTTCAGTAACGCGTGTTTCAGATGTTTCAATCTTATTATTTAAGTCATTAAATATTTCAATGCTTCCCTCAACTTGTTCAATCTGAAGGTCTGCACTGTTGGATATTTCTTCTGTTGAAGCAGCAATATCTGTAGAACTTTCTTCAAAATTATGTAATGATTCATATATTTTTCCAGTTGACTGTTGTAAATCATTAAATGCAAAACGTACATTGTCAAGAAGGTTTTCTACTTCATGTTCTTTTGTTTCAACCATCTGGAAAAGGGAACGGGCCCTGGTGACAATAAAAACAGCTACTATAACTGCTAATGCATATACTATCCATACAAAGAACCATATAGACATAGTGTACATTGCAAGGTACTGTTCACGGAATATAAATAATGCAACAATATTTGGCACTACAGTAACTATTGTACATACTTTTATAACTGATAAATCATAATAAGGGACACATAAAAATAAAACAAGGAAGTATGCTTCTGCCATTGCACCATATGCAGCAGGAGAACCAACAACAATAGTTACTACTCCAATAACTGGAAGGATAGAAATATAAAAATATTTGGCATATTTTCCTAGGATTTTTTCAAAAGCTTTAACCAGAAGGCTGCATACAGACATAGATAGTGCAATGATATCCCTGAATGTACCATTATTAAAAAACATTACATAACTGAACGCAGATATTGGTATAACTGCAACAAATACAAACATAATTAAATTCATTCTTTTCTCTTCATTTTTCAAAATCTCCAAATCCATTAGTATTTCCCCCTTTTATTATAGTTTTGTTTCATCAGGCAGCATTAAAAAGTTATGTCTGGCGGCGTTCTTAGGTATAATACATAAATAATGTGTGGGACACCTGGTATTAGTTATATTACTGTTATATATTAACATATTATAATTAATAAGTAAATTTTTTTATTATGTTCCAGTTATATTTTCTGTTTATAACCCCCTTGCATGTGATAAAGATACATGTTAATGTTTAGTAAACAGTATAAGACAGATTTGATATTCCAGGAGGTATTTCTATGTGTACAGCAGCAACTTATATGACGGATAACTTTTATTTTGGGCGTACATTAGATTATGAATTTTCATATGTTGATGAAGTAACAATTACACCACGTAACTATGCTTTTAATTTCCGGAGTGCGGGGACTATGAGTTCACATTATGCAATAACCGGGGTGGCATATGTACTGGATAATTATCCGTTATATTATGACGGGGTTAATGAAAAAGGGCTTTGCATAGCCGGGCTGAATTTCCCAGATAACGCAGTATACAGGAAAGAAATGAAAGATATGTATAATATAGCACAGTTTGAATTTATCCCATGGGTACTTGGCCAGTGTGCTACAGTTAAAGAAGTTAAAAAGCTGCTTGCAAAAACAAACATTACAAAAACACAATTTAAGGATAACCTTCCTGCCGCACAGCTTCACTGGCTAATCGCAGATAAAAACAGTTCTGTTACCGCAGAACCTGGTGAAGATGGCATAAAGTTATATGATAATCCTGTAGGAATACTTACTAATAACCCGCCTTTTAACGAACAGATGGTTTACCTGAATAATTTTATGTCTTTGTCAGTGAAGCCGCCATTAAATAACTTTTCATCTAAGCTTGACCTTAAACCTTATTGCAGGGGAATGGGGGCAATAGGGCTTCCAGGCGACCTGTCATCTCCATCCCGTTTTGTCAGGGCAGCATTTACAAAGATGAATTCAGTCTGTAATGGTTCTGAAGCTGAAAGTATAGGACAGTTTTTCCATATTCTTGGCTCTGTAAGCCAGCAGCGCGGATGTTGTGAGACAGAATGTGGGGAATATGAATATACTATTTATACTTCCTGTTGTAATGCAGATAAGGGAATTTATTATTATACAACATACTATAACCATCAGATTAACGGAATAAATATGTACCATGAGAATCTGGATGATAATATGCTTGTAAGGTATTCAATGATAGACAGGGAGCAAATTATGATGCAGAACTAGACTAACTGCATTAAATTTCCAGTTATCCTTTGCTGGCAGCCGGACGCAGGTTTTCCAGTGCCAGGGATTAAGTTATTCCACTCCAGGGCACACTTGCGTTACGTTAACCCACGCAGCGGCACATAAAGCCCCTGCGTCCCAAAAGAAACTTATGTTTCTTCTGCCACACAGGGGCTTAAATGCCGGCGGGGTTAAAGTGCACCTGTCGTGGAATAAACTTAATCCCTGGCATATGGAACCTGCTGTCTTCTGGCAAAACCAGAATTATAACTGGAAATTTTAACTTGTTCCCACGCTGATATACAGATAATGTTCCTTTATCCCCCAGTAATTTTATTATCCGGATAACAGCATTTATTCCATTTGCTGCCATATAATATATAAATAATATTGCAGTATCTGCCGTTTGTCTGAATAATTTAGCACACAATAAAATTTCCAGTTATAATTATGTGTTTGCCAGAAGACAGCAGGTTTCACATGTCCAGGCTGGTATTATTCCATGACAGAAGCACTTTAGCCCCGCCGGCGTTTGAATCCCATGTTTTGGGATTTTATGCGCCGTTGCGTGGGCTGATGTAGCGGAAGCGTGCTCTGTCATGGAATAATACCAGCCTGGACACAGAAACCCTGTGTCCGTCTGCAAGCAAAGACTAACTGGAAATTTTATAAAACGGACGTTGTATATAATGATTTTCGTCTTGACAAACCTGTTCTGCTGATATAAAATACATCAATAAAAATAATATACAAAACACGTTGATAAGAAGAGTAAGCTGTAGCCATGCAATTACAGAGAGAGATGGAAGCTGTGAACATCTTATTGCATTATAGCCGAAAACTGCCTTGGAGTGGCCCCAATCCGGTCCGGTAACTACGTTATAGTTAATGAGAGCTGCAATGGAGTTTTATTCCATTGAACCAGGGTGGAACCGCGTTAGGATGTAACGTCCCTTTTGGCATTTTGCCAGAAGGGGCTTTTTATTTTACAAGGGAACAAACATTGCATTATGTGCAAAAACAGCATTTTTCATTACTATTTGTGCCGTGCAAAGCACGGCATGGGGATTTTTGTGAAGTTTGTGTCTGTGCGCCGCTTGCCACAAACTTAGATTATGCGCAAAAGGCGGCGCAGAAATGAGAGGAAATTATGAAAGTAACTTTAAAAGATGGTTCATTTAAAGAGTATAATTCTGAAATGTCCGTAATTGATATTGCGGCAGATATTAGCGAAGGTCTTGCAAGGGCGGCGTGTGCTGCTGAACTTGATGGCAATGTTGTTGATTTGCGTACTATAATTGACAGCGATTGTGAATTAAATATCCTTACATTTGACAGTGAAGGTGGGAAGAAAGCTTACCGCCATACGTGTGCACATGTTATGGCTGAGGCAGTACAGAACCTTTATCCCGGTGCAAAGCTTACAATAGGGCCTGCAATAGATAACGGCTTTTATTATGATTTTGATATGCCAAGCCTTTCAAGGGAAGAACTTGACAATATTGAAAAAGAAATGAAGAAAATAATTAAAAAAGGTGAAAAGCTTGAGAGGTATACCCTTTCTAAAGAGGAAGCTGTAAAACTTATGACAGAGCGGGATGAGCCTTACAAAGTTGAGATGATTAATGAACATCCTGGCACAGATACCCTTACATTTTATAAGCAGGGGGATTTCGTGGAATTCTGTGCAGGGCCGCATCTTATGAGCACAAAACAGATTAAGGCATTTAAACTTACTTCTTCTTCTGGGGCATACTGGAGGGGTGATGAGCATAATAAAATGCTTACACGTATATATGGGACTGCATTTAATAAAAAGCAGGATTTAGAAGATTATCTTGCTTACCTTGAAGATATTAAGAACCGTGACCATAATAAACTTGGGCGCGACATGGATTTATTTACAACTGTTGATGTAATCGGGCAGGGACTTCCTCTTCTTATGCCAAAAGGAACAAAGATGATACAGAAGCTCCAGCGCTGGATAGAAGACCTTGAGGATAATGAGTGGGGGTATGTAAGGACAAGGACACCGCTTATGGCAAAATCAGATTTATATAAAATTTCTGACCACTGGGGGCACTATAAAGAGGGAATGTTTATTCTTGGTGAGGATGATGAGGACGAAGAAGGTAACAGCATTTCAGGAAATGATATATTTGCACTGCGTCCTATGACATGTCCGTTCCAGTATTATGTTTATAAGGCAAGACAGAAATCATACCGTGACCTTCCATACAGAATGGGCGAAACATCAACACTTTTCCGTAATGAAGAGTCCGGTGAAATGCATGGGCTTACACGCGTACGCCAGTTTACTATTTCAGAAGGCCATCTTGTATGTACGCCAGAGCAGATTGCAGATGAATTTAAGGGCTGTGTTGAACTTGCAAGGCACTGTCTTAAGACTCTTGGTTTAGAGGAAGATGTAACATACCGGATGTCGAAGTGGGACCCTGAAAATACAGATAAATACCTTGGAACAGCAGAGGAGTGGGACAGGGTAGAAAATGCGATGCGTGAGATACTTGATGACATAGGCCTTGAATATACGGAAGAAGCGGGAGAAGCTGCTTTTTATGGCCCTAAGCTGGATATACAGGCAAAGAATGTGTACGGCAAAGAAGATACAATGATTACAGTACAGCTTGATATGTTCCTTTCAGAACGTTTTGATATGTACTATATAGATGAAAATGGTGATAAAAAGCGTCCATATATTATACACAGGACATCTATGGGATGTTATGAACGTACACTTGCATGGCTTATTGAAAAGTATGCAGGTAAATTCCCGACATGGCTCTGCCCTGAGCAGGTACGTGTGCTTCCTATTTCTGAGAAGTTTAAAGATTATGCAGAAAATGTCCTTGCAGAACTTAAGAAAAACGGAATAGATGCAACAGTTGACAACCGTTCTGAAAAGATTGGCTATAAAATACGTGAGGCAAGGCTTGATAAACTGCCGTATATGCTCGTTGTTGGTGCAAAGGAAGAAGAGGCGGGGAAAGTATCTGTAAGAAGCCGTTTTGCAGGAGATGAGGGACAGAAAGATTTACAGGAATTTATAGACAGTATATGTAAGGAAATACGCACAAAGGAAATACGTAAAGAAGAAGTAACAGAAGAGGGTAAACAGGAATAAACCAATATAATTATCATTGTATTAAGCATATATAAAGGCAGGCGGCAGTACGCCTGCCTTTGTGGATGTGTGCAAATTCTTTTTGCACTGCCTTGTTAAAGATATTCTGTTAATATGCCGATTTAATTAAGTAGATATATAAACATATTTTAAGAAAGGTACATACGGTGAGAAGTCTATGAATATTAAGGATATTATGCACCAGCCTGGGCAAGTGGCGAAGACAGGAATAATGCCAGACAGAAGCCCTTTTCTGTCTATAGGCAGAAAAGGCCAGGTTGTAGAAGGGGTGATATCAAATGTATCAGATAAGATTTCCATCAACTTTAACGGAATAGAGGTTACAGTGCCCCATTCCGCAGTACGCGGAGCCACGGAAGGCGGAACAAGGAAATTTCAAATCATGGATGTGTCGAAGGACAATATTGTACTGAAAGAGGTTGGGAATACTTACAACCAGGGCAGTACCAGAGCACTTACAAGTACAAAAGTGCCAGATAATGCCGGGGTCTATAGTAATAACAACAATACAAAAGGTAACGCACAAGTGGCAGCGGAAGATAAAGAAGCAGTTAAAAATATAGCTATCCTTACAGGTGAGGATTATGCAAGTATTGAGAAAGAAGAAGGAAATATAGAGGACTGCAGGGAAGAAGACCTGGAGCGTGCTGCACAGAAAATTAAAGAACAGAGAGAGTGGAAAGAGTTTTACCAGGAGAGCAATAAGGAACTGTGCCAGCAGCTTAAAGAGGGCCTTGAGAATATACAAAAACAGGGATTTCTTGACCAGAAAAGCGAGTCACAGATTGCCCAGGTTTTACGTGAAGCTGATATACCTCCTACACTTGAAAACATATCAAGGGTAGTTTCAGCTTTACAGATGAGCCTGGTTGCTGGTGATATGTCTGATAAGGCGAAATCATACATAATAAGCAAAGGAATGCCTCCTACTATTGAAAATATATACCATGGGCAGTATTCAGGGGGTGATGCCTATGATTTGTCTGTATATGACCAGGAGATATGGGAGTCACTGAGAGGGCAGATTGAAGATATTATAGATATTGCAGGGCTGGGAATGGAGACTGCCACAGATGATGCAAAGTGGCTTTTAGCCAATGACCTGCCAGTAACAATAGATAATTTAAGGACTCTTGATGTGCTTCGTGATATTAAGGACAATATGACACTTGACAAGGCGCTTGTGCAGATTGTGCAGGCTATGGCAGCAGGGAGCGGGGCAGAGCAGGCACTGCTTGATACATCGCAGTTTACGATAGCAAGGGATTTAATTAACAGCTTTAATTCTGTAAATGATGGTGATATAGTTACTGCCATTAAGATAATAACAAGTAATGCTATACAATATAATACCAGCGGGAATGGTGAAGTACAGGAATTAAACCTTGCACTTTTAAAACAGGCTGGCAAGGAGAATGAAAACAATGGTACTGGCAGTACAGCAGTTATACCAGAAAATATAGCAGATGGCATGTCAGAGCAGGAGATACAGGCAGTTATAGCTAAGAAGAATATAGCAGAAATCTGTCTTAAAATGACAGTGCAATCTGTTGGAGTAATGGCAGAAAAGGGCATAAATATTGAAACTGCCCCTCTTGAAAATATCGTAAAGGAATTAAGGGATATAGAGAATGCCTATTATATGTCAAGATATGGCATATCAGCCGAAATGGCAGACAAAGAGCTTGGGCTTATGCAGGAAGCTTTACAGAAGACATCTGATATTGCAAATGCACCTGCATCAGTAATTGGAATTGGCATAAGGCAGATGAACCTTATATCATTCAATGAACTTCATGCTGCTGCTGTAAGTGAAACAGCTAATAAAAACCAGTTTATGGAGATTTACGAAAAGGTTGCAACAGAGCCTGATAAGAACTTTGGCGACTCCATTGAGAAAGCATTCCAGAGAAGTGTGCCTGATATCCTGCAGAGCCTTGGGCTTGAAGATACACAGGCGAATGAAAGGGCTGTCAGGATTCTTGGATATAACAGCATGGAGATTACAGAGGATAATATTAGTGCTGTTAAGGAGTATGATGCTTCACTTAACAGGATAATTGACAATATGAAACCGTCAGTTGTACTTGACATAATAAGGAATGGCAGTAATCCTCTTGACAAGTCAATAGAAGAACTTGACAGGGAACTTACAGGAATTGCTTCTAATAAGGGTGTTACACCAGAAGAAAAGTACAGCAGATATTTATGGCAGCTTGAGAGGAGCAATTCCATTACAGAACAGGAGAGGGACGGTTATATAGGTGTTTACAGGCTGCTTAATAATATAGAGAAAACAGATGGCGCTGCGATTGGCGCAGTTATACAAAGTAAAAGGGAAATGACACTTGGAAACCTTCTTTCTGCGGTAAGAAGCATTAAAGGAAGGGGCATTGATGTAGAGGTTGATAATAATTACGGCAGGCTTGAGGGGCTTGTATACCACAGCAAGCCTATAACAGCACAAATTGACAGTGGCTTTAACCCAGATAATAATGAAAATAACAATAATAGTGGCAACAGGTATTACCAGGGGCTTGTTTCAGAGGCTATAGACAATATTACACCTGACAGTGTTAATGAAATATCTGATGGCGATATGGAAAAACTCCTTAATACTTCACTTGAAAAGTTTGCAGAAGAAATGAAGTCAAGGTCGCCAGAAAATAAACTGATGAGGGAATATTATGACAAACAGGCAGAGGAAGTCCGTGATATGATGCAGAACCGTGCTGAAGCAGACCTTTACCTTGCAAATATGCAAATTCCTTCTACAGTGGCATCACTGGGTGCTGCAATCCAGATGATTAAAGAAGGTTACAATCCTGTGAAAGACTGTTATGGCAGAAGGAATATTTTAGGCGGGAAGGAAAAGAAAGAATTTGAAGAAACAGCAGACAGCATGGCAGAGTCACTTGGTTCTGAGGAAAGTATAAAAGCAGAGTGTGACAAGACCAGGAAGCACATGGAAGAAATTCTTTCAAGGTCATATTGTGCACCTGATATTACATCAGATGAACTTATGAAACTTAAGTCACTTGGCAGAGGGATACAGTTACATGGAATGATGGCAAGCAGAAGAAGCTATGATATCCCTGTAGTTACAGGTGATACAATTACAAACATGAACGTAACTATATTAAGCGGCCAGGGGGATAAAGGTAAGGTAAAAATCTCTGTTGGCAATACTGGTATAGAAAGCGGTCATGGAAACCAGCTAAATATATCAGCGGAATTTAAAATATCAAATGGTGCTGTAAAGGGCATGGTAGTGTGCAGTAACAGGGAAAGTTATGAGGCAGTACAGGAAAGCAGCATGGAATTAAAAAGGGAAATGAAAGAAGCTGGGTTTGAGGTTAAAAATATATCATGCAGCCTTGGCACAGCACATGGAAGCATTATTGATGAAAAGATTAATCTTGATGATAATACATCTACAGCTTCTTTATATAAAGCAGCAAAAATTACAGCATGTTATCTTTCAGATATAATTAAAAATATAGAAAACCAGAATATAAATGGTATTTAACAGATAATAGCAATACATAAGGCAATCCGCTTGTTCCGGGTTACTATTGGGTTATTAAGACAAACAAGTACATACAACATGAAAGGATGGTATATATATGAAGATTAACCATAATGTAACAGCACAGATAGCAAATGTAAATTTAAAGAAAGATGAAAGAAGGGTTTCTGCAAGCCTTGAAAAGTTAAGTTCAGGTTATAAGATTACAAAAGCAGCAGATGATTCAGCGGGGCTTGCAATTTCCAATAAGATGCGTACACAGATAAGGGCATTAAACCAGGCATCAAGAAATTCAGAGGATGGGCAGTCTATTGTGCAAACTGCTGATGGTGCATTAAATGAAGTTGCTTCTATATTACAGCGTATACGTGAACTTGCTGTGCAGAATGCAAATGATACATATACTGTAGATGACCGTGCATCTTCACAGAATGAGATAGACCAGCTTCTTGATGAGATAGACCGTATTTCAAGCACCACAGAGTTTAATGGAAAAGGGCTTTTAGATGGTTCATCATCAAGGGCAGTTACAAGCAATATAGATGGAATACGTGCACTTAAGGCATCAACAGAAGTACCAGCAGGGGAATATATGTTTAGTGTAAGTGCATCTCCGCAGCCAGCAGTTGCTGAAGATATTGAGTACACAATACCTGGTATTCTGTATATTAATAATACAACTATAGAGTTTGAAGAAGGTGATACAGAGGAGATGGCAGAAAGCAAAATTCTTGACGTATGCAGTAAAATGGATATTGTTGCAGAGTTTGCAGGAACTTCAGCTACCTTTACAACTAAGGCAGAGGGTGATAACCAGCAGATACTTATAAGACATTCCGCTGGAGAACCTAACCAGATATTTATGGGTTCAGATGTAGAAATAGAACTTGGTGACGGATTTTCAGACAATGCTAAGGTTTCAACAGATGGAAGCCATATTACAATTAAGGATAATGGTGGTTTTGAAATGCTGGTTGAAATACCTGCTGAGAATCCAGATGGTCCAACTGAGGGGCAGGAAGTTACATTAAAAGTATATGATGCGGGATATATGGGAATGCAGATTGGTGGTAATGAGAACCAGATGCTTAATATGAATTTTGATGAAATATCATGCAGCACACTTTCATTACGTGATGCAAATGGCCAGCGCCTTATAAATGTATGTTCATCACATGGTGCAGCAAATGCAATTGCATCACTTGATTTAGCAATTGAAAGGGTTTCTGCTGCACGTTCAGAGCTTGGCGCTTATGAAAACCGTCTTGAGGACACTGTTTCAAGTCTTGATGTTTCAAGCTACAATATGACTAACTCAATGTCCCGTATTATGGATACTGACATGGCAGATGAAATGACACAATACACACAGCTTACGGTATTAACCCAGGCTGCAACTTCTATGCTTTCACAGGCAAATAACAAACCACAGGAAATTATGAATTTATTGCAGGGGATATAAGCTGGAATTAATTTTAACAGCATAGAAAGGCTGGCTGGTTTTATGGATAAAGAGCGGTTAAGAGGGTATACAGCCCGTATTGCACAAGCTAACAGAAGTGACCTTGTAGTTATTGTATATGAACTTTTTGGTTATAGCATGGATATGGCAAAGCAGGCATATAACAATAATGATAAAGACATGGTTGCAAAGCATCTTAAAAAAGCACAGGAATGTGTATGTGAACTTAAGAGAAACCTGGATTTCCAGTATGAGGTTTCACATAACCTTGCAAGCCTGTACAGGTATGTTAACGGATTGCTGGTAACTGCAATTACAAGACGTGATTTGTCTGGATTTGATGAGATAAATAAAGTTATGGAAAGCCTTCACAGTGCCTTTGTGGAGGTAGCCAGACAGGATACATCAGGGGCAGTAATGCAAAATACACAGCAGGTATACGCTGGCCTGACTTATGGCAGGGGCAAGTTAAATGAAGTATTTATGAATGGAAATGAACAGTCAAGAGGATTTATGGCTTAGATGTGTTTTATATGGTGGCAAGGCTGGCAGTACAATGACGGCCTTGCCACTTTTAGTTTTGTATTTTTTACAGGTATTCCTTGATTTTTTCTGCTGTCTGCGCTGCAGATGTTTCATCCATATTGTTATCTGGCACATATTTAATAGTAATGCCATCATCCATATTACGTGGTATAAGGTGTACATGCAGGTGGAACACAGTCTGTCCGGCAGCTTCACCATTGTTCTGCAGTACATTTAAGCCATCATAATTAAATGCATTTTTAATTGCAGCACCACACTTTTTTGCAACCTTAAATATTTCTTCGCAATATTCATCTGGAAGTTCAAATATATTTGAAGCATGAGTTTTAGGAAGAATTATTGCATGTCCCCTTGAAGCAGGTGCAGCATCAAGTATAACTTTGAAATTATCATCTTCATAAATTGAAGTGGCAGGAACCATGCCATTTGCAAGTTTGCAGAAAATACAGTTATCATCAATATTTTTATTCATTTCAGGCCTCCATTAATTATATAAATTTTTGTTATTATTTGCTGCTAAACTGTCCATATTAACATATTTTTAACTTTGGAACTGGAACAGCGAGTCAAATATCCTTAGTATTTTAAAATCACCGCGGGCTGTAAGCTCACCTGTCATAAATGTGCTTTGTAATGTATTTTTTCCTGAAACTATTTTATCCAATACATTTGAAGTTGTCTTTAATATAATATCAGGATTATCCTTTTCACCATAGTAACAGTTTAAATTTGTGTTATCTGTTTCAATTACAAGAGTATTTCCCTTATCAGAAATTTCTATAGTGAACGAAAGTGCAACACCAGGTACAGGATGGAAATGGTTTTCCAGGGTTTCAATATAAGGGCCTTTGTCATAAGGGGAAGAATCACCCATCATGCCTCTGAACATCTGTGATAGTTCTTTGATATCGGCTTTTTGCTTTTTAACATATTTATCATTAGATACATACATTGAAAGCTGTTCACTTTCTTGTGGTGTAAGGCTTATAGACTTTGGCTGTGAAACATTGTCAAGCACAGCATCAGTGCTTGATGGGAATGATATAATCTTTTTAGAAAAAGCCCTGTAAAAATTTTCGGCTTTTTTCTCTATAAGGGCAGCATAATCAGAATTTGTCTCAAAATCTATATTATTACTTACATATGCAGATATCCCGTCACATATTTTGCCGCCAAGAATTTCCCATGCTTTAACAAGTGTAATATAAGCTTCTTTCTCGCCATAAGTTGTGGATATGGCAACAGGCATCATATAAATCCGTTTGATTGTTTCCTTGTCACCATAAAGCCAGCATGAATCAAGGAACTGCTGTAACAGCCCGCCTATACCAAGCCATTCTATAGAAGCAGCTAATATTATAGCATCTGCATCTTTTAGTGTTGTTGGCAGTACAGAAATTCCGCGGATATCTTCATATAAATTATATTTTTTTACCTGTATATTTAATTCTTCAAGAACCTGGATTAACTTACTTATTACAAAGTTTGAAGGGTCTTCAATAAGCCCTCTGCCGCCATAATAAATATTTACATTAGTCATTAATTCGTTCCTGCCTTTCTCCTGGAATTAACAGTAAGCAGGACATAGTTATTTCCTGCCTGATATAAGCAATGTGGTTAAAAAGCCTCCAATAAATCCCCCAATATGTGCAGCATTGTCAACTCCCTGGCTTGTAAAGCCACCATAAAGACTTAACAATATCATAAATAAAACACGCCGTAAGCCAAGTTCTTTGTAATGCTGGCTTACAAGTATTATACATAGCAAAGAGCCCATTAAACCGAATACCGCCCCTGATGCACCAACAGATTGTGTGTAATCATACCTCAGCATATTATAAACCATTGAAGCACACCCTGCAATAATCCCTGATGAAAAATAGATAATTAAGTATTTTATCCTGCCAGTATATTGTTCAACATAGCTTCCAATAAATAAAAGCACAAGCATATTATTAAATATATGGCCAGGGTCTGCGTGAAGGAACATACATGTAAATATCCTGTAATATTCATGTCCATAAATAACAGAGTCCCAGGAAAGTGCTCCCTTGTCAAGCAGGGATAGTCCGTTGCTGGCAGGGGTTATAAAATCTGACAGTATAAACATAATGACATTAATAATAACTATGGCGAGGTTTGCACGTGCGGTTAAAACATTGTTATCTGTTGTATAATTATACTGTCTGCAATTACCTGCTGTATTATGTGCCATATTACCAGATAAACTGCCAGGCATAAGAAAGTCTTCTATTGGTTTTTTAAGCCCCATATACATCGGAAGTGCATTGCCATATGTTATAAGCTGCCTGCCCGAAGGGGTTATGTGCCATAGACATTCACCAGTATCCTGGAGTTTAAAGGGTGGTGTGCTATTGTTACTTATAAAAATATACAAGAAATGGTACACTGTACATCCTTTATGCACGAGAAAACTCCGTATCTGCTGGGAAATATGCCTGAACTGTTCTTCTGTATATCTTATGCCAGAGGTTTCATCCAATGTAACTACAACATATCCTTCATTGCCTGCAGACAGGTTATTATTAACAAGTTTAATATTTACATGGGGTTCTGCTACATTTAGTTCCACTGGTTCATAGCCCATCTGGTTAAATATAGATGAAATTTCATTAAACATATGTAACCTCCGTTTTTTAATGCTGCATTAAGATATATTCTATCAAAAAATATAAAAATTATCCAGATATTTATCTAGTCTTTTCCAATTATAGTTTTATGTGGTTGTTACTATGAACAGCGTAGCTGTGAATAGTAACTTTATGTGGACTGGCTGTGAATAAATATAAAAGCAAATAATGCTGAAATATACCGGAACATATCGAAGCAGGACATTTATAAAGATATATAGAATTATAATGCCGGAATAAAGAACTATATAGTATATAAAGGCTACTGTTAAATTATGTATTTAAGATTTAATATAAAGAAAGCTGTAGTGAGCAGTTAAAATAGTATATGCAGAATGGAGGAATACTATGAAACAGTTTTTGCAGGATTATAATATGGTCTTTGCAATGGCGGCTGCCGGCTGCCTTACAATTATGATGAAAAGCATTGCAGCTATAGTATACTATAAGCTTATCTGCCAGGCGGAACAAATGGGGAGTACCCAGAATAAATATATGAAGGCGATGGTAGGTAAAATTACTGCTTCATATAAGCTAAAACGTGAAATACACAATGTAAAATGTATTGTGGACAAGAGCATGTATAATATGCGTTTCCTTGGAGTTTCAGCTGCGGGCTGGAAGAATACAGGGATGTATGGAATTGCAGTTGTATTTATGATACTGGTTTCATGCCTGCTTCTGGGAGTTTACTTCCATATGCCTTATGAGTGGCATGCGTTAACCGGGCTGTCAGCTGTTGCTGTTATAATGCTTCTTGCAACATCAGAAATATTATTCCAGATACATAGGAAATACAGGCTTTTACAGCTGCAGATGACCGATTATCTCGAAAATATACTACAGCCCAAGCTCGAAAAAGAATATCTTCATCCTGAAGAAGAGAAGAAATACCAGAATGAGTATTTTGAAAATGAAGAACAGACAGACCAGCAAGATGAAGCTGCTGCTTCAATGGAAGACCTCAAACTTTTTGAAGAGTTTGTAGAGGAGTATTTAGCTGATTAAAAAACAAGGCAAGGCAGGAAGGGCATGGTTATTAGTATGGAAAAGAGATTTAGTATTTCGGATGCATCCAGGCAGGTTGAGGTTGAAAACCACGTTTTAAGGTACTGGGAAGAAGAATTAATGCTTCCGATTGAAAGAAATGCGAAAGGACACAGGTTTTACAAAGAAAGTGATATACAGGCGCTTAAGACCATAAAAGATTTAAAGGAGCAGGGTTTCCAGCTTAAAGCAATAAAGCTCCTTATGCCTGATATTGCAAGGGTACGTGATATGAGCCCACAGGAAGTTTACCAGTTAAGGGAAGAGTTAAACCAGCAGGTTTTAAGGGAGGAAGAAGTGCAGGATAAGAATGTAGTTCCATTGCAGTCAGCGAGGCGCGCTTCAGCGCCAGCTAAAAAAAGCAGTGAAGAAAAGATGAAACAGTTTGAAAACATGTTAAGACATATGGTTTCACGTATTGTGAACGAGAATGAAACAGCATCTGAGAAACGGATTTATGAGGCGGTAAGTACAAAACTTATGAAGGAGATGGATTATATGATGAGGGAAAAGGAGGAGGCGCAAGAGAAGCAGATGGAGCTGCTGCAGCAGATATTAGATGAAGTAAGGCGTGAAATGCCAGAGGCTGCTGTAAGTAATGAACCCAGGCCGGCAAATACACATAAAAAGAAAAAAGAGGAAAATAAACACAAAAAGAGAAAATTATTTGCCAAGTCTGTTTAATAGTGATATAGTTATACTACTATAGCATTTTAACGGATAGATAAATGCCAGGTGTATACTTATGCACATGTGGCATTGGGGAGGTTTTTATGGGCAATTTTATATTTGAAAATTATGGCGGGATAGAAGGACTGTACCATATACAGCCAGAAGTGCGCAATGATGCACGAGGTTATTTTATGGAAACATATAATTATAACGATTTTAAAAAAGCCGGGCTTGACATGGTATTCGTGCAGGACAACCAGTCATTATCGTCCAAAGGTGTTTTAAGAGGGCTTCATTTCCAGAAAGAACATACACAGGGTAAACTTGTGCGTGTAATTAGCGGTGAAATTTTTGATGTTGCTGTTGATATACGTAAGGGTTCAAGAACATATGGAAAGTGGGCTGGCATAATATTAAGTGCAGAAAAGAAAAATATGTTATATGTTCCAGAAGGTTTTGCACATGGCTTTTATGTATTGTCAGATACAGCGGAATTTTTATATAAATGTACAGATTTTTATGACCCGTCATCAGAAGCAGGGATAATGTGGAATGACCCTGTAATTGGTGTAAAATGGCCTGTACCAGAAGGAGAAGAACCAAAACTGGCAGAAAAAGATAAAAAGTATCCTGGATTTTCAGAGGATATTTTTCTGGAATACTGATAAAATACTATTATATACGGACAGCCTGGCACACTGTCTGCATTATGTATTCATCCATGCAAGACTGTTACCATGATAGCTACATAATATTGACGATGGCTGGACTGTTACTTGTATATAATAATTTACAGAAATGAGGACGGCTATGGATATGGAAAAGATACTGGTAACTGGAGGAAATGGACAGCTTGGACGTTCACTCTGCAGTTTATTAAAAGAAACAGATACAAATGTAATTGTAACAGATGCAGATACACTTGATATATGTGATTTTAAGCAAGTGGAGGATTTTGTATTAGAGCACAGGCCGGATACAATAATAAATTGTGCTGCGCATACTGCTGTTGATAAATGTGAAACTGATGAAGTAAATGCAGAAAGGATTAATGCGGATGGTGCAGGAAACCTTGCAATAGCTGCAGGCAGGACAGGGGCGCAGATAGTACAAGTATCAACAGATTATGTTTTCGATGGAAGTGCAAAAAGGCCTTATACTGAAGAGGATATGACTAATCCGCAGAGTGTATATGGAAGGACAAAACTTGCAGGGGAAAAAGCCGTTATAGAAAACTGCCGCCAGCATTTTATAGTAAGGACAGCATGGCTTTATGGCGATGGAAATAATTTTGTAAAGACAATGCTTGGCCTTGCAGACAGGATGGATTGTATTACAGTTGTAAATGACCAGTATGGGACTCCCACTTCTTCACTTGAACTTGCAAGAATGATACTCCATATTATTCCATTGGGGCAGTATGGAATATATCATGGGACATGTGAGGGTGAAACAAACTGGTATGAATTTGCATGTGAGATAATGAGACAGGCAGGCAAAGACGTGAAAGTTATTCCTGTGACAACAGAAGAATACATGAAAAATAAAAAAGCCGCTGCAAGGCCAGCTTATTCTGTCCTTGAAAATAAGAAACTTAATTCTATGGGAAGTTACCGTATGAAAGAGTGGAGAGAGGCTTTGGCAGAGTATATGCATATGACGGGCTATTCCAGGGTATAACAATACCACCAGCAGATGCCGGCTGCTGGTGGTATTGTTTTGTCTGGTACCTTTCCAGGGTTAATTAATAGTTATCTTGCATGTGTCATAGTTGCCATTTAAAATAGTAGCTGTAATATATGCTGTACCTTTAGCTTTAGCATATATTTTGCCCTTAGATGAAACAGAAACTATGTCGTTGTCAGAGCTTTCAAACTTTGGAATTTCATCTGTGATGCTTGGCCGTAATGTGTACTGCAGTTTCCTGCTTTCCCCGATACTAAGCTTATACTTTGTCTTGCGGAATTTTACGCTTACAGCTTTAGGAGTTACTTCTACTTCTAACTTTAACGTATATGTATTAGTTACAAAAAGGAATACTGGTTCTTGTATTTTAATTGTAATAGTAGCAGTACCTACACCAACGCCAGTGTATTCACAAGTGTTGTCTTCTCCTGGATTAACAGTAAGAATTGATTCATCTGAGCTTTTATACGAGATATCGCTGTTATCAGGTACATTATAAACAGTGAGGATATCGCTTGTGCCAGTTAAAACTGAAACGCTGTCCCTTTTTAGAAAAGGTTCTGTTTTATCGGCATGTTTAGTGTACTTAGACATGCTGGCAGTTTTGATAAAAGTATCAGATGATGCAAAAGCCTTGTCACAGGGAGATATAATTGATACAGCTAGTAAGGCCAGCATACAGATACGTAATATCTTGCGCATTTTGTCCTCCTTAGATATGGATTTAGCATAGAAATGTGTAAAAAAAACTTTTTAACATATACTATACTGTTTAGAAATAATAAAAAATATAGGTGTCAGAATAGTGTCATATAAATTACTTTTTTTGCCATATTTATTCCGCAATTTAATATTATAATAAGCATGTAGGAAAATAATTACTATAGAAATGAGGTGTTGTATGCAGTATATTTTGATTGCAGATGATAATCCGGACATTACAGATATACTTTCTGTATATGTAAAAAAAGAAGGATATGAACCAGTAGTTGCTAAGGATGGGATAGAAGCAGAAAAGCTTTATGAAAGTTATAAACCATCAGCACTGCTTCTGGATGTTATGATGCCATTAAAAGATGGTTATGAGGTATGTAAAAGTATCCGCAGGAAATCAAGTGTGCCCATAATACTTATTACTGCACGTGGTGAAGATTATGATAAAATAATGGGGTTAGATATAGGTGCAGATGATTATATAGTAAAGCCTTTCAGCCCAAGTGAAGTTATGGCGAGGTTAAGGGCAGTACTCCGCAGGTTTGTTGCTACAGAAGTATCAGAAAATTCTGATACAATACTCAGGATTAACAATATGACGGTAAACCTTGAAGAATATTCATTTATGATAGGAGATAAGAAAGTACCTCTTACAAAGAAAGAAATTGAAACTATGTGGACACTGGCAAGCAACCCTAATAAGGTTTTTACCAGAGACAACCTTCTTGACAGCCTTTGGGGATATGATTATTATGGTGACAGCAGGACAGTAGATTCACATATAAAAAGGCTGCGTGCCAAAATTGATACAATAGAGCATCCGGCATGGAGCATTAAGACAATATGGGGAGTAGGATATAAATTTGAGATAAATGATAGTGATGTATAGGCAGAAAGGTGCAGTATATGTATAACAGGATAAAAGACATAGGGAATAAGTTCCTGAGAGAGTCAAATATTAAGAAAATATGGCGTTTTATAATTAAAAGCGATATTGTAGTAAAAATATATTTATCCTTTACATTTGTACTTGTGCTTACAAGCCTGCTTACAGGAATTATATTTATCAGGTTATACAGACAGAATTATATACGTTCATATTCGGAACTTCTTGCAAAACAGGGAAGAAGGATTGCAAGGAGGGTAGCCAGCTTTGAGAGGAATGGGAGAATTGAACAGTTTCAAAAGTATAGTACATATATTGATGAAATTGAAGGTGCAGAAAATACTGATGTATGGATAATCGCCAATGAAGACGCTGTAAAGCCGCTTAATAAAGAATATACTATGGATACATCTAATGGCGTGCTGGCAGATTCATATGATGTGCTTTATACTGCATATAAAGGAAAGATTTCTTCCAGTTCAAGTTTCGATGATATTTATGGAATGGTTACATTAAGGGTCGCTGTTCCTGTTTTTAATAAAGAGACAGGTGAAGCAAGTGGTGTTGTCATGATGGTATCAATGATTGACAAGCAGACAATGGGTATTGATAAGGGGACTTACCTTATAATTTTAAGCCTGTTCCTGTCATTCCTTGTATCATTTGTGGTTGCATTTTTATTTTCACAGTATCTTTCAAAGCCACTAGCCAAGATAAGCAGAAATATAAACAGGATTTCTAAAGGGGATTATTCCTCCATAGCACCTAAAAAGCCACAGACCCAGCTTGGAAGGATTGAAACTACACTTGACAGGCTTGCCACCCAGCTTGGACAGGCTGAGAAAGAACGTGAGAGTTTAGAGCAGGTGAGAAGGGACTTTTTTGCAAATGTATCACATGAGTTAAGGACGCCAATTACTGTTATACGGGGATATGCAGAGACTCTTAATGATGGTGTTATTACAGAGACAAGTGCGGTAGAGGATATGTACCAGCGTATGTTGTCTGAATGCCAGGGAATGGAACGTCTTGTAGGGGACTTGTTTATATTATCTAAAATGCAGAACCCTGATTTCCAGGTAGAGAAAGAGCCAGTAAGCCTTATGCAGGTATTTGGTGATATAGGCAGGAGCAGCAAAGTAATAGGTAAGGAGAAAAATATCCAGTTTAAAAGCCGTTTTCCTGAAAATGACCCATGTATGGTACTTGGTGATTATGTGCGCCTGCGCCAGATGTTTCTTATAATAATAGATAATGCAGTTAAATTTTCACATGAAAACGGGACTATAACAACAGAAATATATATAAGTGGGGAAAAACTCTATATAAGTATTGAAGATGAAGGGGTTGGAATATCTAAAGAAGAACTGCCATTTATATTTGAGAAATTCTATAAGTCAAAATTAAAACAGAATGAAAAAGGGACAGGACTTGGGCTTATGATTGCAAGGCAGATAGCATTAAAGCATGACGGGACAGTATCAGTACAGAGTGAAAAGGGCAAAGGGACAAAGTTTACATTTGTATTTGATGAATGTACTTCAATGGATGAGTATGAGTAAGTATTTAGTAGTTATTTAACCATATATCCAGACAATTAGAAATATCCAAAAAATTTAATAAACTCTTTCCAGCTCACAATATTAACCCCGGCAGCAAATAATACCATAAATATAAGTAAAGGCATCAGGACAAGGGATTTTCTTTTTTTATAGCATTTTTTACACAGTGAAACTGTTACAGGCAAAATTGCAAGCAGCCAGAGTATAAGAAATACAATTCCTAAAAATATTGAAATATCAGTTTCAGAACCTAAGTCATACGCATATCCTTTGCTGTGTCCTGTAATATACATGTATATGCAGCCAGTCCAGACTGGAGAAATTATACTTATACACACAAACCATATTATTGAGATAAAAAATTTTATCCTTTCCATAATAATTTTGCCCATAAAGTGATGCCTCCTGTATTATAATGAATAAACCGCAGAAAAACGGACAGCTTCCATGCCAGAGCCAGAGTATTCCACACAAAAAATGTCCCTTTTGTGGAATATTGCTGTATCTGGCACTGCAAATTATATTCTGTAAAACACTTTACCTGGACTTACTGGTGTCATTTTTTAACTGCCGCCTTTACTAACAGCATCATTGGACGGCGCAATTCATCTTTCATTCCTGTAATATCCAGCATTTCTTCAGATGGTTCTGCTTCTTCTACGGTTCTAAGTTCAAAACCATTATTTAACAGACCCATTAATATTTGTGTAAGTGTATGATGCTGTTTTACAACATCACATCCCAGAAAGTGTGTACTGCGTTCTCCTGGTTTGAAATAATCATCAACTGGCCAGTACAATGGTGTATGCTCTTTTGAATAAATCCAGTCCTGTCCAACGCCAGAGGTGAAAACTGGATGTTCAATATTGAAAATAAATACCCCTTGTGGTTTTAATGTCCTGTAAACCTTTTGGAATATAATCCCAATATTTCCGATATAGTGCAAAGCCAGATTAGAAATAACGCAATCCCACATGCTTTCTGGATAATCATATTCCTCTATTCCACAGACATGGTATTGGATTTGGTCTGCCTTATTGCGCCTTTCTGCTTCGTTAATCATTTTCTGGCTTAAATCCAGCCCTAATACTTGTGTTGCCCCTTGTTCTGCAGCAAATTTACAATGCCACCCATAACCACATCCTAAGTCAAGGACAGTTTTCCCGTAAAGCGGTGGGAACAAAGGTTTTAGCTGGTGCCATTCACCAGCGGCACTTAACCCTTCTGTACTACGGGACATTTTTGCATATTCTTCAAAAAATTTTTCATTATCATATTCATTATTCATAATAAATTTCTCCTTTAAATGCCAGTGGCTTCATTAATTCTTTTTCATGCAGCCTGTTTTATAAATGTAAGCGGAATATTTGGCTTTTACAGCACATTACTTTGCCTTTGCAAAAATAAAAGAAATAAATGCCAGTATTAATAATATAAAAATACAAAATATATCACATATATCAAGAAAAGACGTTCCTATCATTTTTGATAATATTGCATTAGCAATAAATACAAATAGTATAGCTAATAAAAATGTAATTCCTAAAGCTGTTAATTTCCTTGTTTTTCCAATATAGTTAGCAATTGCAGCTATAATCCATAAAAACAAAATTGCAGTTACAGCCATAACAGAACCAACCCGGAATACTGCTTTTACTTTTATTAGGCTGCCTAACAGCAACAAGTAAGGAACAGTGAAAATACTTAGTGATAATAAACTTGCTATAATTCCTTTTTTGCCTGCTATAATGCCTGGAAAAGACACAACCCATACAAAAATAACTGAACTAACAGGAATAAGTGACCATGTTATATTTCCAGATATTGCAATATTACAAATAAAACATACTAAAATTGAAATAAAAAGTGCTATGGAAAAAATACTGGTTCATTGCGCTTCCTCCTTTCACACCAGATAATACACCTGGTTATATAGTTTTTACACATACCAGTAGTTGGGATGGGAGGTTTCAACCGCTGGTTGGTAAGTTTCCTTATAAATGTATAATAACATAATTTACATCTATATGCTAAAGTAATTATAACTTAAATTAATAAAGCAGAAAACAGGATAAATACACAACCCTGCGTCCGTCAAGCCAGTGTATTTATTAAGTAATTATCCGTTACTATTCCACAATAAATAAAAAAGTTAAAAATTTATAGTTGTAATTTCCGCGAAAAATGTATATACTATATTGTAGAAAGATTTCCTGGGGTGTTCGATACTCCTGATATTTTGAACCTACACCTATTGATTGGGATTCCTACATTTTTGTATTGATGCCAGGCCTCCTCTGAGTGGAAGGCAGATATACAGATGCGGTTGCCCACCTGGCTTAATTGCTAGGACTCAAAATTCAGGAACCGGCATTTTGGGGTCTTCTTTGAGTTTGTTTTTTCTGTCAGGGGCTTGTAAACAAGCCCCTTTTTTGGTAGAATTATAAAGCTGTAGCATTAGCATAGCATAACAAAGGAGGTAAAGGACATGGCACAGAAGGGTAATTTACTTACATTCCGCCCGGATATAAAAGTAGTAGACGCAACTATAAGGGATGGAGGACTTGTAAATGATTTTAATTTTACAGATGATTTTGTAAAGGATTTATATAAAGCGAATGTAAAGGCAAAAGTTGATTATATGGAATTTGGATACCGTGCTGATAAGGAAATGTTTGATTTGGAAGGTTTTGGCAAGTGGAAATTTTCATCAGATGATGATATACGCAGCATAGTGGGAGATAATAACACAGAACTGAAAGTTGCAATTATGGCTGATACAGGACGCTGTAATTATAAAGAAGATATACATGAACGGAGTGAGAGCCCGGTTGACCTTATACGTGTAGCTACATATGTGAATGCTATGCCAGCCGCTCTGGATATGATAGAGGATGCCCATAAAAAGGGATATGAAACAACATGTAATATAATGGCAATATCAAATGCTAAAGAGTCAGATATAGCTGCTGCACTTGAAATGCTTGGACAGAGCCCGGTAGACGGCATATATATTGTAGACAGTTATGGTTCAATATATCCGGAACAGACCAGGGTTATTGCAGAGCAGTATATGGAAATTGGTGAGAAATATGGTAAATATATTGGCATACATGCACATAATAACCAGCAGCTTGCATTTGCTAATACAATCGAGGCATGTGCACAGGGGGTTTCTTATCTTGATGCAACCATGAGCGGCATGGGGCGCGGTGCAGGCAACTGCCCTATGGAACTGCTGCTAGGATTCCTTAAGAACCCTAAGTATAAATTATTCCCTGTAATCCAGTTTATTGAAAAGAATATCGTTCCTTTAAAAGAATCAGGCGTAGAATGGGGATTTGATATACCATACCTGCTTACAGGATACCTGAACCAGCATCCAAGGGCTGCTATTGCCGCCATGAAAGAAGGACGTAAGGATTATTCAGGATTTTATAAAGAAATAATTGATAAAGACTGATACAGATATTACAGCCCTGCATTTTGTGTATTATGGATTGCAGGGTTTTAGTTATGCTATTTAAGCCGCTGGGCGGCATGGGGGATTATTATGGGAAATAGTATAAAACCTATAGGTGTGTTTGATTCTGGTGTTGGAGGCATAAGCGTTCTAAGGGAACTTGTAAAGCAGATGCCAGAGGAAGATTATATATATTTTGGGGATTCTGTACATGCACCATATGGGACAAAACCTTTGGAAGAAGTAAGGCAGCTTACAATTAATAATATATGTTTTCTTCTGGAAAGTGGGGCAAAGTCAATAGTAGTCGCCTGCAATACAGCTACAAGTGCAGCCGTTGCACAGCTTAGGGAGATGTACCCGGATGTGCCGCTTGTAGGGATAGAACCTGCAATTAAGCCAGCAGTAATGTATAAAGAAAATTCATGTGTAGTTGTTATGGCAACACCTATGACATTAAAACAGAAGAAGTTCCAGAACCTTATGCACCAATATGAGGATATGGCTGATATAGTGCCCCTGCCATGCCCTGGGCTTATGGAGTTTGTAGAGCGTGGTATACTTGAAGGGAAAGAATTAACCATGTACCTGGAAAATCTGCTTGGCTCTGTTAGCAATAAAAAAATAAATTCAGTGGTGCTTGGCTGTACACATTATCCATTTGTTAAAGATGTAATACAGAAAATTGCAGGGGAAAACGTAATAATATTTGATGGCGGGGAAGGCACTGCACGTGAAATGAAACGCAGGCTTACAGAGGCAGGGCTTTTAAACCAGAGTGGCAAAAAGGGCAAGGTCAGATTTATAAACAGCCTGGATACAGATGATGAATTAAAGCTTTGTGAATTTCTTCTTACATATAAAAGATAAATTAGTGACAGTCCAGCCTTCCATAAAAATATGAGTTTTACAGTGCCATTTTGCACATTTTTTGTGCAAAATGTGTACATAACCAGTGCTGGAAGCACTGCTATGTTACTGTTAAGCCGTAAGGCTGGATATTAACATAAATTATAGAAAGCAGGTATATAGTATTATGTCACAGGAAAGTAAAAATTTTTATAGAAAGACATTAGCACTTGTAATACCTATGGCACTCCAGAACCTTATTAATGTAGGTATTTCTTCTATTGACGTAATTATGCTTGGCAAGGTAGGGGAAAAGGTACTTTCTGGTGCTTCTCTTGGCGCACAGGTACAGTTTATAATGGGACTTCTGCTGTTTGGTGTTACATCGGGTGCTGCTGTACTTATGGCACAGTACTGGGGCAAACGTGATATGCGTTCTATTGAAACAGTATTTTCCATAGCAGTAAAAATTGCATTTGCTGCAGGCGTCCTTTTTACAGTTGCAGCGCTGGCAGTGCCACAGGTGTTAATGTCATTTTTTACAAATGATGATGAAGTAATGGCAAATGGGGTTTTGTACCTCAGGGTTGTAAGTTTTTCTTATATACCTAATGCATTAACTATGATATACCTTAACTCTATAAGGAGCATGGAAAAGGTGGGTATAGGTTTAGTAACATATTTATTTTCACTAATTACTAATATAATAGTTAATGCGCTGCTTATTTTTGGGTATTTGGGTTTTCCAAAGCTTGGTGTAATGGGTGCAGCTGCTGGTACTGTTGCAGCAAGGATAGTTGAGTTTATAATTGTATTAATATATGATAAAAAATTTAATGATGTATTTACATTCCATCTCAAATATCTTAAAATTAAAAACAAAGGGCTGGAAAGCGATTTCTTAAAAATTTCAGCACCAGTAATTGCTAATGAACTTATGTGGGGGCTTGGGCTTTCAACAATGACTGCAATAATAGGCCATCTTGGAAGTGCTGCAACTGCTGCTAATTCAGTAGCCCAGGTGTGCCGCAACCTTGCAACAGTTATAGCATTTGGTGTTGCAAACGCCGCTGCTGTAATGATTGGAAAGGCTATAGGTGAAGGCAATAAAGAACTTGCTAAAATATATGGAGGGCGTTTTATAAAGCTTTCCATAGGGACTGGGATTTTTGGAAGCCTGGTTATACTTTGTGCGAGGCCTGTTATACTGTCAGTGCTTGTTTTATCAGATGATGCCAGGGAGCTGTTATCAATAATGATTTTAATAATGTCATATTATGTAATAGCACAGGCATATAATACAACCCTTATCGTTGGTATATTCAGGGGTGGCGGTGATACAAGGTTTGGTTTTTTCCTTGATGTTGCATTTATGTGGGGAGTTTCAATTATTATAGGATATATAGCAGCATTTGCACTTGGGCTGCCAGCAGTGGCAGTGGCTTTTATACTTTATTGTGATGAAGTATTAAAAATACCCGTTTCAACATGGAGGTATAAAACATATAAGTGGCTTAATGATGTAACACGTACTTGACATGGCGGCATTTTTATTTCTATCCGTGCTTACCGTGGGAGTATCAGGCTTATGCTGCTGGAAAAGGCAGGTTAAAATGTTTTTTAAATAGCATTTAAAATCTATGTAATATAGAAAGAGCGGTAGACTTATGGATAATAAAAAAAAGATTATTGGTGTATGCGGGGCAAGGCTTTTTAACCAGATACCGATGCAGTTTATTAATACATTAAAAAAGCAGAGTGAGAAAGAAGGTTACTTTATAATAGCATTTTCTTCCAACTCAGATGATGAAGAGGAAACAGACGGGTATGTGGGGGAAAGCCAGTTATATGAGCTGGCAAAGTATGTAAACCTGAGCGCTCTTGTAATATTGTCAGAAACGTTAAAGAACAGGAAAATTATTAATAAGATTATAGAAATGGGCAGGAGCAGGAATATACCAGTATTTACGCTGGATGGTGATGCAGATGGTGCCATTAGCCTGAACTGTGATTATTATGATGGTTTTGAGGATATGGTGCGCCATGTTGTAGAATATCACGGCTGCCGTAAAGTAAATATGCTTGCAGGTTTTAAAGGTAATAAATATTCAGAGGCAAGAATTGCTGCTTATAAAAAGGTTCTTCTGGAGAATGGAATTCCATTTGAAACAGAACGGCTTGCATATGGCGATTTCTGGGAGCGCCCTGCCCAGAAGGCAGTTATGGGCTTTATAAAATCAGGAAAAGAATTTGATGCTATAGTATGTGCTAATGATTCTATGGCAATAGTAGCATGTTCAATATTGAATGAACATGGCTATGAAGTGCCAGAGGATGTTATTGTTACAGGATTTGACGGGACAATAGGGGCAGGATACCATTTTCCTGTAATTTCTACATGTGAACCTGACTATGAAAATGCCATAAAGTTTATTATGAATAAAATAGGGAACTGGGGAAAGGATGATGTCCAGCATAATGACAGGTGCACAGTGAATTTTAAGGCCAAAAAAAGCCAGTCATGTGGCTGCCAGCCAAAGACAATGTATGAAATCAATACAATAATCTCATCATTATCGAATTCTGTAGGTGACTGTTCATGGCATAGTATAGCTATGAGCGGAATGATTACAGCCTTGCTTGATAAAGAAGATATTACAGACATAGTAGAGTGTATTCCTGAATTTACACATTTATGGAGCAATGTATTCAGGTTTGCATGTTTTAAATCCAGCCTGTTTACAGACTGTATTGTGGAAGAAACATATTCTGAAATGACGACGGTACTTGATGTAAGTAATGGAATATACCATGAGACAGGCAGAAAGTTCATGATTGAGGAATTTATGCCAGGTATTGATGCAGTCATGTCAGAAGACAATGGCATTGATGTGCTTTTTGTACGGCAGTTTAATTCAGGCAGGGACGTGTATGGTTATATTGTAGAGGGGTATCCTGTATTAGAAGAACGTGCAATGCAAAGGTGCAATGAATTTGCAATGTTTATAACACATGCAGTTGATAATGTTATCCATAACCATAAACTTGCAAGTATGAATAAAGACCTTAAAGAACTTAATAATAACCTGGAAGAAGCATATAATAAGATTGCTGCTTTATATCTTAAGGATTATATGACTGGGCTTTATAACAGAAGAGGTTTTTATGAAAAAATTGATTCACTTGCTGCCGGCCATAAGTGTAAAGAAAAATATCTTTATTTATTTTCAATAGATATTGACAGGCTTAAATATATTAATGATAATTTCGGCCATGCAGAGGGTGATTTTGCAATTGCAACAGTGGCAGATGCAATCAGGGAAACAAGCGGGGAAGATGCTATATGTGCAAGATTTGGCGGTGATGAATTTGTATGCGCATTTACTGCTGATGCACCTGGAGAATACAATGCAGCAGAGTTTTATAACAAGCTTTTAGATAATATAAACAATACAAATGGGGTAAAAGACAAGGAGTACCCTGTTGGTGCAAGTATTGGCATGTGCTGCTGCCACATGGAGGATGATATTGACATTGAGAATATGATATTGTCTGCAGATAAAAATATGTATAAGGACAAGTCAGAACACAGGCAGGAATACCAGAAAGATATGATAAAATAATTACTGGAAGCATATTTATGGAGGTACTGGCATGAAAATATCAACTAAAGGCAGATATGCTATACGGGTTATGATTGACCTTGCGGAGCACAACACGGACAGTTTTATAACTTTAATGGATATAGCAGAAAGGCAGGGCATATCTGAGAAATACCTTGAATCAATAGTTTCGGTACTTAGTAAAAATGATATCCTTATATCAATGCGTGGCAAAGGTGGCGGGTATAAACTTGCAAGACGGCCAGAGGAATATACAGCCGGGGAGATATTAAGGGTAACAGAAGAGTCATTTGCACCTGTTGCATGTCTTGAAAAGAAACCAAACAAGTGTGCCAATGCACCAGTCTGTAAGACGCTTAAGATGTGGGAAGGATTTGAGAAGGTTATTAATGAATATTTTGACAATATTACTATTGCAGATTTGCTTTCAGACGGGCAGCTTATAGATAATTATGTAATATGATGCCAGGGTTAAAAGCAGATAGCAATGCATGTTTACATGAAAATTGCTATCTGCTGGATTAACCCGCCAGATACCAGCAAGAAGCAGGTTTGCTTGCAAATATGCGGGACTGGAGGTGCCTGCATGATTGCGGGAATTGCGTGGCAATGGAGTAATCCGTGGAATCATAATATAAAGAAATGAGGATTAAAATGGAATTTGGTGAAGAGCAGCTAGTAAGATACCAGCGCCATCTGGTTATAGATGAAATTGGCAGAAAAGGCCAGCAAAAGCTTTTTGAAGCAAAGGTTCTGGTAATAGGTGCAGGAGGGCTTGGTTCACCAGCAGCACTGTACCTGGCAGCAGCAGGTACAGGCACTGTAGGCATTGCAGACCCGGACCAGGTAGAGCTGTCAAACCTCCAGAGACAGATAATGCATACAACAGATAGTATAGGGAAGCCTAAGGCGGAATCAGCAGAAAGGGCAGTAAAAGCTATTAACCCTTATGTTAAAGTTAATATATATAAGACATTTGCAGATAAAGACAATATAATGGAATTAATAGAAGGTTATGATTTTATAATAGATGCAACCGATAATTTTTCATCAAAGTTTCTTATTAATGACGCATGTGTAAAAGCAGGAAAGCCATTTTCACATGCAGGTGTAACACGTTTTCATGGACAGCTTTTTACTTATGTGCCAGGCAGTTCACCATGTTACAGATGTTTATTTAAAGAGCCTCCGCCAGAGGGTGCTGTGCTGACAGGAAACCAGGCAGGGATTTTAGGTGCTGTTTGTGGCGTAACAGGGAGCCTGCAGGCAATGGAAGCTGTTAAATATATTACAGGTGCAGGGGAACTGCTTACAGGCAGGATGCTTGTATTTGATGCACTTTGCATGAAGTTCCGGACCGTAAAATTCCAGAAAGACAAGGATTGTAATGTATGTTCTGTATAAGCGCCAGTTATAAAAAGACCCCTCTGGAAGCCAGGCAGGGGTTTGCTTTTTCACAGGAAGAGCAGTATATATTTACTGAAAAACTTATCCAAGACAATATAATAAAAGGCGGGGTAATTTTATCCACATGCAACAGAAGTGAAATTTATTTTACAGGAAGCAGCCATTCTGTTGAAGAAGTGGCAAGAAACCTTGCATTATTTAAAAATACAAGTGACGGCAATATAAAGAAATACTGCCTTTTTTATGGCGGAAGCAGGGCAGCCAGCCACCTTTTTAATGTAACATGCGGGCTTGATTCAATGGTGCTTGGTGAGGATGAAATACTGCGCCAGGTGAAGGAGGCATACCTTGCTGCTTTTAAAGCACACCACACAGACAGTGAGTTAAATATAATATTCCAGGATGCACTTAACTGCGCCAAATCTGGCAAATCAAAAACAAGGCTTTCTACTACCCCTGTTTCTATCGGGACTATAACCGCCAATACAATTGAAAAATATATTGAAGAAAATATTAATAAAGATAACTTTCCTGGCAAAAGAGTATTGGTTATTGGAATAACTGGCAAAACAGGGGGGATTGTTGCAAAAGACCTGGCTTCCAAGGGTATACAGGTAACAGGCACAACCAGGAAACGCGGGCTTTCTGCTGGCACATGGTGGCAGGGCAGCAGGCTTGTGGAAGTGATAAGCTTTGAAGAGCGCTATAAATACATAAACCAGGTATGTGCAATAGCCAGTGCAACAACAAGCCCGCATTATACACTGACATATAATGAATATTTAAAATATGCAGCAGATAACCAGAAGAGACTTTTAATTGACCTTGCAGTCCCATATGATATAGACAGGAAACTTGCAGGGCTTCAGAATATAAAACTTCTTGATATAGATTATTTTAATACACTTTCCAAAGAAAATACTAATATAAAACTTGGTGAACTTGGCAAGGCAGAAGAAACAGTAAAAGAATGTGTAGAAGACACGATGAAAAAAATATATATCCGTGGTTTTCTCGCCAGTATAAAGGAAAATACTGTCCTTGCAGATAAATTTAATAAAGAAAAATGGTTCAGCCATATGGTGTACTATCTAAAAGATGTACTTGGAAGTGATGGTTTTAAAGATGTACTGGAAAGAATTTATAACAAGGAAACAAATGGAGGGGAGTAATGGCATATTTTCCATTTATAACAGATATAGAGAATATGGACTGCCTTATTGCAGGAGGTGGAAGCGTTGCACTGCACAAGGCAGAAATACTTTCAGAATATAATGTGAATATACATATTGTGGCAATATCTGCCTGTGACAGTCTTTTAAATCTTGCCAGAAACAATAAAAGAATAGAGATCAGGCTGCGTAGATTTGAAGATAATGATATAAATGGAATGGATTTTGTTGTTGCAGCAACAGGGGACAGGGAGCTTGGGCTGCATATTGCCGGAATATGCAGGAAACAGAGAATACCTGTAAATGTTGTGGATATAAAAGAGGCGTGTTCATTTATATTTCCAGCAATTATCCATAAAGAACCATTGCTGGTGGCTGTCTCATCAGGAGGGGCAAGCCCTGCATTAGCAGCTGGCATTAAAAGGGATATAAAAAGGTTAATACCAGATTACTATGACAAGCTCGCAAAAAACCTTGATAAAAGCAGGGAATATGTAATTTCAAATACAAAGGATGCCACAGCTGCCACCAGAAAACAAATATTTGAAAAATTAGTAATATATGGCAGGGAGAACAAAGGGGAGATACCAGAAAACATTGTTAAAGATATTATAGAGGAATGTCTGGAACAGTCTTAATAAAAGCCAGCAGATACCAATTTGCATGTAAACATGCATTGCTATCTGCTGGCATTATAAAATAAAAATAGAACGGGGTAAAATATAATGGAACAGAAAATAACCAGGATTGGCACAAGAGGAAGTGCCCTTGCGCTTGCACAGACAGAACTTGTTATTTCTGCAATTAGAGAAAAATGCCCTGGTGCAGATATTGAACGGGTAATAATAAGTACAAAGGGTGACAGGGAAACAGATAAACCTGTTTCAAGTTTTGGTGATAAAGGGGTCTTTATTACAGAAATTGAGGAAGCACTTTCTAATGGCAGTATAGATATGGCTGTGCACAGTGCTAAGGATCTGCCTGGTGAGTTAAAGGAAGGCCTGTGTATACCATGTGTACTTCCAAGGGAAGATGCAAGGGACGTGCTTGTAACAAGAGCAGGCACTTTATTGGAAGATTTGCGGGACAGGGACAGTGTAACTATCGGGACAGGAAGCAAACGCCGCCAGATGCAGTTTGCAAGGCTTTGTAATAATGCAGCATTTAAAGAAATACGTGGCAACGTGGATACAAGGATAAATAAACTCCTAAGGGGTGAATATGATGGGATAATACTTGCTGCTGCTGGCTTAAAAAGGCTTGGGCTTGACAGTGTGAAGGATTTATCGTATAAGTATTTTGATAAAGATGAAATAATGCCTGCTGGCGGACAGGGGATAATAGCTGTTGAAGCAAGAAGGGAAGATGCAGAAGGAGACACATTTACAGGCAGGATTTTAAGAGATATAAATGATGGGGACACATTTTTAAACTTCCAGATTGAAAGAAAGATAATAGAAGCTTCAGGTGCAGGATGCAATAACAGCATAGGCGTTATAAGTTATTTTTATTATAAATATAATGAGGAATTTCTCTGTGTAAACCTTTTAAAGGAATTTAGCGGCCAGGAAGGGACGGAACATGGTTTCAGGGAAACTGGCAGGCGTGAGGATGCCAGCCATCTTACATACAGGGCAATAAGATATTTAAAAGAAGGGTATTAATCTAGTGGGAATTGTATATTTTATCGGTGCAGGGCCAGGTGATAAAGGGCTTATAACACTTAAAGGTGCAGAAAAGTTAAAGATATGTGATGTTGTTATATATGACAGGCTTGTAAATGAGGAACTTCTTAAACTGTTAAAACCAGGCTGTAAAAAAATCTATGCTGGCAAACAGGCAGGCTGCCATTACATTAAACAGGAAGAGATTAACAAGATTTTAACAGAACATGCGTTAAAAGACAATATTGTTGCCAGGCTTAAAGGCGGTGATTCCTTTGTATTTGGAAGGGGCACAGAGGAGATAGAGGCATTAAACAAGTACAATATACCCTATGAGGTAATACCAGGTGTAACATCGGCTATAGCTGTACCAGAGTGTGCAGGGATTCCTGTTACACACAGGAGTATAAGCAGAAGTTTCCATGTAATAACAGGGCATACAGATACAAACACAGGTTCACCAGTTTGTAATTACAAAGCACTTGTGGGCACGGGTGGCACTCTTATATTTATGATGGGGCTTGCCAATATAAAAGAAATAACGGATAACCTGCTTAAAGAGGGGATGCCGGCAGAAACGCCAGCGGCTGTTATCTCAGGTGGCACTACAGAGATACAGGAGATTTTGCGCTCCTGCCTTGGAAATATTGCAAAAGATGTAACAGAAAAGGATATGTCACCACCAGCAATAATAGTAATAGGTGAAACAGCAGCATATAATTATATCTATAATAAAAATATAGTAAAAGACAGCATTCCATACAGCAAGCTTTGTAAAAAGAAAGCTGGAATTGTTGCAACAAAAGCATTAATGGAAAAGTTAAAAGCAGGACTGCAAATGGAAAATACAGAGTGCATACCTGTATGTGGAATGGATGTTTTTAATGTTATAACACAAGAATTTACAGAAGAACTTGGAAGAATTGAAAAGTATAACTGGATAGCATTTACAAGCAGGAATGGTGTATTAATTTTCTTTGAAACATTAAAGAAAATGCATATTGATATAAGGAGGCTTGCAGGTGTTAAATTTGCAGTTATTGGCAGCGGCACTAAAGAAGCACTTGCAGGTTTTGGCATTAATGCGGACTTTATCCCGGCAGTATATACATCTGCTATATTTGCAAAAGAACTGGCTGCTGTTATGCTTCCTGGGGAAACACTGTTTCTGCCAAGGGCAGTTAAAGGCAGCAGGGAATTAACAGCTATACTGGAACAAGAAAATATATCTTTTAAAGAGGTAAAAATATATTATGTAAAGGGGCATCTTCTGCCAGGGGCAGAAAGGCTGAAAGAATTAGACTGTATTATATTTTTAAGTGCATCTGGCGTACAGGAATTTGCCAGGCTGTTAAAAGATAAAGGGGCAGAACTTCCCGCTGGCATAGGATTTATATGTATAGGGGATATAACAAAGAAAGCAGTTGAAGAAGAATATGGCACAGAAGCCAATATAATAACAGCACAATTAAATAATGCGGAAGGAATTATTAATGCATTTGACAGGTTTTGTTGTGGAGGAAATACAAGCTTCCAGGAATATATAAAATAATATGAAACGGAGTTAAGAAATATGGTACGTATGCGCAGGTTAAGGGTTAGCAGCGGTTTAAGAGACCTTGTAAGGGAAACAGTAGTTACAACAGATGATTTAGTATATCCTGTATTTATTAAAGAGGGTAAAAATATTAAAGAGCCAGTTGCTTCAATGCCTGGTATTTACCAGTATTCGCATGACAGGTTTGATGAGGAACTGGAGAGGATAACCAGTGCAGGAATAAAGGCAATTCTTGTATTTGGCATACCAAAGCATAAAAATGAAATTGGAAGCGAAGCATATAATGATAATGGCGTTACACAGAATATAATACGTAAGATTAAAAAGGCAGCTCCAGATATTGTTGTTATAGCTGATGTCTGCCTTTGTGAATATACCTCACATGGGCATTGTGGAATTATATCTGGCAGGGAAATATTAAATGATGAAACACTTGAACCGCTTGCCAAAATGTCTGTAAGCCTGGCAAAAGCAGGGGCAGATATAATTGCACCATCTGATATGATGGATGGGCGTGTTGCATACATAAGGAAAGCACTTGATATTACTAGTTTTAAGAATACCCCAATAATGGCTTATAGTGCTAAGTTTGCATCAGGGTATTACTCCCCGTTCAGGGATGCTGCCCAGTCTGCCCCTTCATTTGGTGACAGGAATACATACCAGATGGACCCGGCTAATGGGCGTGAGGCTATAAGGGAGTGTGAAAATGATATCGCGGAAGGTGCAGACATTATAATGGTAAAACCAGCGCTTGCATATCTGGATGTAATTAAGGAAGTTTCAAGTTGTACAAACCATCCTGTAGCTGCTTATAATGTAAGTGGTGAGTATTCAATGGTAAAAGCTGCTGCTTTAAATGGCTGGATTGATGAAAAGAGGGTTGTAATGGAAAACCTGGTTTCAATTAAAAGGGCAGGCGCAGGAATTATAATAACTTACCATGCATTAGATGCGGCAAAATGGCTTAAGGAGGCATAAAAATGGCTGGGTTGGAATCAGAAGCTTTATTTAAGAAATCAAAAGGGATAATGCCAGGTGGTGTAAACAGTCCTGTACGTGCTTTCCGGGCAGTAAACCAGGACCCTGTTTTTATGGAAAGGGCAAAAGGGTCAAAAATATATGATGTTGATGGCAATGGATATATAGACTATGTGTGTTCATGGGGGCCAGGAATACTTGGACATGCGGACAGCCGTGTAATAGAAGCTGTAAAGGAAACATGTAATAACGGGCTGACATTTGGTGCGCCTACAGAAAAAGAATATATACTGGCATCACTTATACAGGAGCTTGTGCCTTCTATGGAAATGCTGCGCCTTGTAAATTCCGGTACAGAAGCTGTTATGAGCGCAGTAAGAGTGGCAAGGGGATTTACAGGGAGGGATAAAATCATTAAATTCCGGGGGTGTTACCATGGACATTCTGACGGGCTTCTTGTAAAAGCTGGTTCAGGGGCATTAACACAGTCTGTGCCTGACAGCCTGGGAGTGCCAGAAGGTTATACAGAAAGTACATTAGTTGCGGAATATAATGATATTTCTTCTGTAAAGGATATTTTTGGAAAGTATGGAAGTGAAATAGCAGCAGTAATTGTTGAACCTGTTGCTGCAAATATGGGGGTTGTACCTCCTGTCAGTGGATTTCTTGAAGGTCTTAGGAAAATAACAGAACAGTATAAATCACTTCTGGTATTTGATGAGGTAATAACAGGTTTCCGCCTTGCAAAAGGGGGCGCACAGGAATATTTTGGCATAGTACCAGATATTACAGTGTTTGGCAAAATCGCTGGTGGCGGCATGCCGCTTGCAGTATATGGCGGACGCAGGGATATTATGGAGATGGTTGCACCACTTGGGGGTGTGTACCAGGCTGGCACATTGTCAGGAAACCCGGTTGCAGTTACAGCTGGTATAGAAACTTTAAAAATTTTAAAAGAAGATACAGGAATTTATAATAAAATAGAAGAAAATACTACAAAAATCCGGCTGGCAGCAGAGGAGGCATTTGGCAGGAGAGTGTGTGTAAACCAGGCTGGTTCGCTTATGTCGATATTTTTTACAGAAGAAAAAGTTATAAACTATACGGCAGCAGTAAGCTCTGATACAGAAAAATATGCAATGTATTTTGATTACATGTTAAAAAATGGAATATATATTGCACCATCACAGTTTGAAGCAATGTTTATATCAGCAGCACATACAAGTGAGGATATAGAAAGAACCTGTGATATTATAAACCAGGCATCAGAGTTACTAAAACCTTATATGGGAGCATGGTAATTGCATATCTATAATAAGATAGGAACCTGCTGTCTTCTGGCAGGCCTGGAATTATAACTGGAAATAGTGTGAAAAATGATTCTAAGACAGCATTTTTCATTACTATTTGTGCCGTGCAAAGCACGGCATGGGGATTTTTATGA
>JAAWKM010000163.1 GCA_022797375.1 Lachnospiraceae bacterium
TTACAGTGCCATTTTGCACATTTTTTGTGCAAAATGTGTACATAACCAGTGCTGAAAGCACTGCTATGTTACTATTAAGCCGTAAGGCTGAATAGTAACGTATATTCTATAAATATCTTTATTGGAATCTTTTATTATGGAATAATAATAACAGGTTTATAACATAAAAAGGAAGTGAAAAAAGAATGATTATAAACATGACTAAAGTCATATAGGAGAAAAAATGTTATTAGAATCATATCATATAGAAGGCAGCCCATTTTTCTTTCATGGGCATTGCCATTGCATAGTAGTTGCTATCCTGGCACAAGAAGATAAATCATATAAAGCGGATATCCTAGAGAATATTTCACGTCTTTTGTTAAAAATTAGAAGTGTTTTGAAAGAAAAGAATACAGAGGCATACAAAATGTAATCCCCCTGGCTATGAAGTACAAAACCAGGGGGATTTTTTACATTTCCTGCCCTCTATTAACAATATGCAGAACAGGACTTTCCAGCTTGTAATTATTTAACAAGAATCCAGTCGCCAACCCATATACTTTTTTCATAATCGAAAAGACGTTTATATACTCTTCCATTCAGAGTTTTATAACGCCAGTATATGTTAGTTTTACGCACCTCTGCTGTATCTCCGGCAGAAGCTGCCACGGTTTCACAGACTACATCTGTGCATGTCTCCTGTGCATTTGCACCAATAGGTACGATAAATGACATTATTGACAATGTTGCAACACAAGCTAGAAAAAGTTTAGTTTTCCTCATTTTTCTTTGCCTCCTTTAATGATAAATATATTTTACAGTCATCTGGATAATATTCCAGGGAACTGGCTGTATCAATGTGTTCGCCATAAAAATAAACATCATATGTATTATCTTTATTTTTAACAAAATATGTATTTTCAGAAGTAATTTCCTGGCCATCCTTTATATAATCTGTATTAATATAATAACCTTCAAAAATAAATATAAATGAAAATATATAAATAATACATAATGGCAGTGAAATTAACCTGGTTAAAATCTTATTCTTTGTTTTTTTATTTTCTAAAAGAAAACAAACCCTTATAAAAGTATCAGATTCCATCTTTAAAGAAAATTTAACCGCTGATGGCATACTTATCCCACTGCTTCCAGAAATGCCATGCTTGGACACTTTTATAAGACATGATATATATTGCCTGATCTGTTCATCTCCCTGTGAAGCAACGGAAGAATCAACACGTAATTCAAAAAGCAGGCTGCTGCGTTTCTTAAGTATATAACAAAATGGGTTCCACCAGTAAAACAGACATATAACTTGCAGAAAAAATTTTAATGTTATATCATGGTGCATTATATGTGAAACTTCATGCCTGAAAATAAACTCCTGTTCTTCCTCATCCAGCACAAGCCCGTCTGGCATTAATATATAATAATGCCTGTAATACCTGAATACTGCAGGGCTTTGTATTAATGGAAGCTGTAGTATGGTTATCTTGTCCTGCAGTTTTTTGTCAGAAACTGTTTTGCAAAGAGCAGACTTATAACCAGGACTGTCTGTTACATCAACACCATACTTATAAATAAAATTATATGTATCTTTTATTGAGGATACATATTGGAAAAATAAAACTAAAAACCCAATACCCCATATTATTACAAAAAAATCCCAAAATGAACAGCTGTATCCTAATACCGGAATCCTTGGACACCGCATAAAAGATACTATCTTTGAAGCTGCCCAGGGAAGGTTGATATTCTTAGTCATATGTGCAAATTCAAACGGGAACAACATACGGATAAAAACAAGGGTACATATCATTCCCAGAAGTGAGAAACCAAACTCACGCATAACAGACTGGTTTATAAAAATAAGGGTTAAAACAATTATAAATAAATTACTTGTAACTATTGCCATTAATAAACTGGCAAAGCTAAAATTTAACATATGTAATATCATCCCTCTTAAATTGTATATTATAAATATTTTTTCTTATAACTATCTAGTACAGCATCTATTTCTGAAATATCTTCTTTAATTTTTTCTGTTCCCTTGCCAGTGTCTAAAAGTGCAGTTACAATATCTGCCTTTGAAACCTTATTACTAATCTCCTGGTAATCTGCAACAAGTTTCTGAATCCAGAATTTCTCTTGTGAAATCATTGGTTCATAACTACGTGTTAATACTGTGCCACTATATACAATATCAGCCACTTTAATTAATTTATCTTTTAAAAGCTTTCTAAGCACAGCCTGTACTGTATTCATCGTAAGTTCTGGATTATCCTTTACAATTAATGATGCTGTTTTAGAACCTTCACCAGACCAAAGTATAGTCATAACTTCTAAATCACGCTTTGTCAGGTTTGAATTTCCTGTCTTCTGCCTAGCCATAAATATTTCTCCTTTCAAAATACTATAATTATTATATTAATTATATAAATGTGTCAATTGCACCATACAATTAATGTCCAGCTTCCTTATTATTATATATTATAAATATATTCTAAGTAAAAATCAATACTAAATTTCAATTTATATCTGTATTTTTTGCAAATATTATCTTAGTTAAATTTTAAATCAGAATATATACTGTAAAGTTTTTTTAAATCTGTAAAATTACTATCCTATATATATGCATATCAAAAAAGGCATATGAAATTAATTATTCCATATGCCTTTTATTCAATAAATGTTACTTTGTTTTATTACCTACCATTTGTAAACTTTTGTTTTCCTGTCCATTAAATCAAGCTTATCAATCTGTGGGTCATCATAGTATGAATCATTCTTTACATGTGTTGTTGAAATTTCCTCAAATACTGCCCCTGTCCTTGATGTAAATGCATGCTTTTCACCACGCATAACTGTTTGTATATCTCCTGGTTTTAAATCAAAAACTTTCCCATCTATCTCAACCTGTAAGTCACCATAAAGAAGCTGGAATGTTTCTTCCTTTACTTTATGCATATGTACAGGATGCCTCTGGCCTGGCAGGACAGCTATAAGTTTTTTGCAATATTCACGGTTTACAATACTTATTATAACGGCCCCAAACTGCCTGAAATGTTTCATACCATAATGGTGTGAAAGTTCTGCCTCAAAATTGTCCCCCAGATAAATGTTTGCTTCGTAAAGCATACCTTTAACATCATGTATTACGCTTCTTGCAAGGTTAATATCAGTTACTGGCTTTCTTTCATGCAATTCCTCATTTTCCTTATATGCCCTGCTTGCCACAACACCCTCATAAAATTCACCACTTGTCATCTGGCGGTCATGGTTTGGCATTGCAAAAAATACATCTTCCCTTTTAAGTTCCTGGCCCTCTTCTACATCATGTTTAAGATAAACACCTCTCATAAGGGAATTTAAAGAATCTATTTCTTCCTGGCTTATATAACGCTCTGTTTCTTTTTTCATGCTGCATATTTCTTTTGCTTCGAGAACTGAACTTACCCACTTGCCAGCTTGTTCTGGTGTCATTGAATAAGCATTAAGCTTAATTGTCTCTGTAGGAAGTCCCACATGACGTTCCAGCAGTTTTGCACCTTTAGCTATTGCCATCATTGGGATAATATTATTATCTGGATCTTCATGCCCTGAATACCCTATAGCATTATGAGGATAACGGCGTCTTAACTTATCAATAAAGTCTAACTGTAATCTTTCAACAGGCGCTGGATATTCCGCAATACAATGCATAAAGGCAAATTCGCATTTCCTATGTGTAAAATAATTATACAGCTTGTCAATATCTGATATTGTCCTGCCACCAACTGAAATAATCAAAGGTTTATGAGTTGAAGCAGCCTTTTCGAGTAACGGCCAGTCAAGTGAACTGCAGCTTGCAATCTTAATAATATCAAGCCCCTGGTCCATGCACCAGTCTACGCCATCTTCATCAAAAGGAGTACTCATTGCAATCATTCCCTCATTACGTATTTCTGCAACAAGTTCGCTGAACTGGTCATATGTAAGCCTTGTGCTCTCAAACCTTGGTATATGTTTTACATCACTCCTGCCCTTATAATCAGGATGAATAAAATTATCAAGATTACGGTACTGTAATTTAACAGCCGCCTTTATATTATATTTCCTTGCAATTTTACTCATTTCATGGATTATGTCTTTACCATGTTCTACATCACCCTGGTGGCTGTTCGCCATCTCAAATATAAATAAATCATCAAATATTCTGCTCATTTACTAATCCTCCATGATACCGTAAAGTGTTTTTAAAACTTATATATAAATAGTGTATTCTTTATTCTACCACATTCCAGCACACTATGCATTAAATAAAAAACTGATACCAGAAAATTCCTTAGATTGACTGTCCGGCTTTGGTCCTGGCGCGACATGCCAGAGTACAGGTGGCATAATTATATGCCATGCCCTGTTATATATTTTTCAGCTGCCAGAAATTCTTCCTCTGTATCTATATCAAAATTCTCATCCATTTCATAACCAGTTATTTTATGCCCTGACATTGAATTTTGCTTTAAAATAACATCTGCCCTTATAACATCTATACATGCATTCTGGTAATAAATTTGGGGAAGCTGCTGGCGTGGCATATTATAGCACTCTGGAATATCTGCCATAACAGGTGTTAATAAATTATTACTGTCTTTAAACCACATTTTATACGGAATTTCCTTTGCTGGTGCAATACACCGCATAGAGTCCGTATCAGGGTTATCCTTCATATACCTGACCATATTTTCAATATCACTAATCCTGCGTATGGGATATGTTGGCCTGAGCTGTACTACTAATTCTGGATGGTATCCTTCCTTTTCTTCAAGGTACTTTAAGGCATGTCTGAATACATCTATATCCAGTGCTGTATCTGTTGCATATTCTGCAGGTCTTAAAAATGGCGTTTCTGCCCCATATTCCCTGGCTATTTCTGCATACTGGCTGCTGTCCGTGCTTACAATAACCCTGTCTATACATTCTGCCTGTAATGCATGTCCAATAGAATATGCAATCATTGGTTTTCCATTGATTAACCTTATATTTTTATCTTTAACACTTTTAGAACCACTACGTGCAGGTATAATTGCAAGCACTTCCCCCATATTTTTTCTCCTTACTGCTCCTTGTTATTTTCTATTATTCTTATTACTCTTTATTAATTCTAACAAACACTATGACATGTAAAATCTACCAGTACTTCTCTTTTACCCTCTGGCAAATCTGCCTGTCAATATCTTCTATTGCTTCTTTAGAAGATGTCATAAGCTTTGCCCTGTCTTTAGCAAGCCCTGACATAGTATTATAATATTTTTTGTCATCTTTATATTTTATAATCTGCTTTGCCATTTCATCAAAACTGCGGACTGCAAAGTCTGCTCCTCCAGCAGTATATACATCCCCCCTGTTTAGATAAACACCTGGCTTTCCTTTTGCAAAAGCTTCTATAACAGAAAAACCTCCTCCAAGCCTGCCAGGATTTACATATAAATCACAGATTTCCATAAGGGCAAGTATATCATCACAATATCCTATAAATGATGAATTCCCAGATACCGCAGGATACTCTTCCATTAAACTGTCATAATTATCCATAATACCTGCAAATACAACATAGCATCCTTTATTGCATACTTCAGACAACATATCCATAAATTTACTGTCTATCTCAAATTCAAGACGTATGCCAACAACAACGAGCAAAAACTTATTATCTGGAAGATTTTTCCCCTTACGCGAAAATTTCTTTTTCTGTGGCTTTAATTCAAATGTAAATTTGCTTTCTATAATATCAATATCATCTCCAGCATAATGTTCTTTCTCTTCTTCTGAAAGCTTTCTGCCGATAATTTTCATTTTATTTATAGTTTTTGGCAGAGTTGAAAATGCAAGCGCCATTGAAGCACATGGAACAATATTACCACATAAATCAGCTAATATACTTCCTGTACCTATTGACAGTATATAATAAGGTTTATACTTTATAAGCAATTCTGAAAGAAGCTGCATGCGGTATCCAACAGGAGAATTTTCTGGCATCTGCATAAATGGAAACCTGTCTTCTCCAAGCTTAATTTCATTAATATTATTGTATTCTTCAAGAGTCCTGCCAAAACCTGCACTATACATTGGCACATATCCCTTTATAATATACTGTTCTGTTGTATTTACAATAACAACATCTTTGCCCAGTTTTTTTAATGCTTTTGCCCTTTCTAAAACTGTCTTTGTCGGCGCATGTGTTTCATTTAAAAACTGTATAGTTGTTATCATTACAAGATTTCTATTTCTTTCTTCTATTGGTATTTTCACCAGATAATTGCTAAGTCTATCTGCAAAAAGCTGGTATGTTTTTTCATATAACTTATTTTGCAATAAAGATGTTTCCTTATCAGGGACAATAAGCCCTTTAAGTCCCATACGTTTAAACTGGTACCAGACAAAGTACATATTATCTGCCTGTATACTATTGCTTTCTAAAACATTTTTTAAATATGAAGCAGCATAAGAAGATTTATTGCTTAATACCATAAGTATAGAATACAAAGCCAGTTTATAATTAAGATACCTGCCTTCTGGAAGATTATCTCCAAGCCCATATAATAAAATTTCGCATAAGCAACACCATTGTGTAATTAAAAATTTATCTTTCCTTATTTCAAGCCTGTCAAGTTCATATAAAAAACTTGTAAATTTATCTATATCCACACAGTCTTTTAAATCCCACAACCTTCTCATAAAAGAAGCATTAAGGACACTTCTTTGTACACTTAAAAAATAATTAACAAACTCATCCATTTCAAGCCCGTTATCAAATTTTTTATTGTTTCCTTGTCCAATATATATAATTTCATTAAATATAGCAGAATATAATTTCTTTACGATATTATATAAATCTTCTACATCTGTTACAAATAAAAATTCTGTATCTGCTTCTTTATTATCCTCTATATAATTAGTAATTATATCACACAGGCAGTAAATTAATTTGCTTTCGCAACTTTCAATAACTGACGTAATTATATGTATGATACTTTCATCATTATATTTTGATATTAACCTGTCCAGCTCATCATTTTGTTCTTCAACATAACAATATATTATCTTATTATAATAATTTCCATTTATATCCTGCAATTCTTTTCCTCCATTCTGGAACTCCCCACGTAACAGTTCAGCCTTACATAAAAATGCGAAGATTTTTGACATGCTTTTCGTCAAAAATATGAGTTTTACAGTGCCATTTTGCACATTTTTTGTGCAAAATGTGTACATAACCAGTGCTGGAAGCACTGCTATGTTACTATGAAGCTGTAAGGCTGAATAGTAACCTCCCCACCTGTATTATACTTTTAACCTTTTTACCAGTAATTTTCCTCTATTTTCTGGCAAATCTGCCTGTCAATATCTGTTATGGCTTCCTTTGAAGACGTCATAAGTTCTGCCCTTTTCCTGGCAATTACAGACATATAGTTATAATAATCCCTGTCATCTTTATATTTTAAAATCTGGTTTAACATTTCATCAAAATTACAAACGGCGAAATCACTTCCTCCTGCTGTATAAACATCACCCCTGTTTAAATAAACTCCTGGTTTTCCCTTGGAAAATGCTTCTATTATAGAAAAACCTCCTCCAAGCCTG
>JAAWKM010000164.1 GCA_022797375.1 Lachnospiraceae bacterium
AAAGCTTCCTTATCTCTTCTGCCACAACCGCAAAACCTTTACCTGCATCACCTGCGCGCGCTGCTTCAATAGATGCATTAATTGAAAGCAGGTCTGTCTGTTCTGATATAGAATTAATAGCAGAAATTATTGTACTTATTGACTTTGATTTATTCTCAAGCTCCTGTATTGAAGCTATTACATCTTTTGTTATATTTGTAGTTTTAGTGGCACTTCCACCAAGGCTGTTTACAAGTTCTATTCCAGTTCTTATAGTTTCTCCTGCTTCCCCTGCAAGCTTTTCAATTTCTTCTGTATTCGTACTTACGCTTGTAATAATTCCTGAAAGCATTTCCATATTGCCAAGGCAGTCTGCTGAACCAGTGTCCAGCCTGCTTACACCAGTTTCAATTTCAGATAAGGCATCTTTAATATCACTAGCAGTTTCCGTAAACAGCCCTGCTGATTTTGTAACATAAGAAATAGTGTCATTTAATTCAGCACTTACGCCTTTTACATCTTCAAGAATAGCTTTCATCTGGCTTGCTGTCTGGTTTACACCTGCACATAAAAGCCCGAATTCATCCTTGCTTTTTACCTTAAGCTGTACTGTTAAATCCCCGTCCGCAATTTTACGGAGTTTTTGTAAAATATAATTAATTATGCCTGATATTCTTTTTGAAATTAAAAGACCTAGTATTAATGCTAAAACAGCAAATATTCCTGAAACTACAGCAGATACCATTTTTATGTCTGCTGCTTCATCAAGCAGGCGTTTTGATGGAATAAGGGCAGCAACAATTGCATCCCCTGTTTCCATTTTCCCGTAGACAAATAAGTTTTCCCTGCCATTTAGCTTCGTAATCTGGTTTCCTGTTACTTCTTCTGAATTTACTGCATTATTATAGGCATCTGTACCATATATTAAATTGCCATTATCCCCTGTACCAGGTTCTGCATAAAATTCTTTGCCATCATTTGTAACCAGTGCCACACAGCCATTTTTGCCTGTATCTACTGATTTTAATACATTGCGGATAAATTCTGCGCCAATATCTACTATTATGCATACCTGCTGGCCCTGGAATTTTCTTGCAATCCTTACACCATAAAGCCCTGTATCTATTCCTAACGCCCCGTCTGCTTCTGTATCCTGCCCGAATATAAACCATTCATTAGGATTTTTATCAACCTTGCTGCCCTGGCCTGTCATAATATACGCGCTGTAAGCATCATAAGGCAGTGAAGCTTTGCCTCCCTGGAGGCTTCTTCCCCCGTCTGCAATAAAATACGCACCATCTGCTTTAGCATCCATAGAAAGCTTGCTTACAAGCTTTCCATTATATTTCTTCTGTAATGCCTTAGCCTCAATTATATCCATTTTACCACCAAAGAATGTCCTTAAACTGCTATCTGTAAAATAGTTTTTAAATTCATCTATTTCACTTGAAACAGCAAGGTTAATATACTTCTGCTGCATATCTGCTGTATGGCTTATAGATTTTTTATAACTGTTGATAACTGCCTTTGATGCACTGTTATAAGAAACAATGCCAAGCACCAGTATGCCAATTACAGGTATCAGGAAGCAGACCGTAAGGCGTAGTGAAATGCTTCTGTAAAATGGTATTTCCAATATACGTTTCTCTTTTTTATGTTTCTTCTTCATCTAAAACCCCTCCTGCCCCTGTTTTGAAATATGAAAAACCTGCCATCCCTCCCGCTTTAACAGAAGAATAATAAGCTAGTGCAAACCTGTAGCCTGTAAAGTGGTCTAATGTAAAAACCATTTTTAACGGTTCACCAATACATTTCCAACATCCGTTTTCCATATAGAAGAAAACTGCTTCATCCTTCCCGTCTGTAAAATCACAGACAATTTTCAGACGGGCATGGCTGCCTTCTGACTTAACCCTTGCACACTCCTCTGGAGGGCTGTTATCATATCCTCCCATGCCTGTTTCTGTATTATCTGCAGGTGTACCTCTTTTCTGCAATACTATTTCATAAGAGCCATCCTTCCGTGTTAATGCCAGGAATCCATAAAATCCCTGTAATGCACATATTCCTGCATAATCACCATTATTTAAACTGCTTCCATCAACCTGTACTTCTGCCATGCACACTGGGCCATACATGCGCTGTGTTAATGTATTTTTTGCCTTTGTGACATTAACACATATCCTGTCCGTTTCCAGCTCCAGATAACCAGGTCTTTTTGTCACTGACCACAATTTATTATCCGGCTCATGGTTCCACTGCCAGACATTTTTCAAGGTAACCTTTCCGCTGCTGTCTGGCTTGTAATTGAAGCTGTCACTTTCATTTAATGGTTTATATATATGGCCTGGCTTTGTACCCTGGATTTCTACTGTTAATGGGACTTTCCTGTTATCTGGCACTGGGAACCCTTTTTCAAAATGCATTGGCACTAAAACAGGGCACCTTCCAACAGCTCCCCTGTCCTGGAAAAACATGCCATACCATTTACCATCATGCGCATGTATTATGCCGCCTTGTGCAACACCACAGTCCTGGTAACCTAATGTATCGTCAAGTATATCACCGCCCGTAAATTCCCCTTCCAGTGACTCTGCCATATAGCATGCTTCAGTACGCCGCCCGTCTTTAGCCCAGTGTATAAAAAAGGCATAATATTTCCCATTTATTTTATATAAATGCGTACCTTCAAAACCAAGTTTATAATTATCTGTATCTTCAAGAACCATACGGTTTAACCCGCCTTTAAGCGGTGCTGAGAGGTCTGGTTTTAGCTCTGTAATATAAATCTGGCGGTTTCCATACATTATGTAAACCCTGCCATCATCAAATAACAGTGAACAGTCATGGTAAAACCCTTCTATATACTGTTTCTTCCAAGGCCCACAGATATTTTCCGACTGGTATAAATATGTTTTTCCTGTATCATTGGCAACAAAACATACATAAAAAACCCCTTTATAATATCTGAGTGAAGCTGCCCACATTCCCTTTCCATATATTCCTCTGCCATCAGAAAGTTTCTGTCCCTCTGTTCCATCCAGGGTATCATACACATATGACAATATTTCCCAATGGCATAAATCATATGAACACAGAATTACTGCCCCTGGCATAAAATGCATTGTTGTACTAACCATATAGTATGTATCTTCTACGCGTATTACATCCACATCAGGATAATCTGACCATATAACTGGATTTTCCGACATATAAATACCTTGCCTTTCTATTTGGAAAACTTCTGTTTAATAAAGTGCAAATGCTTTAAGGCTGCCGTTTCCTTCTCCCCTAAATGTAAGGTAAACAGGCCATGTGCCATCTGGTATTTTAACTTCTGCACTAAATTCTGTCCATATATTAGAAAACTCTACAGGTATTTCTGCAAGGCACTCCCCATCCCATGCTATACGTACTTCAAATACACCTTTAAAGTAGCCACGTGTCCAGATTTTAATTCTGCTGGTGTCCTTGCAGTTAAAATATTTAAAACCTGCTGTTGCTGTATTATTTATATTGGCAATATACCCGTCTTCCATATCTCCATCTTTGCCATCCTGTGTTATTACAGGGCATCTGCTGTCATCCCCTGAATATACAGGCGGCTTGTCTTTATGCTTATAACCAGCAGTATATGTCTGGTGCACAGCCCTGTTAAATAAATTGCATGCTATATATGCCGGGTGTACTCCCCTGCCTTCAAGTGGTGCTCCATTTAAGCCACAGGATGTAAGTTCTGCCTGCCTGAACATGCCATCCCCGTCCATTTCCAGGTGTTCTGCACAGCCCTGTCTGCTGTACCATGTACCATTGGTCTGGCGGTGGTAAAATATATACCATTCACCATCTATTTGTACTATGCTTCCATGGTTATTGCCTCCATAGGCTGCCACCATATCTGCCGGTTTATATGTATCTATATGAATGTCACAGTTGCTAACCAACACTCCTGCATATTTAAAACCATTGTCTGGTTTTTCACTAACTGCATAGCACAATTCATGCATTACTTCTGATGAATATATAAAATAATATTTATTATTTATCCTGCGTATGGAAGGCGCTTCAAAAAATGCATGGTGCTCAAACTCTGTCCTGCTGCTGTATTCACTTCCTGGCACAATTATTAAAGGGTCCTGTATTACTGTAAGCATATCATCCCCTAAAACCGTTACAGATGCACCCTTCCTGGATTTATCACCTTTCCCGCAAAACCCTGTATACAGGTATACTTTCCCATCTTCATATAAAACGCCTGGGTCAAACTGTGGCTGGTCTCCTTCCTTTCCTCCTAATAACACACCATCTTTATAATGGACATTTCCATAAAATTTATAATTGCCTGCTGGCGTATCACATACTGCCACTGAAACTGTCTGCAATTTATCCAGCACATAGTATAAATAATACCTGCCATCATGCCCTATAGTTACATCAGGGGCATACAGGCACATGCTGCCATCTGCATTTGCAGGGTCATCTGTTTTCTTATAAATTACACCCTCATATCTCCAGTCACCTAAATTATCTTCTGGTGCTGACCAGCAGATATAATCACCCTGGCAGAACACATCACCATTAAACTTGTCATGTGAGCCATACACATATACCCTGCCATCAAAAACATATGGTTCGCCATCTGGTACATATTCCCATGAAGGCAGGTATGGGTTAAGTGCCTCTCTGTTTTTAGCAGTCCCATCATTTCCAGTATGTTTTATTATAAAATCTATAAATGGTTTTTCTGTACCACCAGTTGTTGTAATGCCATCTGAATTAAAAACCATGCTGCATGCACAGTCTTTTGTATATGGCCTCCACTCTGGAAGTTCTTCCCCGTCAGTACCAATTCCATTTGGGTTTCCATTTTTAATAAAATTGCATAAATAATCGCACATTTTCCTTGCAAGGTCATAATGCTTCCCAATAAATGGTCTCCAGCACTTAGCAAGTGTCTCAAAAAAGAACCATAAATCTGATGAGTGGAAGCTGCCTGGGTTGTCCCATCCAGGCAGGTTTTCATTAAAACAGTAATAATAGCAGTCCTCATTATTGCCATTCTCCCTGTTTTTTAAGAATGTACCTTTAACTGCGCACTCTATCCCATTTACAGGTGCATACCCGCCATTATAGCATATATGGCTCTCTTCAAACTCTAAAAATTCTTCTGCATTTTTTCCAAATATTAATCCTGCCTTTTCTTTCAATTCTTCCTCTGTAGAAGCATTAACTGTGCTTATAAACTCATCCATTGTATTTCCTGCCATTACTGGCACATTAATATGTTTATTCCCTGCAATAAGTTCTAATGGGTTTCCTTCTAAAAACCTCTGGTCACGTACCATTAACATCCTGGGGTTTTCTTTTACATATTCTGCATACTTTGCACTTAAATAACGTGCATCCATCATTCTTGCCTGGCTGATATTTTCTGCACCTGCAAATTCAAGAAACCTTTTTCCATTTTTCTGTGCACTTTCCATACTTTCAGGCGAAAAGACAAAATCCCTTTCGTATGGGCTCCCTATCATCCCACTCATTATAACAGCTTTCTGGAACAACCCCTTATTTTCCTTACAGGCCATTTGTGACAGAACACTTCCCCCGCCTGCTGACTGGCCTGCTATCGTAATATTTCCAGGGTCTCCGCCAAATGCCTGTATATTCCTTTTAACCCATTTAATTCCTGCCTGCTGGTCTAAACTTCCAAAGTTAGCAGGTGCATCTGGCTGTTCTAGCATAAGCTCTGGATGTGTCATAAAGCCAAATACATTAAGCCTGTAACTTACAGTAACAACTACAATGCCACGCCTTGCTATACGTTCACCATCCAGTTCCATTTCTGATGTATACCCCCACTGCAGGACACCACCAAAAAACCATACAAGCACAGGCAGGCGGTCTTCATCTGATTTGGCATTAGTCCATATATTCAAGTACAAGCAGTCCTCATCCATTTCAATATCCGGGTCAACATGCCATTCCCGGCAGTAAAGGTCATCACCAATACCTGGTGTATCCTGTACTGGCACTGGCTTAAACTTATAAGCATCCAGGACTCCATTCCAGTCCTTGCATGGCATTGGAGCTCTCCACCTGTTTTCATAAACAGGTGGTGCGGCAAACGGAATTCCCTTAAATGCAGTAATGCGCGGGTCTGGTGCTGGAAGCCCCCTGACAAGCCCGTTTTCAGTCTTTGCAATCCTAATCATGTAATCTATCCCCCATTCTGTATATAATTTATAAGTAACAGTCCAGCACATCGTCAACATTATGTGGACATCATGCTTGCATGGGTGGACACATAATGCAGACGATGTGCTGAACTGTTACATTTGTAAAAATCTATCCAGGTACACCTCTGGCATAACAAAAAATACCTTTAACAGTTACTACACTCTTTAAGAGTATAATATCCGTTAAAGGTATTCTAATCAATTATTGCTTTTTAATTGCTACTTATTGCTGGTTTTGGCATGTGGAAGGTTCATAAAGGACTTTTTCTATTATAAACCTTGGTCTTTCTTTTACTTCCATATATATTTTGCCTATATATTCACCTATAATACCAAGCGACAGAAGTATAATCCCGCCTATCCCCCAGAGGGATATAACAATGCTTGTCCATCCTGCAACTACTTTTCCCATAACCCATACTGCAAGAAAATATATTAACATAAGTATGCTTGCCGAGAAAACCAACATACCAATAGTTGTAATCATCCTTATAGGTTTTACACTGCATGATGTAATGCCATCTACTGCAAATGAGACCATCTTTTTAAGCGGGTATTTCGATTCCCCTGCAAAACGCTCATGGCGTTCATAATATACAATATCTGTTTCATACCCAATCATAGGGACAATCCCCCTTAAGAAAAGATTAACTTCCTTAAACTGTGAAAGCCCTTCTAAAGCCCTTTTACTCATAAGCCTGTAATCTGCATGGTCTTCAAGTGTATCAGCCCCCATAAATTTCATAACCTTATAAAATGCATGTGCTGTACCACGCTTAAACACAGTATCTGTCGCCCTTGTTGAGCGGACACCGTACACGATATCTTTTCCTTCAAGGAATTTATCAATAAACTGCCCGATTGCGCCTACATCATCCTGTAAATCAGCATCCAGGGAAATTGCTGCGTCTGCATAATCCTTTGCAGTCATAAGCCCTGCAAGCAGTGCATTCTGGTGCCCCCTGTTATGTGCAAGGTTTATCCCGGTAAAAATCTTATCTTCTTCATGTAACTGTGATATAATATTCCACGTCATATCTTTAGAACCATCATTTACAAATGCAATCCGGCTCTGGCGGCTTATCTTTCCTTCTTCCATAAGTCCATGCATAATGTCCCTTAACTGCTTAGAAGTTTCAGGAAGCACCTCCTGCTCATTATAACATGGTATAACTAGCCATACAGTATTAGATTTCATATTAGTATAAAATTACCTCTCTGATATATTCTGGTTACTATTCACAGCTACGCTGTTCATAGTAACTAGCAGTGCTTCCAGCACTGGTTATGTACACATTTTGCACAAAAAACATGCAAAATGGCACTGTAA
>JAAWKM010000165.1 GCA_022797375.1 Lachnospiraceae bacterium
CATGATTTTGGAACAAAATCTTTTTTTGCAAAATGTGTGCATTTTCAGCGTTTCCCGCGCTGCTTGTTACTATGAACAGCGTAGCTGTGAATAGTAACAAATTTTATAAAACGGACGTGAAATCTTAGTTTTTCTACTTGACATACATAAAAATATATGCTACCTTTACTATATCAAGCGTAGTACGACAGACGTAGCAATGGCAGACGTAGCAACGACAGACGTATTAAAGGAGGATTATTAATGAATAGTATCAGCAGTGATGTAATACGTGGCTATAATGACACTATAATACTATTCCTTCTTCTCCAGCACCCATCTTATGGATATGAAATATCCAAACAGATAAAAACCTTAACAGAAGAGAAATATATTATCAAAGAAACAACATTATATTCGGCCTTTACCCGCATGGAAAAGAATGGATATATTGAATCTTTTTCTTCTGACAAAGAGGGAAGCGGAAAACGGAGGACTTACTACCGTATTACAGAAGCAGGGCGCCAGTATTACAAGGACAAATGTTCTGAATGGAACTTAACAAAAGAAGTAGTTGAAAAATTTATTTTAAAGGAGGACAATTATGGAAGCAATCAGGAATTATCTTGAAACAATGTTTGCAAACCTTCCAAACACGCCAGAAGTTTTACGCGCCAAAAATGAATTATGGCAGATGATGGAAGATAAATATAATGAACTAGTAGCAGATGGCAAAAGTGACAATGAAGCTGTAGGAACCGTAATTGCAGAATTTGGCAATCTTGATGAAATTTCAGAAGACCTTGGTATACGTAATGTAGTAACAGAAACACATGATATTACCAGACGCAAAGTAACTATGGAAGAAGTTAAAAAATACATCCATGAAAGTTCAAGTTATGCATATAAAATATCGTTAGGTGTATTTTTATGCATCATCAGCCCTATAGGTCCAATTTTAAGTGAGGAAGTAAACTTTTCTAGTATAATAGGAGTTCTTTCACTTATGACATTTATTGCAACAGCAGTGATTTTATTTGTGCACTCTTCTATAACAATACACCGATGGGACTTTTTAAAAGAAGAACTGTGTACTATTGATTTTGCAACCACCAACTATGTACACGACCAGAAAGAACGTTACACTTCAACATACGCGCTTCTTATGACTGTTGGAATTGTGCTTTGTGTAATAAGCTTTGTACCTGCTGCTATAATTGATGAATTAGACATATCTTTCTTTGGATTTGATACAGATGATATGGCAGGTGTGCTATTGTTTTTATTTGTCGCAATTGGTGTATTCATGATTATATTATCATATAACATAAACAATACTTATACCAGTATTTTAAAATTAAATAATGCATCTACTATAAGCGGCAACTACGTTCCTTCACAACACCCTGAAACTAAATATATATCCCCGGCCGCTGCAACAATCATGTCTGTATACTGGCAGACAATAACATGTATATACCTTATGTGGAGTTTCTTAACATTCAATTGGCATTATACATGGATTATCTGGCCAATAGCAGGTATAATAAGCGGTGTTTTAAATAGCACATTTAAGAAGCACTAAATAAAAAATTTTGGTTTAATAACAAAATTCCTGTACTAAATAACTTTTTAAATAAAGGAGGGTTACTATGAAAAAAACTGTATATCTCACAATTTTATCATTAGTTACTGTTTTTTGCATAATTATAGGTTCTATTTACCATATATCAGGATGGATTGGCTTTGGTTTAGGTGGTATTTTCAACTTTATTACCAATAATGATGACAGTTACAACAAGCGTAACCAAGTGGAATATTCAGAAGACATAAAAAATTTTAATAACATTAAAATTGATACAGATGCTATGAACATTTATATTAAAGAAGGGAATTCTTACCACCTGGAATATAACTGTCTTGAAAGCAGGGAGCCACAGTTTGAAGTATCAGGCAGTACACTTGAAATCAAGCAGCCATCTGCCAGGGGATGGCTAAGAAACCACTTTAACTATAAATGTGAACTGACCATTACAATACCTTCTGGAACTGCCCTGGAGAGCGCAGATATTATAACAGATGTTGGAAATATTAATATAAACAATACAAAATGTAAGGATTTCAAAGCGGAATCTGATGTAGGAAATATTGAAATAAAATCTTGTGCTTTTGAATATTCAGAAATAGAAAGCGATGTCGGAAACATTGAAACCAGCTCATCAGAACTTGGAAATACTAATATAGAAGCTGATACTGGTGATGTAGATGTCATAACATGTGAATTTAAAGATATAGAAATATATAATGATATTGGAAGTGTTAAACTGGATAACAACAAAATTGATATTTCAAATTATACAATTGACCTTTCAACAGACCTTGGTTCTATAAAGTTTAATGGAAATAAACATAAACGGTCTTTCTACCAGGTGGCTTCTGGTTCATCAGATACTTATAAAATAACTATAGAAACAGATATAGGAAGCATAACATTTAATTAAAATAAAAGACCACCTATTTATATATTTCATAATTTCCCTGTAATATGGCTGGCGGTACTACAAAGAGTACCGCCTTAAATTATATTTTTATTGATATTAAGAATTAATTTATTTCTAATCCAGTTTTCCATACTCTTCATCTGAAACTGGTTCAAGCCACTCATTACCTGCTTCTTCACCAGAAACTTCAATTGCAAGATGTGAGAACCATGAGTCTGGCGCTGCACCATGCCAGTGTTTTACATTAGCTGGAATATTAATAACACTTCCTGGTGTCATTTCTACTGCATCTTTGCCCCATTCCTGGTAATATCCCCTGCCACCAATGCAAAGCAGGATTTGCCCTCCGCCACTTTTTGCCTTATGTATATGCCAGTTATTGCGGCATCCTGGTTCAAATGTAACATTGAAAACAGGAACTTGTTCTGTTGATACTGGTGCAAGATAACTCTGTCCTGTAAAATATTCTGCAAAAGCGTCATTTGGTTCACCAACTGGAAAAAGTATACTTTCCTGGTACTGCTCTTTTTCTCCTTGTGCTTCCACATCACTTCCCCATACATCTTTTGCCATACGGAACACTGCCCATCCCTTTGGCCATCCAGTATACATTGCAACATGGGTAATAATGGCAGCAATCTCTTTCTTGGACACACCATGTTTCTTTGCATTTTCTAAATGGTAAACAAGGGAAGAATCTGTAATTCCTGATGCCATTAATGACACAACTGTAATTATACACCTGGTTTTTACATTAACCGCATTATCATTCCATACCTCACCAAACAGCACATCATCATTTAAGTGTGCAAACATTGGCGCAAATTCCCCAAGGCTGTCCCTTCCAGCCGTCTGTACTATCTTCTCACTCATTTTAGCCCTCCATACATATTAATAAAATTCTAAAACAATTATATAATAAATACACTATAACAGCAATACTGCATAGTAATTATTCACGTCCGTTTCATAAAATTTGCCGTTATCTTGTGTTTGCTTAAAAATGGACGTGGTAATTATTTATTTGCTAAGAATAAATACCCTCATCACCTTTTCCCAGCTATTTGGCATAATCAGACGGGTTTTCGTAACAGTCCAGCCTTCCATAAAAATATGAGTTTTACAGTGCCATTTTGCATATTTTTTGTGCAAAATGTGTACATAACCAGTGCTGAAAGCACTGCTATATTAATATAAAGCCGTAAGGCTGAATAGTAACAGGTTTTCTATAATTTCCATCCTTCATATTGACATATAGGTAACTTGTTGCTATAATAAAAAACGTAACAAGTTACCAATAAAGGAGGATTGTATGAATTTAAATGATTTAACTGCAAAATTTTCAAATTCCACGGAAAATCAAAGAAAAGCTATTTTTAGCACATTATTTATTGCTGGAAACAAATTGCAAACACTTTTTGATAACCATATTCCAGAGGTATCACTAAAACAGTTTATGTTACTGTCAATAATCAGACAATCAAAGGAACAGCTGACATTTACCCAATTAGGAAATTTGTTGGGCTGTTCAAGGCAAAATATCAAAAAATTAGCTGATGTTTTGATGAAAAAGGGATTTATCACAATCCAGCAAAGTCCACATGATACAAGAGCCATGTGTATCTGTACCACAGAAAAAGTAAATGACTTTTTTGTAAATGATTTTTTAGAATACCAAGAAGAATTAAAATATCTGTTTGAAGTTTATACAGATAAAGAAATTGAAACTCTTTTCATTCTTTTATCAAAACTTTATGCTGGAATAGAAAATTTGGAAAAAAGTGTTACTAATAAAAAATCAAAAGACAGGGAGATCCAGGCAAATGAAAGTAGTAGTAATTTATAATTCACAAACAGGTTTTACAAAACGTTATGCTGAGTGGATAGCGGAGGCTGCCAGGGCAGATTGTTTTGAATTATCTGTTGCAAAAAAGAAAGATTTGTCCACATATGAAGCAATTATTTTTGGAGGCTGGGCTTGTGCAGGCAGTATAAGTAAAATTAGCTGGTTTAAAGGGAATTTAGGCAAATGGGCAGATAAAAAGCTAATTGCGTTTTGTGTTGGTGGAAGTCCGGCAGATAATCCGGAAATTGAAACAGCTCTTAATCAAAATTTCAATGAATCAGAACGGAAAATGGTAAAAACGTTTTATTTTCCAGGTGGATTCAATTATGAAAAAATGTCTGCTCCGTCTAAGCTTATGATGAAAATGTTTGTAAAAATGCTTAAAGCAAAAAAAGACAAAACAGAAGAGGAACAGGTAATGGTTAAAATGATTTCCTCGTCTTATGATATTTCGGATAAAAAATATATTGAACCGGTTTTGCAATACCTGCAAAAATAGCTTTTATTTAATAATTATACTCTCCTTCCTGTTTATCATAATACTGGATACATATACTGGATGGTATATAATAGTTTTTAAGCATAGTAATGCTATAATAAATTAATTATTTAAAAAATTGAGGACAAGGAAATTCTATGTTATAATTTTCCTGAAACATTAACTATAGGTTAAACCAGATATGGATAAGAATAGATATGGCAGTTTGACATGCAAAATAGACCTGATAACAATCCGAAAAAACAGATATAATTAATAGACAATTTCGAGTTTTATCCTTATCTGGCTTCATCCGTTATTGAATAAACAACATGTACAAGATGTACAGAAATGGGGAAAGATATGAAGAAAAAAATCTGGATAATGGTTATACTGGGTATCTTAACTATACCAGCATATTATAATGGCATTATAAAACAGGAAAATAACGTACAGGCAGCACAGGAAACAAAGGATGAAACTGCAAAGCCGGCACTAATACTTAAAATGTCAAAGGACAGTGGTTGTTACCCTGAATCTTTTTCATTAGATATTACATGTGAAGGAGCAGAAAAAATTTATTACACAACGGATGGCAGCAACCCTGTTACAAGCAGTACAAGAAAGGAATATACTGGTCCTGTTACAGTTACAGATAAGAAAAATGACCCAAATGTACTATCAGCAGTTGACCCTGTGCTGTTCGACTGTGCATATTCTTCTTATAACCAGTCAGAATGCAGCGCACCCGCAGATAATGAAACTGACAAGGCAACTGTAATTAAAGCAGCTGGAACAGACGCATCTGGAATTTATTCTGATGTTGTCACGAATACATATTTTACAGGGTCTATGGCAGACCATATCCAGGGGATTGAAGAGAGCTGCAAAGCATCAGGCATCCCGCTGGCAATTATGTCAATTTCGATGGATTATAATGACCTTTTTGATTATGAAAAAGGAATTTATGTAAGAGGTAAAATATTTGAAAATTCATACAATGCCTGGATTTCAGAAGAAAATCCAGACGCTTCAGAACTTAGAAAACTTGAAGCAAATTATACACAGCGTGGTTCTTTATGGGAACGCCCGGCACATATTGACTATATCGAAAGCGACGGTAATATAACTTCCTGCAGATTACAACAGGACTGCGGAATAAGGATACAAGGAAATTATTCACGTTCTGATTTACAGAAAGGCTTCCGTCTGTATGCAAAAAAAGAATATGGAGAAAAGAATTTTAACTATGCATTTTTTGGAGAAAATTTAAAAGATGACAATGGAGTAACAAAAAACAAATTTAAAAGGCTTGTTTTACGTAATGGTGGCAATGCATCCTTTCATGCAAAATATAATGATGCTTACTGGCAGTCACTTCTGACAGGACTTAAATGTGATACACAGGCTTCCAGGGCATGTATTGTTTACCTGGATGGAGAATACTGGGGCATTTATATTCTACAGGAAGACCTTAATGATGATTATTTTGAAGATACACATGGCATAAACAAAGAAGATATTGTTGTATATAAGGGTGATGCAGAAAAATATGACTGTGGCTATAAACTAGAAGAGGGTACACTTCCCGCAGGTGTGTCAGATGAGGGTTATTTTTTATCAGACCTGGAACAATTTTTCCAGTCACATGCAGATTTAAAGAAAGATGAAGATTACCAGGAATTTTCAAAACTTGTTGATACAGAATCTGTGATGGATTACTTTGCAGCACAAATCTGGATAAATAATAAATGGGACTGGCCTGGTAAAAACTGGACAATGTGGAAATCTGTAAAACAGGATATTTCTAACCCTTATGCAGATGGAAGATGGCGCCTTTGCTTCTATGATTTAGACTTTGGAGGAGTAAGCGGCAGATGGTCAGCTTATGAAAATACAATCAGGATAGATAATTACAAATTATATGGCCTTCTGGATATGGATACTAATAATCCAGCCGTATTATGTTATGCATATCTTATGACCAATAAGGATTTCCGTAACAGCTTTAAACAAAGAATTACAGAACTTGATAAAGGGATATTTGAGAAAAACCATGCAATTAAAACATGCGAAAAATTCCGTGATACCTACCAGCCATTATACCCACAATATTTCACGAGGTTTTTTGGAACTGGAAAAGCTGGACATTACACAAAAGAAGCTGTTACTGGTGACTATGCAAGCTATAAATGTATCACAGAATTTATAGAATCACGTTCTGGATACCTGCCAGATATGCTGGTATGGGTAGATTCATTTTATAAGACACATAAAATATATAATAGCAGAATTGCTATGGAAGAACCAGAACCAGCTAATAAAAAGAAAACAATTAAAAAATTATCTGTAACTGCAAAAAAGGGAACAAAAACCATTAAAATCCAGACAATAAAAAAGGCAAAAATTATTGTTTCATTACCACAGGAAATTATAATATCTGGCAAAAAGACATTAAAAAAACTAGTAATAAAACCAGCACAAAATAAAAAAGGAATAATAAATGTAAAGCTTTCAAAAAATCTGCAAAAAGAAATTAAAGTTACAGTAAAAGTATCTAAAAAAGGTTATAAGACAAGGAAAAAAGTAATTAAGGTGAGTCCGGCATAATAAAAATCCATAAGCAAAGTTCTATGGTCACGTCCGTTTCATAAAAATCCCCATGCCGTGCTTTGCACGGCACAAATAGTAATGAAAAATGCTGTTTTTGCATTTTTCTTGTGTGAAATTGTAATG
>JAAWKM010000166.1 GCA_022797375.1 Lachnospiraceae bacterium
AAAATGCTGTTTTTGCATTTTTCTTGTGTGAAATTGTAATGATTGTCAGACAGCGTTTTTTGCTGTCTTAGAATCATTTTTCACACTATTTCCAGTTATAATTCTGGGTCTGCCAGCCACCATATTAACCAGTAATGCATGTAAGTGAAAATAAATAAAAAGTGGTATAAACTGCTTATTATAAAAAATAATAGTTTATACCACTTTTTATTTATAGTAATATTCTTTACATTTTATATACTTTCTTTGCCTGTTATCTGTGTTTATTCACTTAATAATTTTTCCACAGAAGACAGTTTTACGCAGATAACAAACATCTTTGCTGCCTCTGCCATTTCTTCTGGTGTAGGGAAAGTAGGTGCAATCCGGATATTAGAGTCTTCTGGGTCTTTTCCATATGGATATGTTGCCCCTGCACCAGTAAGAACCAGTCCAAGCCCCTTACACTTTGCAACGATATCTTTTGCACAGCCAGGCATTGAATTAAAGGAAATAAAATATCCTCCTCTTGGCTTTGTCCAGCTCCCTATCCCAAGCCCTGTAAGTTCTGATTCCAGAATATCCAGCACTGCTTCAAATTTTGGACGTATCAGGCTAGCATGTTTCTTCATATGTGCATTTAAGCCATCTATATTTTTAAAGAACCTTACATGACGTAACTGGTTTATCTTATCATGCCCTATAATCTGCGTTGTCATAAATTTCTTTATATATTCCATATTTTTAAGTGACGTCGCAATAGCTGATACGCCTGAACCAGGAAAGCTTACTTTTGAAGTAGATGCAAATACATAAACCATATCCGGGTTTCCTGCTTTCTCACATTCTTCTAATATGTTTAAAATCTTATCCTGGGTTTCTTCATAAATATAGTGGATGCAATATGCATTATCCCAGAAAATCCTGAAATCTTCTGCTTTTGGCTTTAAATTTGCAAAACGCCTTACTACTTCATCTGAATAAGTAATCCCGGTCGGGTTTGAATATTTTGGAACACACCAAATTCCTTTAACTGCATCATCATTATTGACATACTGCTCTACCATATCCATATCCGGACCGTCTTCCCCAAGAGGAACTGGTATCATCTCAATTCCGAATAATTCTGTAATTTTAAAATGCCTGTCATAGCCAGGAACTGGACATAAAAACTTCACTTTATCCAGCTTGCACCACGGTGTCATCCCATTTACTCCCATTGCCATAGAACGCATAACTGTATCATACATAATATTTAAACTGGAATTTCCACATACAATTACATTTGCTTTCTTTACCTCCATCATGTCAGCCATTAACTGCCTGCATTCGCCAATGCCATCCCAGTCACCATAATTTCTTGTATCATTTCCAAGCAAAGTATTCATATCAGACTCTTTATTCACTGCATCTAACATAGGCATGGAAATAGCCAGTTGTGAAACTCCTGGCTTGCCTCTTGCCATATTAAGAGAAAGTCCTTTTGCCTGTTCTGTCTTATACTTTTCTTCTAAACTTGCTTTTAATGATAATAACTCATTATGGTCCATATCTTTGTATGCCTTCATATGTAACCTCTCCCTTCTACATCCGGCTTCCTGTTCCTTTCTGGATATATAATACCAGAGAAAGCAGCATAAAGCCAGACAGTATTCTTATAAGTCTTTTAATATATGCGCCAGTTTCTATTTAGAAGCAAACCATCAGCTACCAGCAACTTTATTTTATTTTATTTTTAACAATCTTTCAAGAGAAAATTTAAGTATATTTGTAACAGTCCGTTACTATTGTTACTATTCACAGTTACGCTGTTCATAGTAACAACAGTCCATGATAGTCCAGCCAGAAAGGTTTTCTGACAGTTCCTGCAGGGAATACAGGCCTGGATTTCTAATTTCCAAGGTAATTCCTGAACATTTCCTTTGCAACTGGCACTGCATACTGGCTTCCTGTCCCTGCACCCTCTAATACTATGCTTACTGCAATTCTGGGTTTTTTAGCTGGTGCATAGCCAATAAACCACGCATGTGATGTCCCTTCTGAGTCAAATTCTGCTGAACCTGTTTTCCCTGCTACTTTATATGAAAAACTGCTTAATGATGAAGCTGTGCCATCCTCTACTACAGACATCATAAATTTATTCATAATATCTGCCACATCTTTGTCTATTATATTTCCATTTGAAACTGGTCCATATGTCTTTACTACCTGGCCTGTTTCATTCTGTGTATGGTCTATAACATATGGTACCATCATTTCCCCGCTATTGGCTATTGTAGCGGCTATCATTGCATTCTGCAATGGCGTAATTGTAGTTTTGCCCTGCCCTATTACTGTCTGCATTATTTCATCAGTACCAGATTTTTTATCAAGTAAAAATTTACTCTGGTTATATTCAAATTTAACAGGAAGTTTCTGGTTAAACATAAATTTATTACAAAGTTTACGGAATGAATTAATGTCCAGCGACATGCCTATATTAGCAAATGAAGCATTGCATGACCTGGCAAGGGAATTGCCTAAATCCAGTGCGCCATGTTCCTCATTTCCATAACAGTTTATAACATTGCCTTCAAATGATTCTGAGCCTTTACATTTATATGAATATTTTCTGAAAGATGAACGGTTTTCAAGTACGTACTCCATAGCTGTAAGTACCTTAAATGTAGAACCTGGCGGATAAAGCCCCTGTGTTGCCCTGTTGACAAGTGCAGACTGTGAATCTTCATCTTCAACAAGCCTGTCCCAGTCCTCTTCTACAGTATTTGGGTTGTAACCTGGTTTTGATACCATTGCAAGTATTTTGCCAGTGGATGGTTCAAGTGCTACTGCTGCACCTTTATAATTCCCAAGTGCATTATATGCAGCCTGCTGCAGCCCTGCGTCCAGTGTTGTGTATACATCATCACCCAGGTTTTTTTCACCCCTGAAAGTGGTGGCAAGCTGCTTTAACGGGTTTGAATGTGAGGTTAAAAGAGGGTAACACTGTGAAAGTTCCACTCCTGTCATGCTGTTTGCTGTCCTTCCTGTAACATGGCAGAATATATCATTATAAGGGTAAACCCTTTTTTCAGTGCCACTATTGTCCGTAACTGTCTTTGCAAGCACTTTGCCATCTGATGAATAAATACTGCCACGTACAATCCTCTCTGCAAGTATATTCCTGCGTTTATTATATGGATTGTTAATAACTTCGCTGCTGTCATTAACCATAAAATATACAATGTAACCTGCCATGCACATAAACACAATTACTACTGCATATGTTACCATTATTATCTGTGCATTGCCTCTCCTGCCTGCACTGGCATCTTTTATATTATTAGCTGCCATCTCTTCCCCGTATATCCTCCTGTCCCTTAATATACGGGCTGGCTGCCTGCTATCCTGTCTTTCTGCGGGTCCCCTGTTTTCTCCTGCCCTGCGGGCTTTTCCCGTTCTCTCTCCGCGCATCAAATTCCTCCTTGTCACCATTCAACACATACATTCCCTGTATTATGCTGAAAAGTATTACTGTACTTATTACCGAACTGCCTCCATAGCTTACAAGAGGAAGTGTAACACCTGTTGATGGTATAAACTTTGTAACACCTCCTATTGTCAGGAATACCTGGAAAATATATTCTATGCTTAACCCTAGTGCTGCCAGCTTATAAAATCTTCTTTGCATTTTTAATGATATGTTAATAAACATAATAAAACAGCTTATTTCTACAAGAATAAGGCATATTCCAAAGAAAGTCCCAAGCTCTTCGCATATTGCTGAAAAAATAAAATCACTTTCTGCTACTGGGACTGCACCTGGCATTCCTTCACCAAGCCCCATGCCAAACCAGCCTCCTGTACCTATCGCAAACAGTGAATGTGCAACCTGGTATCCTGCCTTGTCTATATGGCTCCAGGGGTCACTCCATGCAATTACCCTTGTCTGTACATGCGTAAACAGGTGGTAAGCAGCTACCGCTGCCACTGTGCCTGCCAGAAAACCTGCACCTAAATATATTGCCTTTCTGCTGGCAACAAATAATATAACTATATATGTTATATAAAATATCAGCGCTGCTCCTAAATCTTTTTCTGCAACAAGTATTAACACATGTATGGCGGCTAGTACCGAAACTTTGGCAACATCCAGGAAACTTGTAGATTTGGCAAGCAGTGCTGCCGCAAAAAATACAAATAGTATCTTAACAAATTCTGATGGCTGTAAGGCAAAACTGCCTATAATTATCCAGTTTTTTGCACCATATTTTTCCCTGCCTATTACAAATACAAGCGCAAGCATGACTATGCCTGTTATTGCATATACCCACCCAAGCCTGTCAAAATACTGGAACTTTTCTATAAGATATGGTATAAACAGGCTTGCTAAACATATAACTGCTGCAAATACCATCTGCTTTATTACATATCCCCCGCCAAGCCGCATAAGCATTATAAAACCTGTAGCAAGCAGCATAAGCATGTTGTTAAGAAGTGTTTTGGACAGCCCTTTATAGACATATGGATATGCTTTGCTTGCAAATACCAGGAATACAAACTGTATAAAGTAATAAACTGCAATTTTTATGTCAAGGCTGTTTAAATATAATACAAGCGAACAGATAAAATGTATGCTGTACATTAAGTATTTCTGACGTTTATATATTTTTTCTTTCTTTTCAATATTACTGCCAGAAAATACTGTAAAACAGTGCCATGTATATATAGCAAACAGTATTATAATTATATATTTAGAAGTGACTACTAATGTAGTATGCAGCATTCCTGCAACATCCATATCACCAAATATACCTGACAGTTTTTTTACTGCCTCTTTTTTATCCATGTTAATCCCCCATGCTGTCTTATAAAACCTTATTATAAAACACCTTTCCGGTAATGCCCTGTATGGGACTGCCCTCTGTACATACCAGAAAGTACACTGCTGGTTTCCTCTGCATCTTCTATTGTAAAATCATACCTGAAATTTCTTATTCCTGCACTGGTTAAATCCTTTATACATGATAAAGCCATTAATGGTATTTTCTGGTAAACTGTACTGTAACAGTATTTACAATAATTAACTATAATAAACTCCCTTCCCTTTGCATCTTTTATTAAAATTTGCTTTTCTCTGCCAGTTTTTTTCTGGCAGCCTGACAGGTTGTCCAGTGTACACTGTGCAGAAACCATAAGTGGTATATGTGTATATACAACTGCTTCCATTCCATCCCCTGCAATATGCTTTATATAAGGCATTTCCAGTTCAAATGGTACTGTATGCCTTGTGACCCCCGCATTCTCCCAGAATTTGCACGAAGGGCTGTTCATAGTATAAAGCCCTGTATCTGTAATAATGCTTTCTGGTGGTTTGCCAAGTATATCTTTAATAAAGGCATACCCCTCAATGTTTCTTATGACATATCCATCCCATCCATAATTATATATGCCTTTACCCTCTGCTGCCATTTTCTTTTCATAATCCCATATTGGTTTTCTAAAGATATGTGGCAGTATAATATAGCATTTCCTGTTCTGCGCCTGCACAAGTGACAAAGCTTCACTTATGCCCTTATTATCTAAAAGCCCGGTATTAATATATACTTCCTGGATTTTCTGGTATTTTAACACTTCTGTAAGCTGTTGCATTGTTGTTACAGAAGCTTTATATATGGGCTCCTTATTATATGTGGCATCTTTTGGGGCATTGCCAGAATTACACTTATACAGGTTTATACCTGGCACTGTATATTCTGCCTTGCGCCTGCTGTTTCCTGTTATATTATCCCTAAGCTGTGCAAGCGCTTCACGGCGCAGTTTTTTAAGCATTGATACTGGAAGAAACAGGTTGCCCTCCATCTCAATATTTAGCTGGCAGAATTCAAAATCAGTATTTCCTGTCTGCCGCAGTATCCTCTCCACTGCCTCTTTACTGGCAGCGCTCTTTTCTGCTTCCTGGCATATTCCTCCACATGCTTCTGCCTTAATCCCGTCCTTTTCTACATAAAGGCATGCCTGGTCTCCTGCTGCTGCTTTAAAAGTACCTGTTACCAGCACCCTCTTGTTTTTATCAAGATACTGGTTCTTTATACTATCCAGGACGGCAGCGTTCTTTGTCCTGTATACTTTATCTCCTTTATTTATAATACAGTCCCTGGAAAATTTTGCGCTGGCAATGCTTCCAGCTTTCAAATCTTTACTAATAGTGTATTCATATAATGTATCCATACCAGCATTCCGGAATTCCACAACATCTTGTGCGTTTAAGTCTTTATCCAGCCTGTATTTTAACACGCCTTTCCCTGTACTAAGCACCTCGCCTGTATACACACCCCCATGCTTCGGTCTTTTTGAAGAAAGCATACTTCCTTTCTGGCTGTAATTATGCATTTCCCCATAAAGATAACCATTAGTAAAACCTTCCCTGTTATATACTTCTGCAAGCTGCCCAATGTCATCCTGGAACTTTGTCTTATGTTTACTAATATATTTTTTATATCCTTCACTTCCATAGTGCATATAAATATCTGTGTATTTTCTGTATAATGATGTTGCAAGGGCTGTGTATGACGGGCTTTTCATCCTTCCTTCTATTTTAAATGAGTCTGCACCTGTTTCTATAAGCTTATCAATATATGGAAGCGTGCATAGTTCTTTCATGCTTAAAATATAGCTATTCTGTTTCCTGCCATTAAAATCTACGGAATATGGCAGCCGGCATGGCTGTGCACACCTGCCACGGTTACCACTTCTCCCGCCTAGCAGGCTGCTAAAAAAACACTGTCCTGAATAACAGTAGCAAAGTGCACCATGCACAAATACCTCTATTTCAGCATCTGTATCATGGCGCATCTGCTGTAATTCACTTAAAGAAAGTTCCCTGGCTGGCACAATCCTTGTAATGCCATAATCCTTAAACATGGACGCGCCACTGCCTGTTACTAGTGTCATCTGTGTGCTTGCATGTAGTGCCAGCCCTGGAAACCACTGGTGCAGCATATAAATAACACCTGTGTCCTGCACAATTGCTGCGTCAAGCCCTGCTTCATAGTATGGCAGCATATAATTGTACAGCTTGTCCATAATTTCTTCTTCTTTCAAAAGTGTATTAACTGTAAGGTAAAGTTTTACACCATGCAGATGGCAGTAATCAATAGCATACAACAGACTGTCATTATCTGGATTATCCGCATACGCCCTCGCACCAAACATGCTGCCACCCATATAAACAGCGTCACATCCTGCATTTACTGCAGCATACAGGCTTTCCATTGAACCTGCCGGGGCAAGTATCTCTGGACGCCTGTTGTTATTACTAATATTTTTTAAAGACATTATAACAAATCCTCCTGCCCAAATAAACAAAGGGCGGCTGCCACAAAACAGTCCCCCTTTATTCTGTAAATTCTTTAACATTAACTCCTGTGCCTTATTCTATCTGGCATAATTTATGTTACTATTCAGCCTTACGGCTTAATAGTAACATAGCAGTGCTTTCAGCACTGGTTATGTACACATTTTGCACAAAAAAAGTGCAAAATGGCACTGTA
>JAAWKM010000167.1 GCA_022797375.1 Lachnospiraceae bacterium
TTTCCAGTTATTCTGTGTTTGCTTAAAAATGGACGCAAGTTTTCCGTGTCCAGCTAAATTATTCCATTCCAGGGCACGTTTGCACTACGTTGGCATACGCAGCGGCGCATAAAATCTGAAAAAACCAGATTTAAGCGCCGGCGATGCCAAAGTGCACCTGTCATGGAATAATGTTTAGCCTGGACATGGAAAACCTGCTGTCTTCTGGCAAACCCATAATTATAACTGGAATTTTTATTGTGTGCTAAATTATTCAGACAAACGGTAGATATTGAAATATTATTTATATGGCAGCAAATGGAATAACTGCTTGCCAGAAGGCAGCAGGTTCCATATGCCGGGGATTAAGTTTATTCCATGACAGGTACACTTTAACCCCGTTGGCATTTAAGCCCCTGTGTGGCAGAAGAAACATAAGTTTCTTTTGGGGCACACTTTATGTGCCGCCTAGTGGGTTAACGTAGCGGAATGCATGCAAAAGCCATGTCTGCGACATGCTTTCCTGGAGTGGAATAAACCAGCCCTGGCATATGAACCCTGTGTCCAGGCTGGATAGCAACTATTTGTTTTATAAATTATAATACAAGTGAATTAAAACTTTTTATATAATTTTCTGTTGCTTCCTCTTTTTTTCTTTTACGGAGATTTATAAGATTTTTCCTGACCATCATAGAAGATTTTTTACAATGGCGCATAAAATAATCATTTTCCCTGCCTGATGCTTTCTCATAATTCCTGTTGAGGAATTGTAATATACGTCCTTCTGACATTGCCTCTGATAATTCAATATTATATGGTATAATTCCAATCCTGTCTCTGGGGATATGGTATTCATAACATATTCTGCGGTAATTAAATAAAAGCTCTGGCTGGTATGCACCAATTAAATAAACAGATTTTTCTTTTATAGAAGAATAGTTTTCAAAAAATTCGTTTAATGCCACTTTATCTTGTACCAGGTTCACAACTACAAGGTCTGCCTCAGTTAAAATTGCATTGGAACTTAAATTCTCATTACGTTCTGTATCAATAAATACGTTATCTGAAAAAATTCCAAGAGCATCAAACAGTTTTTTATAAACAAGGCTGAATTCATAATTAAAGACTTCCTTATTTATTATATAGCTTTGTGGCAGGTAATACATACTGGTATATAGCAGCGGCATTGCTGCATGCCGCAGGAGCTCTTCACCATCCTTTCCTGAATACAGCCCTTTAAGCACATATTCTATTCCCTCCCTGTTATAATACCTGCCACTCTCTTTAAGCAATTCTACCTGTTCTCCTGGAAGTACAATACTGGCAATGCTGTTACAACTATAATGGTTTTCTAACAGAACCGATTTTCCTGCACCTGCTATTGATGCCAGTGCCGAAATACACACCATATTAGTAGTTACCCCGCTTCTTCCTCTTACATTGCTCCAAAACGCAATTTTCAAATTCTCCTCCAATCTGCTAACATAATATGTCAGACTCCCTTCTGTATTTCCCCTGGAACTAGTTTTTCCCTAAAAGTATAAATGTACAATTTAACTTAGAACTAAATACATAATAACTTAAATTTATTGTTTCGTAAAGTAGTTTTTCAGTATTACAATAAATTTATACATATTCAACAAATTTCAAAGCAAAAATTTATAATATAATTAAAAAATAACATTTACAAAATGGCAGAATTACACTCTTAACCCCTGCCTTGTTTCTATATGTAAACAGGAATTACTATTCATGGCCAGTTAAATTTGGTGGTTTTTTCTTATACAGGCATGGCTTTTTCCTGCTTTGCCTGCTATAATAACTACTATTACTAAATAAATTAAAAGGAGGTATATTATGGCAAATCCATACCTTCCATCATGGGAATACATACCTGATGGAGAACCAAGAATTTTTGGAAACAGGATATACGTTTATGGTTCACATGACAGAGCAGACTCAGAGTCATTTTGTGATTACAAATTAAAAGCCTGGTCTGCGCCATTAGATAACCCATGCCAGTGGGTATGCCATGGTGACATTTTCCACAGCCGTAAAGATAATGACCACAATTCTGATGTGGACTGGACTGATGAATATTTATATGCACCTGATGTTATAGAAAAGGATGGCAAATATTATCTGTATGCATACATTGTTAATTCAAAGGGATGTGTGGCAGTTAGTGACAAACCAGAAGGTCCATTTAAATTATTGTCCAGATATGAATATAATATTTCTAACCACTATGATAATGGAACATTTATTGACCCTGGTGTGCTTGTAGATGATGATGGCAGAGTTTATATTTACTGTGGCTATCTTGGTTCATATATGTGCGAAATTGACCCCTCTAATATGTACAAAATTATTGATGGCACATATAAAGAAAATATTATTCCAACAGAAGAGCCTTTTGGCTTTTTTGAAGCATGTTCACCAAGAAAAATTGGCAGTACATATTACCTTATATATTCTCCAAACAGGGGAAGCAGGCTTGCATATGCCACAAGCAGTTCACCAGAAGGCCCGTTTGAATACAGGGGATATATTGTTGATAATGGCATAGATTACCCTGGTGGCAACAACCACGGTTCAATATGCTGCATTAACGGCCAGTGGTATATATTTTACCACCGTATGACTAATGGTACTATTATGTCAAGAAGGGGATGTGTTGAACGTATAACAATAATGCCAGATGGTACAATACCTCCTGTTGAAATGACTTCGCTTGGATTTGAAAAGTCATTAAACCCATACAACATAACTACTGCAGATACAGCATGTGTATTAAAAGGCGGCTGTATCATTACAGAACTTAATACATTTACAAGAATAATTACAAATATTACTTCTGGATGTGTAATGGGCTGGAAATATTATGATTTTGGCGATGATATGACAGAGGGAAGTATGGAAATAGAATTAAAAGTTATCCCAAGAGGCTGTCATGGAAAAATACATGTCTTTGCCAGCAGTGACACAGATGGAGAAGAAATCTGTACTATTGGGTTTGACCGTTCCAGCACTATTTTACATGGGACAGCCAGGTCTGTAACAGGAATGCATGCCATATTCCTTGTGGCAGAAGCAGGTTACACTGGCTGGGCAAAAGATGCATTTGATGGCAGGCATCTTTTTGACCTTGAAGCATTTGTATTCCGCAAATAAATGTTTTAAAAACACTTTCTGTTAAAAAGAACCCCTGGCACCCATGCTGGTCCAGGAGTTCTTTCCCTGCCTTATGTATATAGATGTTATTGTTATATATCAGAATAAATACATGAAATGTTGTTACTTTTTTCACCTTGGCTAAATCTGGGTGTTTAAAAATTAAACAAGTTACAAGTTTACTTGCTCTTGCCCTATAAAGCTCCCTGGCCATATTACGAAAAAATTTTTTAATTATATGGATTTTAAACCTGCTTTAATTTTACTACACTGGAATATATAATACTTTTTCTGAAATTCCTCTTGCAGTAAATATTTTAGAATATAACTTCTTTTTAGTTTTATCCATTTTTATCTTAATATTAACTGCCCCTTCTCCAAAAGCCTTATTTCCTATACTTTTAGCAGACAGCTTTTTTGTTTTTACCACTATATATTTAAGATTTCTACATTTATAAAATGCTTTTGCTCCTATTTTTTTTACTTTAGATGGAATTATAATCTTAACCAGTGCAGTACAATTACTAAATGCATCTGCCCCAATAGTTTGCACATTTTCACCAATTACAACATTCTTAAGCCCTGTACAGCCAGAAAAGGCATTTTTACCAATTAACCTGACATTTTTGCCAATTTTAACTGTTTTAAGTTTTTCTCTTCCCTTGAATGCATTTTTACCAACTGAAACTACTTTATATGTTTTCCCTTTAAGCCTCACAGTATCTGGAATTATAACATTGTATATATCCTTTTTCTTGTTTTTTACATATTCTACAGTCTTGTTTTTCCCTGTTCCTGTTATCTTGTATACTGCTTTTGTATCTTTGTCAACATCTTTAGAACCTTTCTCTAACTTGTCTGCATAATCAATACTACACACTGTTCCAGCATAAGACCATAGATTAGAAGATGCTGCCAGGTCCAGGTTCAAAGCAGGACGCACACCATACTGCCTATAATCTATATTACTATATCTTGGCCATACTGCACCATCATAATTTGCACACGCAATCTGGCCAGTACCTTCTGGCGAACGTAGCCACCAATAGCATCTTCCTGTATAAATATCATTAACTATTCCCATTGCCTTTGCATAAACACTTGAGCCTGACCTGCGTGCTTCATCACATTTGTAAAATTTAGAAACAAAACCATATCTGTTAGCTGTATTAGTATATGTTTCTGATGATGACAGAAAGAACAATTTATCATTTGTATTATTTCCACCATCTATTTTTCCTGTAACAGTATTTTTATTATCTACAACAGTTTCTTTAACAGCCTGCTGTCCAGACATTCCAAAAGCTGTATTTATAAAATTCTTTTTGCTATAATCCTGGTTCTGTATATTAGAAGAAGCACCATATCCATTAAGCCAGCTCCTTATAGTGCTTTCTTCCCATGTTACAGCTACTTCATATACTGTATTATACGGCTGGACATCTAATGCCTTGTCCGCTAATAAAAAAGCCTCTGTACCATTTACAGATAAAACCCTCCATTTAATTGGCTGGTATTTAAAATAATGGTACTCTGTTTCATTTTTCCATTTGTAATAATCAAAACTGTCTGATGTCCATATTGCATCTTCTTTCTTGATTCTCCGGTATTTACTGCCATCTATAATAATATCCCCTTGCATATCCCAGCCTGTAGCCAGCTGCAAGGTTTGATATAATGTACTATCCTTTATTAAATCACCTGTTTGTAGAAGTTCTTCTGCCAATGCTGTATATTCCTCATTGTCTGGAACAACCTCCACCTGCGGATAACTTCCAAACCATATACAATCCCATGTTACATTCTGTCCTGCTTCCATACTGCTGTCTGGTACAATACGTGGATTAGACAACATCTTTTCATTTGCTTCCACCTGCTTTGGCTGTACAAAAGAAATACCAAAAAACACAGTTATAATTAAAACAATACTTAAAATAACATTTACAAAGCTTATATATTTACTCTTTATTTTTACTATTTTATATAATTTGCTTTCTTGGTTTTTCATTAATCCCATTCCTTTCTTCATCTTAAGTTAATTATTTTTTCACATTAAAAATTTACATTAACCTTCTAAATCCAGTACAACTATTTATACTATAATTATCTTATATATCTTAAAGACTCTTCAGTTTTTCCATCACTGCACACTTTTCCCGCAGCCAAACAACAGAAGAAATTCTATTTTATATACGCTTTTATCTCCTCAATTTTCCAATCCTTTGCATTAATAATAACAGCATGTTCACTGGTTATTTCTCTTATAATGCGCATTTCCAGTTGCTGCCTATGTCTGAAATGAGTTATCATATCATTAAAATTATTGTATCCATGTTTCCTGCCATATGGGGAATTAACCAAATATTCTAACATCATTGGATACCATAATTCATTTCCGTAGTTATCACAGCGTTCTTTTTTAATAAATTTTATATTTTCTTCTATTTTCTGGCTATACAAATATAACAATAGAAACTGTTCTTTATTGATATAATTATATAATTTATGATAAACCCCCACAATTTCATTGTCATTTAACTGATGGAATAAAATCAAATCTTCTATAATATTTTGAAAAAAAGAACATTCAAAAAGGTAACCATTTTTTGAAAAATTCTTATACCTTAAAAAGATAATTTCTTCCAAATCCTGTAAAGATTTCCTGCCATTGTATACTTCAAATTTTTCTAATTCCTTATGAAAATCTGGTAAATCAGTAATAATTTTTGTGTAAGAAACAACAAAATGGCCATGTTCCTGGACTGTATTTTTAATTATTTCATCCTTAAGCGGATTATAGCGTTTTAGCACCTCTTCATATTCTTCTTTCAACATCCAGGTACACCATGCCAAATCAACTGGTGAATAATCACCTTCACGGCAAACATGTAATTCTGGAATAGCAGTAATAATGCAATTTAACAACGTGGATTTTCCCATCCCCTGTATACCTTCTATAAAAATATTTTTCATATACATATCTCCAGTAGATTATTCTATTTATTGTAATCTTTTTCCTGGCATATTACACCATGTCCAGCAATTAATACAGCCAATAAATACCAAAACAAAAAAATCCGTTCTGTAACCAGATGTATCTAATAAAAAAGAGAGGTTATAAAAAACATATTATATCCTCACCCTTTTGCCTCTCTCATTTAATATAAATTTATTATAATAATACATATCCATGCACCACCATCAGACTGGAAATATATTTTTTCTGTTTCTTCTGGCACATAATAACTGGAAATTGTATACTATTATTCATAGGGACGCCTTCTTTCTTTATATATTTTTTGGTGATTATATTATACTATAAAGAGACGTCCCTTTTCTATTTTTTCCAGATATTCCCCAAGTAAAGTTACACTATCATTGTTTTAAAAACTTTCCAAGCTTCTTATCTTCAATGCGTATATGGTTTATAAGTACTGCTATATGCCCGTTCAGCTTTACAAGGTCAGTAATTGTAGGGTTGTCAAAAGGAATTTGTTCCGAAATCTCCTTTAACTGTTTTTTATAGCTTTCATGGAATGCCTTATGTTTTTCTATATCTGGATATTTACTATCACTTTGTAACTTCTCCTCATGCGAGAAGTGCAAGTTTACATAACTTAAAAGAAAGTTTATGGCAGACTCTATTATATTGCGTCCCTGGCCTTTGCTGCAGGCATCTACAATATTATTTACAGCATTAAACAGTTCTGTATGCTCACTGTCAATTACTGCATTTCCTGTTTCTAAATCCTTAGTTAATTCGTACTTCATATCTATCCCCCCATTTTTCTTCATATTGGCGCTTCCTTTAAAACCAAGAAAGCACCAATAGAAAATTTAAAAGTTTTTATAATATTTTTACCAATAAAATTATAATATAATGTTTTATTATGGTCAAGGAATTTATACACTGTTTTTGTGGCTGTTAGCTGCTGTTTTTGCAGCGGTCTGTGGATTGTACTGTGGAGTGACTGTGAATAGTAACAATTTATTATAACAGTCCAGCCTTCCATAAAAATGCGAAAATCCTTGACATGTCTTTCGTCAAAAATATGAGTTTTACAGTGCCATTTTACTACATTGTCATTTCTGTATAAAGAAGCTCCTGTTTCATTTTAATCCCCATGCCGTGCTTTGCACGGTACAAATAGTAATGAAAAATGCTGTTTTTGCATTTTTCTTGTGTGAAATTGTAATGATTGTTAGACAGCGTTTTTTGCTGTCTTAGAATCATTTTTCACA
>JAAWKM010000168.1 GCA_022797375.1 Lachnospiraceae bacterium
AAGGCCATGGAGCTCATAATAAAAGATGTATTGCTGCAGCACGCCCTGAATGGCTTTATAGCGTTTGGGGAATCCCTGAGGATAGAAGCGGGTCAGAACAGTTCCGGCATCACTTCTTGTTGCGTTGCTATAAGAAGCGATTATACCGTTAGGAATGTTTACAGCAGTGATGCTGTGTTCTGTTCCATCATAAGTTACAATGAGGTCGTCAAAACGAGTATTTCCCGGAAGCTTGTATACAGGCTTATCGGGTCCAGGTCCAGGTCCAGGACCTGGATCACTTACATTTATAATAACGTCAATCCCTGTGACGGTTTCATAGTTTTTAGTGTCTTCGGGTGTAAAATCAACCTTGAACACATGGGATCCAACTGTTCCTACAGATGTGGTCAAAGGATCAACAAAGGTAAAGCCTTTCGGCAGTTTCACATTTGCTAATGTCTGACCAACCTTAGCGGTAAGTCCAGTAGGTACTGTATAATGAGGTACTGCTTTATTTATGATTAACGTCGCAGACATGCTGGACGGATTCACTGCATAGCACTTATCTTTCAACTCATCACCAACGGTGAAGTAAGCTGTAGAGTTATAAATGCCAGCGTCTTTACCACTGTTGTTCTCATAGCGCACGTTAATGCCACTCGGAACATTTGCTACCCAAATGGTGTAGGTTTGTCCGTTATATGTGACTGTGCGATTGCTGAAGGTTACATTTGACGGGAGGTTGTAAACAACCCTACGATCATCGTCATCGTCTCCTCCACCATTATTACCTCCGCCGTTAGGATCGATTACCTTAATAAGGACTTCGATATGTGTAACGGTTTTGTAGTTAACAGTGTCTTCAGGGGTATAGCTTACCCAAAATGCATTGTAGCCCACAGGGCCAACAGAGGTTGTCAGTGACGATTCGAACGCAAAGCCTTTCGGCAATTTAACGTCTGCTAATGTTTGACCAACCTTAGCGGTTAAGCCAGTGGGAATCGTATAGCTCGGCGTTGCCTGCTTGATTGTCAGGGTTGCCGTCATACTTGCCGGTTCAACAGACGAGTACGTTCCCTTCATAGAGTCACTTAACACAAGAACGACGCTCGCGTCGTACCTCCCAGCATTTACACCTGTGTTATTAGTGTAGATTGCCTCAATACCTTGAGGAAGGTTCTGAACAGTAATACTGTGCACGTTTCCGTCATAGACCACGATAAGGTCTTCAAAGGTAACGTTTGCCGGAAGCTTATATACCGGCTTGGTCGGATCTCCAGTTACGGGATCTGTGGTCTGGTTGCCATTGTTATTGGTTTCGTCATCATTATTGCCAGGTTTGTCGGTTTCATCGTCATTGGTGCCGGGTTTATTGGTATCCTGGTTGTCGCTGTCACTGGGTGTCTGATTGCCTGCTAGAACTTTGACGACTCTATCGAGAGTCTGGTCTTCGTACTGATAGGTAACAGGATACTCGCCAGATACGGCAGTATCAATCTGATCGAGACCAGTGATGGTCATTTCTTTCTCCAGCTCTGCCTGCTTTTTGCTGGAAACGGGCTTGTCGTTCTCATCGACAAAGGTGACACCGGGATCGGTGTACTGATCGTTGAGAGCGATTTCGAACGGGTTATCCCCATTGAGCACCATGTGGTACTCATTGCTGCCAGCAGAGCAGCTACGCAGGAGCATGATCAGCAGGATGATGGCGAGAACAATGCCGCCTACTACCCACTTGTTGATCCGGTTATCTTTCCGGTCCTGATTATTTGTAGCGTTCATGTTGCTACCTCCATTTCTGATATTTTTTGCTGAGTTAACGGGTTGCATAAAACTACAGTTCTAAGAAGAGTCGATTCCCTTAGGAATCCGGTGCGGAAAGTTGCTGTTTTTGTTTGCTTCCATCGCCCAATTGTGGGATTTGGAAAAAGTACTCACGAAGAGCACTACAAACATTATCAGCAATACCGCAAAGATTACGGTCCAATTGCTCATAAAATACCTCCTAATCTACCAATATTTAGTTTTCAAAGAACGTTTTTCCAGCTAGCTGAAAGTGCTTCAGTTTTGCTTGGACTATATAATAAAAGGCAACATAAGGCCTGTATAATATATTATAAAGTGTTTATTTCAAAATGTCAACTTAAATAATTGGTTTACGTAACATTTAGATTACATTTATGTTTCGTTGTTCTGCTTTTTTGTAATATAATACAAAAAAGCACAAAATATTTTATATATTCTGTGCTTAAAAACATCTATTTAATTATGTTATATTTTTTCTTTTATGCGATTTCTTTCTTCAGTGATTAGACCATCGTATTCCCAAGTTTTAAACCATTCTGTTTTTACAATTCGTTCCTTTTCTACAGGCAATCCAGAATATACTGGGTAGAAATAAAGAAAGAAACCTAAAAATATAATTGATAAAATTGGAATGAGTATATTAAATTGTTTTTTTGTGTTTGAAAGTTTACATATTATATTTGGAATTGTTAACATAACAAATGGTATTGTTATAAAATAGTGATATATAAACATGGTTCTACCGGATAAAAGAATATGGTAACCATGTTGCTAAAATCATTACTATTAATATTAACGATTCTTTTTCTTTTTTTAGTATTCCATATATTGTTGTTAGAATAGTTGTTAAAATACCTACATACCAGATTGCTGGATTTCCCATGCAGGCTATTGTTCCTATTTTGTCATTATCAAATCTTCCTATATAATACCATAATGGTCTTTTGATAATTGGCCATTCATACCATTTACTTGAATATGTATGTGAATCCGTTAATCTAGAGTGATATGTATACATTATTTTTTGATATTCTATAAAGCTTTTAATGTCCGTTATTTTTACTTTGTATGTTACAGTAGTTGTATTATTTTCTGTTGTTTGACTATAGATTGATGAATCATCAAAATAAGCTAGTTTGTCATTTGGGTCTTGATATTGATATGTATAAGTTACTTCGTGATTTGGATTTTTTATGATAGGTATATAAGATAATATATATATTGACAATGGTACTATTATAAAGGCTAGTATTGACCATCCTAAGAGCTTTAAGTCTAATTTTTTTCCTAATATAAATTTTATTAAATAGATTATGCCCATACCTAACCCAATGTATGTTGCAGTCCATTTTGTTGATATCGCCATTCCCCAGAAAATACCTGATATTATAAGTGGAGGTACTTTTCTTTTTATTTTTTCATTATTAGGAATTTTAATATATTTTATGAAAAATAAAAAAGATATTAAACTAAATAATACTAAATATGAGTCTGCTGTTCCCATGCGAGTTTGTACAAAATGCATACCATCTAATGCCATTATAGTTGCAGCAAATAAAGCATATATATCTTTTTTAAAGAGTTCCTTTGCAATTAGATATATTATTAATATCATTAATATTCCAGCGATATTTCCACCTAATCTATATGCAAATGGTGTTACTCCTAAAAAATACATTGGTATTGATATTATAAGTTTTCCTAATGGAGGATGTGTGTATTCATAGATGGGCATATTATGTAATTGTTCGTAAGCGGTTCTGGGAAAATATACTTCATCGAAGTATGTACTGTTCATGTAGTTCATTTCTTTTGGAACAGTGTCTTGTTCATCTACTAAGGACTTTCCTTGTTCCTCCATAGGTGTTATTGGAATTTTGTTTCCTTCTTTGTCAAATAGACATATCTCACCTATAGTTGTTGTGTCCCAATATGATTGAAACATTATATATTTGTAGTTAGTGTCTTGTAAATCAAAAAAGTGTTCATTCCATTTAAATATATTATTGTACTTTATCTCTATAGGTTTTTTGTCATATACGTAGTTATCGAAATCTTCATAGGTGTTTGCGTAAAATACGGAGATGTAGCTTTCATTATGACCTGAGTATATCATTGCTCGATATGGAATTTGTTCAGATTCTATCTTGTAAGTGATTTGCTTTTTGTCTTTTAGGTTTACAAATGTTTGTGGGTTGTGTATATTACCGAGTTTATAAAAAGATATTATTGAGTATGTCAAAATGATCAAAATTAGAATGATATTTGTAGTTTTTATTTTTTGGATTCTTTCTTTCATATTTCCCTCTTAATTTAAAATATAAGAGAAATATAATTTATATTTCTCTTATATTAAATATTATTTTAATTTGCGTCTGCTCATCCATACATATAATCCCATAGCAGCTATAGATATAGGTATAGCATATATAATTACTTTTACAATTTTGTCTTTTTCGTCAGTTACAACAAAAGGTGTTTCATTTTGCGTTTTTCTTATTGAGTATAGTTCTCCTTGATTTGCTGCGAATGCAAATGAGTTTAAAATGATGTCTTTATTATAAGCTACTATTGGAACATTGCCATCTAGTGAATTATCTGAAAAAGATGAGATTGTTGAGAAAATAACTGCTCTAGATTCTTCACCGGACTCTACAGTTTTTTGAATAGCTGCAGCTGTTACGTAATATCCTGTATCACTTTGTTCAAGCTTTTGTCCTGATAGGTTTGCTACATATGCTTCAGTTGATGTTGTTAATATTGGTGTTGCATTAACATTGTTTGTTGCCATTTTTTCTGTATCTAGTACAATCATACCTGGTGCAACAAGTATAGGAGTTACAGAACGTGAATTATAAAGTACTCTAGTTATTTCATGGCTTCCTGATACTTCTGCTTGATATACTAAATTATATCCAGATACTTGATTTTTTGTATTTTCATCCATTACTAGTTTGTTTGGCATTGAGACAGCATACTTATCTAAGATTTTTTGAAAATTTGGAAGTGCTAAATCTGTGTTTACATAGTCGATATCATTAGCTATAATCATATCTCCACCTTTTTCTATATATCCACATATAGCTTCTGTTTCAGCATCTGTGAAATCTGTTTTAACTCCCATTATTGCTAATATATCACAATCTTCTGGTATAGCTGGAGTTGATACTATGTTTAAAGTGTCTATTTCATAGAATTCTTCTGAAAGATATTGAGTTAAATAATAGATTCCTCCTGAAGTTGAATATGCTGATCTACCTTCTATGAAATAGACTTTTGTAGATTTGTCTACTGACAAATTGACAATTGCATTTGTCAATTTTTGTTCTGCTAGGTCTATAGTATTGTAACTATCATCATAAGTATATAGATCATAATTACTTATATATGAATTCCTTCCATCTGAACTAACTCCTACTAATGCGGGATAATCTGTTTCAAACCCATATTCATTAATAGTTGATACGTCATCACTATTTACTATTTTATAATTTATTTTTGTGTTTGCACTATTATATTGCTTTAGCAAATCTACTATTGATGATGATTCGCTATATCCCCATACATAAAATGTAATTTCTTTATTTATGTTTTTGGCTACATTTTTTGATTGTTCAGTTAGTGTATGTAATTTATTTTTGGTTAAATCTATTTGTGCTAAATTAATTGAGTTTACCCATAGATTTATAACAAGGTATAATGCAATAACAATTGCTATTAATAGTATCATTTTTGATGTATCTTTTATAAAGAAGTCTTTAGCTGTGTGTGTAGCTTGTTTAACTTTTTCTTTGAATGGTATTTTGCTACTTTCTTTTTCTTCTTTCTTTATAAGTTTGTTTTTTTCATTACTCATTTGCTTAAGAATTTTTTTATTTTTCTTTTCATTTTTATCCATTTTGTATCTATTCCTTTCCAATTTAATTAGATATTATTTTACGCTTTTTCTTCTTTGTAAAAAGATAATTGTCAAAAAGACGAATAAGAATATAAAACTAATATATCCTACTACCTCTTTTAAAGAAATTATTCCTTGAGGGAATTTTTGATACATTTGAGTTAATGAGAAAAATTGTAATAAGCCTGTTTGAATGCTTGCAAAAGATAATAATAGGAAAAATACAATCGGAATAATAGCGGCTATTACTTGGTGCTCAGTGATTGCCGATGCAAACATACCAAATGATATAAATGCCATTGATAATAATATGAAGCCTAGCATTGCTACTAATGGTTCTACTATATTTACATGTCCGAATTTTGATAGTATTCCATAGTATGCAAACATTAATAAACATGTAATTATTGTTACAAATGTTGCTGCAAAAAATTTACCAAAAACAATGGTTATTATACTTTTTGGAGATGTTACTAATAATTGATCAGTTCCATTCTTTTTCTCTTCTGAGAACATTCTCATTGTAATAACTGGAATTAAGAAAGTTAATACAACGGTACTATCCCAAATAACATATTCAAAATGTAAATTACCTTGAGAAAAAGTATAGTTATAAAATACGAAGCTCATTGCTACTAAGAAAAGAGAGATAAATATATATCCTATTGGTGTATAAAAATAACTTTTTAATTCTTTTTTTAATACTGCAAACATTATTTTTTACCTCCTTTTTTGCTATTATCTGATGCTGTTTCATCTATGATTTTTAAGAATGCATCTTCTAAGCTAATTTCTTTTTTCTTTATTTCAATTATATTGATATCTTTATCTATACACATTTTTAATAAATCTTTTCTAATTTCTTCATTACCTTCATAGTGTATAGAATAATTTTTTTCGTTGTCATTTTGATCGATAAGTGTAATTGATTTGATAGCCTTAATTTTCTTTGCTATTTCTGGTAATTCTATATTTTGTTCTTCAACAGTTATTATTAATTCTTTAGTATCTGAATTATTATTTTGTGTTTCTGCTTCTATATTTTCTGTTTTGTCTATTTTAACTATTTTGCCATTATTAATAATTATAATTTTATTGCACATCTGATTTATTTCACTTAAAATGTGTGAACTTATTAATATTGTATGTTTTTCTTTTAAAGATTTTATAAGATTTCTTATTTCTGTTACTTGTTTTGGATCAAGACCAACTGTTGGTTCATCTAATATTAATATTGGAGGATTTCCTATTAGAGCTCCCGCTAGGCTAACTCTTTGTTTGTAACCTCTTGACAAGTTTCTTATAAGTTTTGATTTGACTTCTGTTAGTCCTGTTTGTTTTAGAACTCTTTCAATTTCTGATTTTTTTTCTTTTCTTTTTACAAGTTTTAAGTCTGCCATATAAGCTATAAATTCTTTTACTGTTAATTCTGAGTATAATGGCACATTTTCTGGCATATAACCAATTTGTCTTTTTGCTTGTTTGGCTTTTTGACTAATATCATAGCCGTTTACGATAATTTTTCCTTTTGTTGGTTCTATGTAACCTGTTATAATGCTCATTGTTGTGGATTTTCCAGCACCATTTGGACCTAGAAAACCAACGATTTCGCCTTCTTCGATTTTAAAACTAATATCGTCTATTGCTTTAAAATTGTTGT
>JAAWKM010000169.1 GCA_022797375.1 Lachnospiraceae bacterium
CTCCACAGGACAATCCACAGACCGCTGCAAAAACAGCAGCTAACAGCCACAAAAACAGTGTCTGTTGTCTGAGGCTTTGTGGAGTGACAGCTTTCGCAGCCCAGTAAAAGATATATACATTCCTGCAAACAAGCTTGCGGAATGATATATCTTTTACTGGACTGTGAATAGTAACAGCCAGTAAAAAATTCCAGATAAAAATTTTAAAAACATATTGACAATCAATTTGTTTAATGTTATTATAAGCAAGAAATCAGTAATAATTACTATTATTAAGAATTAATCAGGTATTTTAATATACTTGAAATCATATAATTAAAAAGGAGATACTATTATGGCAAAATATGTATGTACAGTATGTGGTTATGTTTATGAAGGAGATGCAGCTCCAGAAAAGTGTCCTCAGTGTGGTGTTGGTGCAGACAAGTTCAAAAAGCAGGAAGGTGAAATGAGCTGGGCTGCTGAACATGTAGTAGGTGTTGCACAGGGCGTTGATGAAGAAATCCTCCAGGGACTCCGTGATAACTTTAATGGTGAATGTTCAGAAGTTGGAATGTATCTTGCAATGGCAAGGGTTGCACACCGCGAAGGTTATCCTGAAATTGGCCTTTACTGGGAAAAAGCTGCTTACGAAGAAGCTGAACATGCTGCTAAATTTGCTGAATTACTTGGCGAAGTTGTTACAGACAGCACAAAGAAAAACCTTGAAATGCGTGTAGATGCAGAATGCGGTGCAACAGCAGGTAAAATGGCTATCGCTAAGAAAGCTAAAGAACTTGGCTTAGACGCAATCCATGATACTGTACATGAAATGGCAAGAGATGAAGCAAGGCATGGCAAGGCATTTAAAGGACTTCTTGAAAGATATTTTGGTTAATTTGCAGAATTTTTCTAAATAAAACTATATATATAAAAGGGAATAAATCTTTACAGGTTTATTCCCTTTATACGTTAATTAAAAACATCTATGATACGAATACTTTTTAAATAAAAATATTTTATAAATTATTGATATTTTAAATATAATATTATAGAATAATGAAAAATATAGATTTAAATAAAAATTTCAATAATAAATATAAGGGATGATAAGTAATGAAAAGGAAAAAAGTAACAGATAATCCACATAGCATTAAGCAAATTATTGTATATTATGTAACATCAATATCTGTCATGCTTGGTGTTGTTCTCATTTTAATGATGGTCATTACATCACTAACATCTACATCTTCTGTACTTAGGGACAGCCTTCAGGTTACTGCCAGGATTTCTTCACAAAACATCAGCTCCAACCTGCACTTGCTAGCTGACAGGGTAGACAGCATCGCACAGGAAGATGCTTTAATAGATATTTCTGTAGATAATGCACAGAAACAGCAAGTTTTAGAATCATATAAAAAACGCATTGAATTTGTATGGATTGCTGTTTATGACTTATCTGGAAATAAAATATATGGAGATGCAGATGCACCATCCTCTATTACAGAATGGAGTTACTACCAGTATCTTGAAGAAACTGCAAATATTACTATTGGTGAACCACAATATAATAATAACACCTGGCAGCTTTCAATAGGAATTCCTCTTCTGGACAATGAAGGAACCCCTCTCTCTTACCTTATTGGAAGTTATAAATATGATTTATTAAATGATGTGCTTTCCAATATAAATATAGGTAATGGAGGTCTCGCATATATTACAGACAACAGTGGAAACATTATAGCTGATAAAGATATTACAGCAATGGAAAACCATGAAAATATTTATGAATTATATAATTCACGTAAAAATAAACGTATTTTTAATTCCATGCTTGGTTTCCAGACAGATTCACGCTCTATATTTTTAAACGCAAAACAACATTACATAGCTTACTCTCCAATAGCAGGAACAAACTGGACCCTTATGATTGCAGCACCAGGAAATGACTTTTTAAAAATCCTGTTTTTTTCTGTTCTTGCCAGTATTATTATAATTATAGTATTGCAAATAATTACAAGGAAAATAATTGTAAAAGTTGCTGGAAATATATCTGGCTCACTTTCACTTGCAACAAACCGCCTGGCTTCACTTTCTTCTGGCGATTTAAAACAGGAAGTACCATTAGCAGATAATAACACTGAAGCAGAAGTCCTTACAACTGCCCTTTCCCAGACAGTAACAAGCCTTGCTTCATATATTGATGATATTACATCTTATCTGGGACTGCTTTCATCTGGAGATTATTCTGGAGAAGTATCAGATAATTTTAATGGTGATTTTATTGCAATTAAAGAAGCATTATCTTCAATTACAGCATCATTAAATAATACAATGCACCGTATTAATAATGCTTCTCTAGCTGTAAACAGTAATTCATCTGAAACATCAGAATATGCAAGGAAACTTTATGACAGCTCAATAGAACAGACACAGGCACTGGAACGTCTAAATGGCAGGATTGTTATGATTATACAGGAAATTGACGAAATTGATACAAATGCACGCCAGGTAAAACAAAGTGCAGACATAGCAGAACTGCGTGTTGAAGAAGGTAAAAAACAGATGGATGACATGCTTTCTACAATGGAAAGCATAAATAACGATATGCAGGAAATTATTACAATAAGCCAGTTAATTGAAGAAATTGCGTCACAAACAAGCCTTCTTGCCTTAAATGCATCAATAGAAGCCGCAAGGGCTGGTGAAACAGGAAAAGGGTTTGCAATAGTTGCACAACAGATAGGCGTATTATCAGACCAGACAGCAGATGCCCTTAATAAAACAAGTAATATTATAGAAAAAGCAAGCCTTTCTATTAAACAAGGCATGAAAACAGCAAAAGAAACCTCTGGCTCTTTCCAGACAATAAAAACAGCTGCTTCTGATTTTACAAAAATTTCCGAAAATATGGCTAATATTACGGTTGAACAAAAGAAAACTATTGAAATGGTATCAAATGAAATACGCACTGTGCTTGATATTGCAAATGCCAACCAGGGGCTTGCCAAAGAAACAGATGAGATTGCTTCACTTTCACTAAGCCAGGCAGAAGAACTTGGACAGATTGTATCCGCTGTTAAGCTAAAGGAGGTGGAATAATGAAAAGAAATTTATTATTTTTAATACCTGTTTTACTTTTAGTTTCTCCTGTTATTACAAGCTGTAACGGGCTTAATTCTATGAAAGATGGCTATTATACAGCAGAAACATCAGAATATTCACATGGCTGGAAAGAATACCTGCGTATACAGGTTAAAAATAACACTATTGTTTCAGCAGAATTTAATGCTAAAAATAAAAGTGGTTTTATTAAAGCATGGGATAATACATATATGAAAAACATGATGCCAGAACAAGATACATACCCAAATAAATATACGAGGGAATATGTCCAGCAGATTATAGATGGACAGGAAAATGTCCAGGTAGATATTATTTCAGGGGCAAGCCATTCAGGAAATAATTTTGAAAAACTGGCAGAAGCCGTATTAGAATCTGCAAGAAACGGCAATTCGGAGACTGTTGTTATTGAAGAAAATAACTAATACATTAAATGCAGTTCCAGGCATAAAAAACCGGAACTGCATTTTACTTACAGCTTATCTTACAAATACCTCTTCACCAAGTGCAAATGAATAAATAACTTTTTCTTTAACTTCTTTCCCTGTTATATTATTAAGTGCCCTTGCATAATATCCAAGCTGCTCCCTGTATTTTTCTGCCAGTTCATTGCTGCTGCCTCTTTTTACAAAATCTGTTTTATAATCAACAAGCACAATCTTTCCATCTTCTTCAAAAAATGCATCAATTATTCCCTGCATTAATATGGTTTCTTCACCCATATTGCCAGGCAGGTCATAAAGTTCCTCTGCTTTTATGCCAATTATAAAAGGCTGCTCCCTTTTTAATCTGCCGCTTTCCTGCGCCCTGCACATACGTTTACATATACTGCTTTTATAAAATGTTTTAAATTTCCTGGCATCAATTATTGAGGCTTCCTCCTCTGTCATATAACCACTATCTGCCATTTCTGTTATAAACCCTTTAAAATCAAATCCATCATTTAATTTGCTATATGGCAGATGTTCCATTACAAGGTGGTAAAGTGTTCCCTTTTCTGCATTAGATATTTTACTAGCATCTTTCATAAAACGTGCTTTAGGTATAACATCATAATTATGTTCTGTTACAATATTATCTTCATCACCCGCAATTACTTCTGCTTTCTGTTCTGCTATTCTTTTAATTTCTGTAACAGATATTTTAACAGGAAGCTTCTGCCCGCTGTAATATGGATATTTATAATTTAACTGCCTTTCTATTTCTTTATGCAGGTTTTCATTATAAACTATTTCTGTATTCCAGTTTCTCAGCAGGTTATAGTTATTTATACTTTTCTCAAGTTCCTGCTGCTCTTCTGTAATAATATCACCCTGTCCTGTTGTTTTAATATTAAACAGTCTTTCTACATCAAGGCCTCCATTAAGCAGCACTGGCATAATCCAGTCAAAATATGTCTGTGCACCCATAAGTGAAGTCATGCTATGGTTTCCGCCTTTGTTTCTCCATCTGTCCATTTTTTTACTAATATTTGCTGCTGTCCCTGTCAGTATTAACTTTTCTTCAGCACGTGTAAGCGCAACATAAAGTATCCTTATTTCCTCAGAAAGTGTATTTTTCTTTATCTGGTTTGCCATAAATTTTTTCATAAGTACAGGCTGTTTTACCCTTAAATCCAAATCAATATAATCTGCGCCTATGCCAAAACTAGCATCAATTATTGTGGATTTCCTTGCGTCCTGCAGATTAAAATGCTTACCCATGCCTGCCACAAATACAACAGGAAACTGCAGGCCTTTACTTTTATGTATGCTCATAATCCTTACAGCATTAGTATTTTCACCATTAACCGAAGCCTCCCCAAAATCAATATTCGATTTATTAAGGCGTTCAATATAATGTGTAAACCCAAATATTCCTCTTTGCCCGTTTTCTGTAAATTCTATGGACTGCTGCAAAAGGATATCAAGGTTGGCTGCCCTCTTTTCACCAGCTGGCATAGCAGACATAATATCATAATATCCTGTTTCTTTATAAACACACTGTAATATTTCATAGACAGAAGAATACTTTGCCATTTCCTGGTAATGATAAAGCATATTGCAGAACTTTTCCAGCTTTTTGGCAAGCTGTTTTCCTTCTTCATAATCTAATCCATATAGTTTAATGTACGTGGCAATGCTGCAATACAAGCTAACTCCTCATCTGTTATATTGCATATAATGGAACGCAGAACTGCCACTAATGGTATATCCTGCCTTGGATTATCAATAATGCGTAAAAAATCCAGTATGGTACAAACTTCTATTGCTGAAAAATATCCTGTCTTTGTATCAGAAAATGCAGGTATTCCCATATCTGTAAGTGTTTCTATAAACTCTTCTGACCATCCGCTTACACTTCTTAATAAAATTACAATATCCCTGTATTCTGCACGCCTGTAGCCATCTTTCCCACTGATATAAAGTGGATTGTCTCCCTGTACCATTCCACGTATACAGTCACCTATTGATGCTGCCTCAAGAATACGTTTCTCAATATTTTCTGCCTCTTCGCTTTTCTGTTCTATAACAAGTATATCCGTTTTCTTAGAAATATTTAAATCTGTATCTTCATAATTCCTTCCTGTTACAAGCTTTGCATCATTATCATAATTAATGCCGCCAAGACATTCTTTCATAATATTCTCAAATATAAAATTAGAAGACTCAAGTACAATTTCCCTGCTTCTGAAATTCTTATGCAAATCTATCCTGCGGTATGGGCTGTCAGAAATAGTGTAACTATTATATTTCTGCATAAAAAGCTCAGGTCTCGCAAGACGGAACTGGTAAATACTCTGTTTAACATCACCAACCATAAAAAGATATGGCTTCTGCTCTGGTGCACGGCAAAGGCTTGTCAGTATAAGTTCCTGCACAAAATTGCTGTCCTGGTACTCATCGGTCATTATTTCCTCATAAAATTCCTGTAATTCACACGCAACCGCACTTGGTTTTACTTCTCCATCTTCCTTACATGTCAGTATATTTAGAGCAAAATGTTCCATATCTGCAAAATCCAGAATACCTTCTTCCCTTTTCTTTGCAGCAAATAAATCCGAAAAATCTTTTACAAGTTTTATAAGTTCATTTACCAAAGGGTACATTGCCTTAATATCAGCAAGCATTTCCTCTGGAGTCTGGTAAAAGAAATTTTTCTTAAGCACTTGTAAGCCATTTTTCTGGTAACCTTCCCTAAGTGCCTTTACCTCCTCTTTCTTCTCTGGAATAACACCTGGGTCACGTTTTGCAGAAAGCCTTGCGGGATTAAGCATACAAAATGCATTATAATAACTAACATAACTGTCTGCTTCCTTTACCATCATAATCTGGTTAATATCAGACTCTATTGCATCACAGTAATTTCCAGGTCCTCCACCACTATTGCATATTTCCAGTGCCCTGTTTGCTGATGCCAGATAGTCATTTAATGAATCATCAATATATTTTTTAAGTTCCTTCATCCATAAAGTTTCTTCAAATTCTTCCATGCTATTACATGAATACATATCTGCACAACTTCCAAGCCATTCCTCTGGCCAGGGATAACTTACAGATATATTGTAAAGCCTTAAGACAAGTTCTTCTATATTACTGTCAGTCCTTCCAGGTGAAAAGCTCTCTGTAAAATCAAGAAAATCCTGGTTATTAGTTTCCCTGCTTTCTTTGTATCTGCTTTCCAGAAGTTCCTCCATAATATCCGTTTTCATTATTGCAAGTTCATTCTCATCTGCAACTCTGAAAGACGGGTCCAAATCAATTACATGAAAATAATTGCGTATAATATTCTGGCAGAAGCTGTCTATAGTTGTTATCTGCGCATTATGCAAAAGAGTTGCCTGCCTTTGCAAATGTTCATCATCAGGGTTTTCTAAAAGCATCCCCTCTATTGCATCACCAACCCTGCTTCTCATCTCTGAAGCAGCAGCCTTTGTAAAAGTCACAACTAAAAGCCTGTCTATATCAACGCGCCTGCTTCTGTCTGATATAATCTGTATAATCCTTTCAACAAGTACTGCCGTTTTACCTGAACCAGCCGCTGCAGACACAAGTATATTCCTGTCACGCAGGTTAATAACAAGCTCCTGCTCCTTAGTCCATTTTGCATATCCCATATTTAATCTGCCTTTCTATTATTATTGTCTTATTATCCAGCCTTATGGCTTAATAATAAGATATCAAAAATCCCCGCATTTTACTGAAGACTGGACTGTTAATTATCTGGCTCTTTTATTTTATTAAGTACATCATCGTCACTTAATTTATCCAGCACACGGAAATTATTACCTGGGATACGGACATCAAACCTGCATATATCCCTGTAACCGCAATAGTCACATGCTGTCCGCCCTTCAGTATCATTTTTTCTGTATGGGTGTGCTTCTGTCCTTCCATCCATAATTTCATTACTCATATTTACTATTTTCTTCTGTGTATAAGATATAATATTATCAAAATCTTTCGTTGTAATTGCCTGGGATGCTTTCTTTAAATTGCCATCCTTATCAGTGCCAAACGGTGCAACAACTGATGAAACTTTAGCAGGAAACTCTCCTGTGCCTGTTTCAAAATTAGCATCAAGTAAAGGTATTACAGGGTCATCTTCATTTATAATTCCCCTCATTTTAAGGCTCTTTAACATTTCACTTTCAATCTGGCTTTTATCAGGTTTTCCCTCAATAACAGGGTCCGCAATATTATAGTAAAGGACTCCCGCTGGTATTACAAGTTTTGCCTCATCTGCCGCTTCCATAGCTGCCTTAAGATAAATAACAAGCTGCATCTGAAGACCATAATAAAGGTCTGAAAGTGACATATCCTTCTTTCCCGTTTTATAATCAACAATCTTTATATAAGCACATTTATCATCTTTATGTTCATCAATCCTGTCAATACGCCCAATAAGGTGGATTATATCTTTTTTATTATCCTTAATATTGTCATTATCCTCTGTTATATCAAAAGTAAATTCACTTTCTATAGTATCAAACTTTCCAAGTTTCATCTGTTCTGTCACAGCCCATACAGTCCTGTTTAACAGTTTTCTAAGCCTTACAAGCATATAAGTATCCCTTTCAGTCTCGTACATAAGGCTGTTTTTATATTTACTAGCAGCTTCATCCAGGCACTCACTGGCCTGTATATGCTGCTCTTCTTCTGTAAGCTCCCACCACTGTTTTCCATTTTTCAGAAGCCTGTCCGTATATAACTGCAAAGCTTCATGTACAATATTTCCTATATCAAAAAATTCTACCTTATGCTCTGCCCTTTCTTCAAGGCGCAGCCCATACTGGGCAAAATATGAAAATGCACATGCAGCATACCTTTCAAGCTGTGAAGTACTTCCACGGAACACTTCATTATAAAGTGCCTTTGCTGCCTTTTGTGAGATTTTGCTTTTTACCTCCCTGTAAAATGAAGCATTTACCAGTCTTTCCAGCATAGTATTATAATCTTTATTTACAAGATAAAATTTATAAATTTCTCCCCACTGGCTGCCACTGTAATCTGCTTTCCTAAGACCATTTACCAGATATTTAAGACCCAGGTCATTTGATAAAATATGTTCCGCATCATTTCTTGTTTCTTCTGTCTTGACACAAAGCCCTGGAAACATTTTTATAAATCTTTCTATAATATATGACGGGTTCTGGGCCCTCCCGTCATTGCCTGTTTCACAATATGTTATATAAAGATGTGAGGATGGTTTTGTCATGTTAAGATAAAGGTAAAATTGTTCCTGGTATACAAGCTCCCTTGATGTTGGTGCAATCTCAAATTCTTCACCTGAAAGAAAAGTCCTTTCAGAGTCTGAAAGAATACCACCACCAGAATTTCCTTTAGGAATATTTATATCATTGGCTCCTATAAAGAATAAATATTTAATTCCAGAAATACGTGTTCTTGACATATCACCCGCAACAATCTGGTCAGTACCAGGCGGTATAAGCCCTATCCTTGCTTCTGAAAATCCTGTGTCAAGCAGTTCTTTAAATTCAGAAAGTTTCATTTCTTCATCACCAAGAAGCTCTACAAGCCTGTCAAATACAGACAATACAATTCCATAAATCTGCCCATATTCACCTGCAAGCGCCAGCTCACCCCGCTCTGTAAATAAATCTGCTTTCTCCATAATAAGCCTGTAAAAATCCTGTTCTTCAAAAAAATTGCAGAACACCTCTGCAAAATGCCTTACAGTGTGTTTCTTTGGAACTGTTTCTTTATAGAGTGGCAATAACACTTCTGCTATATTTTCACGCACAGAATTTATAACACCGTCCGCATATTCTCTTGATTCAGCAGTACACCTCTGGTACACATACCCACTGTCCCATTCCTTACCCCATTTTTTATGTCCCCTTATTCCTGTTGCAAGAATAAAATTGTCCATAATATCTGCATATTCCTTAGTAATTCCTACAAAACTTCCTTTAAGATATCTCATCACATCTTTATAAGCAAAATCCTTAATTAAAACATCAAGTACTGCATCTATAGCATCAACAAACGGGTTTGAAAGCACACTTTTCTTCTGGTCAATAAAACATGGTAACCCTGCCTGTTTCATTTCATTGTCAATTATAATCCCATAGGTCTGCAAATCACCTGCTATTATAGCAATATCTTTATACCTGCATTTCTTTTCCCTAAGCAGATGTTTAATTTCCTGTATAATAAACGAAACTTCATCACCAGGCTGCCTTAACAAATGTATCGAAATTTCACCTGGATTGCTGTATTTCTCCATATTGTAACGGAACAGATTCTTTTCAAGTGCAGAAAGTGATGGTGATTCTGCATACCTGCTTTTATCTTCAGTTAAACCTGTCCATATATTATCCAGCACTTCTATATTATTTAAATATGCAATATCCCTAAGCCTGCATATTGTCTTACGGCTCATGTGGAAAAGCCTGTGTTTTGCGCCCTCACTTGTTACAGGTTCACCAGCATTTATTGAAACAGTTACATACACTTTTTCTGCTGCCTTCATTAACTCCGCCAGAAGTTTATACTGTAATGGGGTAAATCCAGTAAAGCCATCAAAAAATATAACACTTCCCCTGATAATCTCTGACATATTTGCAATTTCTGAGAATACAGTTATAACTTCTTCGGAAGTTATATAATTATTATTTATATAATCAAGAAATGCCCTGTAAGCTACTGCCATATCTTCAAGCTTTCTTTTAAGTGCAGGTTTCTTTTCTGCACTTCCAATCATTCTTTCAAGCATTTCATCATCAATTCCATATTGTACAAGCTCTGATAAAAAAGACTTTATCTCTGCAATATATCCCTTTTTATGTATATTCCTGCCAAAATATCCAAGTTCATCCTGCCTGTCAAGCAGGACTTTCTTTAATATCATAGTCTTTCCCATATCATCAAGTACAGGTTCATTTCCTGCCCCAAGCTCAGTAAAAACCCTGAAAGCAAGCCTTACAAAGCTTTGTACGTCAATATTCATAATACCCTTTCCAGGGCTTAACTCTACAAGTTCTTTCTGCGTCTGCATTGTAAACTGTTCAGGCACAATTAATATATATTCTTTCTGTGGGTTTTCAAAAGCCTCTTTGACAGCCATATGCTGTATATAATAAGTCTTTCCCCTGCCTGAACCCCCAAGTATAAATTGTAATGACATCACTTTCTCCTTTATAAAATGTAATAACTGCCACTTTATTATAACATAAAAGGTGCGCCTTTTACAGACACACCTTTATAAATCATTTTGCCTTATGTTCATCTAAAACATTATCTACTTCATTTAAAATCATCTTTTCTGTATACTGCCCCTCATCTGACAATACTATCTCATCTAATGATGCACCTGCTGCAAGCTGGTTTGAGATTGACTCAACAGAAGGTCTCATAAGCGGGTACATTGCAGACACCGTATCATCCAGGTTTGTCATTTCTACTGATTTAACCTGTTCCTCATCAAGAACCACCTGCAGGTTAATAACACTGTCGCCTACTGTCATCTCTTTATTATAGATACCAGCCTCATAAACAGCTGTCTTTTCATTATCTGCCCGTTCCCTATTTTCATCTTTTCCATCAGGCCAAAACATGAAAAATAATATTATAAGCAACAGTATGCCAAGGCCTGCAAATATAGCTGTATATATAATTTCCCTCATTTGTAAAATCACTATCCTGGTTCTTGACATAGTACCCTCCCTTTCCAAGAATGATTTACTGGAATTCATTTATACAATATATTCTGTACCCCGTTTTAATATTCCTCTTAGACAGATGAAATTCACAATCCTGGTAAACCAGGATATTTTTATGCTTTTGTAACAGGCTTTGAAGCAACAATGCCAAAAATCTGCCCTCTGTACCTGCCCAATGAACGGACAAGCAGGGTTCCAAGTATACAGCATGAAATAACTTCACCAATTCCTACAGTTGCCATAAGAAACGGAATAGTCAGGTCCATATTCTTAAAAATAACTGGCGGTACACCATATGCGTATTTAAGTACAAATGGTACAACAAGCATATTAACTATTACTGGAGGAAGAGTAAGTGCAAATTTATGGTTTCTTAAAAGATATGTACCAATAGCACCAATTAATGTTGCAAGGCTTCCAAATATTATATCTGGAACAAGGCTTCCTATAAGTATATTAGACAGGAAGCATCCTATAAATAAACCTGGAATTGCAGCTGGCGTAAAATAAGGAAGAACCGTTAATGCCTCTGAAATCCTTATCTGGATTGAGCCTGATGCAAGGTTAAAAGCACTTATAAAATACGTAAGCACAATGTAAACCGCTGCAATCATTGCTGATTGTGTGATAAATAGAATTTTTTTGTTCATAATTTTAATCTCCTTTAGTTTTGATATGCGGATGGAAGGTCACGAACACCCGGGTTATTTTTTCTGTGGTTAAATAACCAAAACACAACAAAACAAAGTATAGCATAATTCTATGCCTATTTCAAGAATAATTTCCAGTCATACAATTTTGTTGTAAAACGTAGTTACTATTCACAGTCAATTAAATCCGAGGATTTTTGACACGTTTTTTTCGTCAAAAATACGAGTTCTTCGGTGCCATTTTGCACGTTTTTTGTGCA
>JAAWKM010000170.1 GCA_022797375.1 Lachnospiraceae bacterium
AGTATAACCAGGGCAAAGCTGAGAAAGACCAGATACATATACGTGGGCATGTGCTTTGCTGGCATTCACAGACACCAGATTTCTTCTTTAAAGATACAGAAGGCAATCTTCTTGGTAAAGATGCTATGAATGCAAGGATTGAAGAGTATATAAAGAGAGTGCTTGACCATGTAAATACAAAATATCCAGGGCTTATATACTGCTGGGATGTTGTAAATGAAGCAATTATCCCGGCTGATGGTGAAAAAGGCGGTTTAAGGGTTTATGGCAGTGATGGCAAAGAAACATTCTACCACCAGATTTATAAAGACAGCAATGAGTATATCGTAAAGGCATTTACATATGCAGATAAATATGTAGAAGAAGGCGTTAAGCTTTTCTATAATGACTATGGTGAAACAGACCCGGTAAAGGTAAAATGTATTTCTGGACTTGCGGATGCAATAAAAGCAGGTGGCGGAAGAATTGACGGTATTGGAATGCAGTCACATTATTCAATGGAATCACCAAGTGCAGAAGAGTTTTATAATGCAATTACAGAGTATGGCAGGCATGTGGACGAGGTACAGATTACAGAACTTGATATGCTTGCAAGCAAAAGCTATGACGGAAGTGATGCACAGAAAGAAACAGAACTGGTAAAGCAGGCATACCGTTATAAAGAATTTGTTGATACAATACTTAAAGCAAAGGATGATGGTACTAATATTACAGCATTAGTATTCTGGGGTGTGGCAGATGATGACTCATGGTTAATTTCACCTGAATTTTCAGATGGAAGACACAATATGCCTCTGCTGTTTGATGAGAACCTTAAAGCAAAGCCAGCATACTGGGCAGTTGTTGAACCTTCAAGGCTTGTACCAAATATAAATGAAGCAGATGTACTTGAAAGCAGCAGCAAAGACTGGTCTCTTGCTTCACCTGTAAATATTGGTACAGATGGTAATGCATCCATGAAATTTTTATGGAATGATGGAAAACTTTTTGTACAGGTAACTGTAAAAGACAAAACATCTGATACAGATGATAAAGTAACTATATATCTTGATAAAGAAAATTCTAAGGCGGAAAATAATAATGGTATTGAAAAAGTAACTATTAAAAGAAGTGATGCCACAGAAACAGCAGATGGATATGTAGCAGAAAAAGAACTTGGAATTGCAGGAAAGACTGCAAATGCAAAACTTGGTCTTGATGTAGTAGTTTATGATGCAGCGGCAGGGACTTCAGAGTGCTGGAATGATTTCCAGATGAAACAGGATGAAAGAAGCAAGTACTATGGCACATTAACATTAAAGCCATTTATGGTAATTACTAAGGGTTCAGCAGTTATTGATGGTGAAATTGACAGTGCATGGAATGGTATAGCACCACATAAACTGACAGTAAATTCTAACCCTTCTGTTTCTACAACAGGCACAGTCCAGACGATGTGGGATGAGGATTACCTCTACGTACTTGTAAATGTAAAGGATGCAGTGCTTAATAGTGACAGCCCGGATGAATATGAGCAGGATTCAGTTGAAATATTTGTAGATGAAAATAACGGCAAAACTACAAGTTATGAGGAAGATGACTGCCAGTACAGGATAAATTACAAGAATGAATTAAGCTTTAATGGACAGAATTGTAATGCAGATAATATCCAGAGTGCAGTAAAAGAAACAGAAGATGGCTATATTGTAGAAGCAAAGATTAAGTTTAATAAAGTAAAAGGTGCAGAAAATAATCTTATAGGAGTTGATTTCCAGATTAATGATGCAGATGCTTCTGGAAAACGTGTGGCAACAATTAACTGGTATGATGCTTCTGGAATGGGCTGGGGGCAGCCAGCAGTATTTGGTACAGCCAAGCTTGCAGCAGGAGCAGGGGTTTCTGTCCCAACAAATAAACCAGGGCAGGTTGTTGTGCCTCCATATGTGGTATATCCACCAGCAACAGAAAATACACCAGCACCATCAGAAAGTACAGCACCAGAAGGCAGCAGCAATCCATCAGAAAGCACAGCACCGGAAAGTTCTGCAGCGCCGGAAGGAACACAGGTACCAGCAGGAAGTGCAGCACCAGAAGCTACACCAGCACCAGGGACTACAACTGAAACTATAAAAGATAATGTTACAGGTGCAGTTACAGAAACTACTACTACAGTAGAAGGCAACAAAACAACAATAATAGAAAAGGTAACTCTGCCTGGAAATATACAGAATATTAAAGAAACAGTTACAGAAAGTATGGACGGGTTAATAAAAACAACAGAAAAATACAGCAGCAGTTTAGTTAATGCTGTAATGGTTACAAATAAAACTTCTAAGACAGATGGTACAATAGTGGATTCAGATTCTGCTATCTATACAGGGGTTTCAGATATTAACAGCAATTATTCTGCCAAAGTCAATATACCAGAAAGTTTTATGTTAAATGCAAAGGAAGCTGCTGTAAGCAGCATTAGCATTTATGTTGAAAAGCCTACAGTTGATGCAGTTATAGCAAACCAGGGACGTAAAATGGTTGTAAAAGTGGCAGTTCCTGATGTAGCTGGCGTATCTGTTGGCAAAGTAGTGGTAACAAAGGAAAGCATATCAAGTGCATTAAACGGTTCAAGGAAACTTGTTGTTAAAATTGAAAATGCAAACCCGGCAGAGTCATTTACTGTCACAATACCACAAAGTGAACTTGCAAAGATGGACAGGGATATTGATATAACAGTAAAGACTAAAAAAGTAGCAGATGCAGAAGGCAGCATAAAAGAAAATATAGAAAAGATATTATCTGCTAATGGTGTTAAAAATAGTAATTCTTATATTGTATCTGTAGCAGAGAATAATACTAAAGGAGGCATTAAGGTTTCATCACCTGTCCTTGCTTCATCAGTAAGTGCTGGTGACAGTGTATATGTATACTGCTATAATAAAAAGACAGGAAAGCTTGAAGAAATTGCTAACAGCAAGAGGGTTGTACTTGGTGATGGCATGGCAGGCATTGAATGTTATCCTGGAAATGATTATGTAGTTACAGATAAAGAATTAAGTGGCAAAAATGTTGTTACACTTCTTGGCAGTTCAAAAGTTTCTGTTAAAAAAGCTTCTGTTAAGAAGGGTGGCAGTACAAAGATTAATGTTAAACTGCCTTCACAGCTTGTAGCAAAAACCAGCCTTAAAAAGAGTGTGCCTTATGGAAAACAGGCAGCAGTTATTACATATAAGTCTTCAGATAAAGGTGTTGCAAAAGTATCAAAAGATGGTACAGTCAAGGCAAAAAGCAAGGGTAAAGCAGTAATAACTGTAAAGGTAAAACTTGCAGATGGCAAGGCTAAAACATTTAAGAAAAAAGTAACTGTAGAATAAAATTATAAAATTATTGTTTTATAAAGCAGCCCCATTGTTTTAATAGTGGGGCTGCCTGCTTTTTCTATAATTTACACCTGTTTTTTCTATAATTAGCAGGGACAAAATTTTATATGGAATATTTATAATATAACTGGAGTACAGCAAAACAGATATCTGTATTATAGTATTTGTTTTCATGTCTAAAATTACAATGATTGGAGGAGGTTTTATATGTTTACAAGAAAACTAAAAAAAGTAACCTGTACCACATTATGTGCATCAATGGTTTTAACAGGTGCATGTGCAGGTTTTCCAGGGAATACCGCCAGTGTGTCTGCAGCAGGTACTAATATCCTTGATAACCCGTCATTTAGTACAGATGCAAATGGATGGTTTGCAACAACAGCAGATACAGCAAAGCTGGAATTTATAAATGATGGAAAAGGGCACGACCAGGATGGCGGTTATGTGAAAGTTACTGAAAGGTCTGATACATGGAATTCCCTTGCGCAGACTATTAAAGACAAAGTTAAAAACAAGACAAAGTATGATTTTAGCTGCTGGGTAAAGCTGGGTGAAGAATATACAGCAGAGTCAACGGTTAAGGCAGGACTTACAATACAGTCCACTGGTGATAACGGTGGTGAGCCTGTCTATGATGGCTGGGGTATATCAGGCAATACAGTAACGGCATCTAAAGATGAATGGAGGCAGATAAGCGGAAGCTTTACTGCAAACTGGTCAGGAGACCTTACAGAATTGCAATTTAAAGTTGCTGATGAAACATGCAAAAATTCATTTTATGTAGATGAACTTTCAGTTACAGAAAATAATGCTGATTTATCAATAGAAAAAGATATACCTTCATTAAAAGATTATTTCATCTCTAAAAATGCAAAGTATGACTTTAAAGTTGGTGGTGCACTTACAGCAGATATACTGTCAAACGAAAATAAGATGCAGCTTGTACAGAAGCATTATAACAGTGTAACGGCTGGAAATGAAATGAAGCCGGATTATATTATTAAAGGAATTAATGATGATGGCAGTTTAAAGCTTGACTTTACTATTCCTGACACTACACTTGATGCTTTCTGGAAGTATAACCAGGGCAAAGCTGAAAAAGACCAGATACATGTACGCGGACATGTACTTTGCTGGCATTCACAGACACCAGACTTTTTCTACAAGGACAAGAGTGGCAATCTTCTTAGTAAAGATGCTATGAATAAAAGGCTTGAAGAATATATCCAGAAAGTGCTTACACATGTACAGGAGAAATATCCAGGGCTTGTATACTGCTGGGACGTTGTAAATGAGGCAATTGTTCCATCTGATGGTGAAAAAGGCGGTCTCAGGGTTGCAGATGGCAAAGGGGAGACAAATTACCACAAGATTTATAAAGACAGCAATGAGTATATTATAAATGCGTTTACATATGCAAATAAATATGCAGATAAAGCAGTAAAGCTTTTCTATAATGACTATGGCGAAACAGACCCTGTAAAAGTAAAATGCATATCAGAACTTGCAGATGCAATAAAAGCTTCAGAAGGGGCAAGAATTGACGGCATTGGTATGCAGGCACATTATTCAATGGAAAGCCCAGGTGCAAATGAACTTTATAATGCTATTACAGAATATGGCAGACATGTAGACGAAGTCCAGATTACAGAACTTGATATGCTTGCAAGCAAGAGTTATGACGGCAGCGCAGCACAGAAAGAAGCAGAGCAGACAAAGCAGGCGTACCGCTATAAGGAAATTATAGACACAATCCTTAAAGCAAAAGATGAAGGTGTTAATATAACAGCAATAGTATTCTGGGGAGTTTCAGATGACGATTCATGGCTGCTTTCACCAGAGTTTTCACAGGGGAGGCACAATATGCCGCTTTTATTTGATGAAAACCTTAAGGCAAAGCCAGCTTTCTTTGGAATAACAGACCCTTCAAAACTCCTGCCTAATATTAATGAAACAGACGTACTCCAGAGTGAAAATAAAGACTGGGCACTTGCACAGCCAGTAAATATTGGAACAGATGGCAGTTCATCAATGAAGCTTTTATGGAAAGATGGCACTCTTTATCTGCAGGTAGCAGTTAAGGATGCAACAAATGATGCAGAAGATAAAGTAACAATCTATATTGACAAAGATAATGCTAAGGCAGAAAATATTAATGGTGTTGAGACTATTACTATAAAAAGGGATGAAGCTGCAGCAACAACAGATGGTTATGTAGCAGAGAAGGAAATTGGAATTGCGGGCAAAACAGCAAATGCCAAAATTGGACTTGATGTAGTAGTGTCTGATGCATCAACAGGAAATGTACAATGCTGGAATGACATGCAGATGAAACAGGGTGAGAGAAGCAAATATTATGGCACATTAACGCTAAAACCGTTTATGGTAATTACAAAAGGTTCTGCAGTTATTGATGGTGAAGTTGATGAGGCATGGAACAGCGTAGCAGCACATAACCTTACAGTAAATTCAAATCCTGCTGTTTCAACAACAGGCACAGTCAGGACAATGTGGGATGAAGATTATCTCTATGTACTTGCACAAATCCAGGATGCAGTCCTTAATAAAGATAATGTTAATGCCTGGGAGCAGGACTCATTTGAGATATTTGTAGATGAAAATAATGGTAAAACTGAAAACTACGAAGCAGATGACTGCCAGTACAGGATAAGCTATAAAAATGATTTAAGCTTTAATGGTGAAAACTGCAATGCAGACAATATCCAGAGTGCAGCAAAAGAAACAGCAGGCGGGTATGTAATAGAAGCAAAGATTAAATTCAATAAAACCAAAGGTGCAGAAAATAACCTTATAGGTGTTGATTTCCAGATAAATGATGCAGATGCGTCAGGCGCACGTGTAGCAACAATTAACTGGTATGATGCTTCTGGAATGGGCTATGCACAGCCGGCAGTATTTGGCACAGCTAAACTTTCCGGCAGTACAGACGCAGACAGCAGCACAGGAAAAGATATTAATGCAGCAACTGTTTCAGGAATAAAGAATTACAGCTATACAGGGGAAGAAATTAAACAGGATTTAACTGTAGAAGCAGATGGAAAGCAGTTAGCAGAGGGTACAGACTATACAGCAGCTTACAAGAATAACATTGATGCTGGAAATGCAGAGGTTATAATTACTGGCTGCGGGGCTTATAAGGGAACAGTAACAAAGACATTTAAAATAACAAAGGCTAAACAGAAAATCCAGCTTAAAAAAGCCTCCTATAAGAAAACTGCTGGAAGCAAGAGTTTTAAATTAAACGGAATTAAAGCTTTTGGCAAATTAAGCTATAAAAGTTCCAAGACAAGTGTTGTAACTATAAATAAAAACGGAAAGGTTACAATAAAAGGAACAGGAACAGCTAAAATTACAGTGACAGCAGCAGGGGACAAGAACCACAAAAAAGCAACAGCAACGGTTAAAGTAAAAGTTGTAAAAAAGTAAGCAGTATATAGGGTAAATTTACATAAATACCATGATATTGGGGTCAAAAGGTATTTTAATAAAAATTAATATATGGGTTTATATTAGTGCCATAATCTGGTAAAGGTTGTGGCACTATTTATATATTTTTTATTCATTTTGTTACCTTATTTTGTTACTATCCAGCCTTACGGATTAATAGTAAGTTACTATTCACAGCTACGCTGTTCATAGTAACTAGCAGTGCTTTCAGCACTGGTTATGTACACATTTTGCACAAAAAACGTGCAAAATGGCACCGAA
>JAAWKM010000171.1 GCA_022797375.1 Lachnospiraceae bacterium
TTTATGGCGCCATTTTGCATGATTTTTTGCAAAATGTGTGCATTTTCAGCGTTTCCCGCGCTGCTTGTTACTATGAACAGCGTAGCTGTGAATAGTAACGACAGTTATGAAACAGACGTGAATAAAGCTGGTGTAATGCTTGCAAACCACTTGACAACTGTGTTATAATGATTTTTAATGTGGCTTGCAAGCTTGTTTATATTATGCTTCTAGTGGTAGTCACAAAAGAAGTTTAGTTAAAAAGGAGATATGTAGCATGAAGAACAAGAAGAAAGGGTTATTGTATTTATTTATAATTCTTGCAGTAACCGGGCTCTGTGCTTTTACAACATTGGTTGGATTTACTGATGCTCATAGGGGCAGTGCCCAGAATATTAAACTTGGTTTGGATCTGGCAGGTGGTGTAAGTATTACATACCAGGCTGTTAAGGAAAATCCAACTGATACAGAGATGCGCGACACAATTGCCATGATGCAGGACAGGGCAGAAGTATACAGTACAGAGTCATCTGTAGTCCAGGAAGGAAATAACCGTGTTTCCATTGATATACCTGGTGTTGAAAATGCAGACGAAGTTCTTGAATCTTTAGGTAAGGAAGGTACGCTTGATTTTGTTGCAGCAGATGATATGAAGTTTGATGATGCAGGTAATCCAGAATATACCAAAGTGGTATGTTCTGGAAAGCATGTTAAAAATGCAGAAGCGGGAACACAACAGGATGAAATAACTAAAAACAAAGAGTATGTAGTAGAACTTTCATTTAATGCAAAAGGAACAAAGAAGTTTGCAAAGGCAACTGCAGAAGCATATCCTTCAAGGAAACAAATATACATTGTATATGATGGAAAAGTATTATCAGCACCTGCTGTACAGAATGAGATAAAAGATGGAAAAGCTGTTATCTCTGGAAGTTTCCAGACATATGCAGAAGCGGACGAGCTTGCTTCTATGATACGTATAGGTGCACTTCCTGTTGAACTTAAGGAAATACAGTCACAGGTAGTAGGGGCACAGTTAGGGCAGGATGCAATTGACACAAGCCTTCTGGCTGGTGCTATTGGTTTTGGGCTTGTAGTATTATTTATGGTAATTTTTTACAGGCTTCCAGGACTTGCTTCTTCAATTGCACTTATTTTTTATCTTGTAGTTATGCTTGTAGCACTTAATGTACTTGACATAACACTTACACTTCCAGGTGTGGCAGGTATTATATTAAATATTGGTATGGCAGTTGATGCTAACGTTATTATATTTACACGTATTAAGGAAGAATTAAGATTGGGCAAGTCAGTGCAGTCAAGTATAAAGATTGGTTTTGACAAGGCGCTGTCTGCTATTGTGGATGGTAATGTAACAACACTTATTGCAGCAACGGTTTTATATGTCAAGGGTTCAGGAACTGTAAAGGGATTTGCAACTACACTTGCACTTGGTATTATACTTTCAATGTTTACATCTCTCGTTATTACAAAGCTTATTCTTAATGCTATGTATTCATTAGGTGTAGATGATGTTAAGTATTTTGGTGTTGAGAAGGAAAGAAAACAGATTAACTTTATCGGAAATAAAGTTAAGTTTTTTGCAATTTCCGGGGTTATGTTAGTGGCATGTGTAGTTATGCTTGTAGTGAACAATGCAAGGGATGGCCACATACTTAATTATGGTCTTGACTTTATGGGTGGTACTACTTATGATATACCGTTTAGTGACAGCCAGAAGATAGATGCAGATTTTAAGAAAGAAATAGAAAGCATTTTTATGGAAGAAAGTGGTTCAAATGATGTTATTATAGCTGAGGTTGCTGGAGCTAATGAACTTACAATAAAAACAGTTGAACTTTCAGAAGAACAGCGCAAGAACCTTACATCAACTATTTCTTCAAAATACAGTATTGAAGAGGACAGTATCCAGATACAAAGTATAAGTGCTTCAGTTTCTGATGAGATGAAATCTGATGCTATTATTGCGGTAGTCATTGCAGCAATATGTATGCTTATATATATATGGTTCAGGTTTAAGGATATAATTTTTGCGGGCAGTGCAGTATTAGCACTTCTGCATGATGTTGTATGTGTACTTCTGGTTTATGCCGCTGTAAGAATTTCAGTAGGTAATACATTTATAGCATGTATGTTGACAATTGTAGGTTATTCAATTAATGCTACAATTGTAATATTTGACCGTATACGTGAAAATCTTGGCACACGTACAAGCAGTGAAGCACTTGAGGGAATAGTTAATGATAGTATTACACAGACCTTGACAAGAAGTATAAATACATCACTTACAACTTTCTTTATGGTATTTATGCTTGCTATACTTGGTGTAGAGTCAGTAAGGGATTTTGCAATACCTCTTCTTGCAGGTATAGTATGTGGTGCGTATTCTTCTGTATGTATAACAGGTACACTCTGGTATACAATTAAGAAAGCAGCATCAAAGAAGAAAGCTGGTGCAAAGGATAGTAGTGCAGCAGAGATGAAAAAGGCATAAGGGCGGTTTGCTTTAAGAAATATAAAGAAGTGTTTTTACTTAGGGATGGTCTTAGGTAAAGACACTTTTTTGTTCAAGATTATTTTTAATAAGTAAGCTTTTTAAATATGTATTAGTATTTTTTTATTTTCAGAATTGTATACAAAATTAAGAAATAATGGATAGATTTATCATTTTGGTTTATTATTGGAAGTTGCAGTAATCCAGAAAGGGAAATTAAAATGACACTTAAAGAGCTGGAAATTGGCAAAACAGCAGATATAATATCTACTGGCGGGGAGGGTGCACTAAGGCAGCACTTTCTTGATATGGGACTTATTCCTGGAGCAGAAGTTACAATGGTTAAATTTGCACCTATGGGAGACCCTCTGGAATTAAAAATACATGGATACGAACTTACACTCAGGATTGCGGATGCAGATAAAATTGAAATAAACAATATCCGTGAGGCAGAAGTAGAAAAAAATATTCCCAAAAAACATAAAACCATGCCACACCCAGGGCTTGGCGAGGGCGGGAGATACCATGTGAAGGCAGATGAACACCCACTTCCTAAAGGGCAGGTGCTTGGGTTTGCCCTTGCAGGAAACCAGAATTGTGGAAAGACAACATTATTCAACAGGCTAACTGGTTCAAACCAGCATGTTGGCAATTTTCCGGGAGTAACTGTGGACAGGAAGAGTGGTGTAATAAAAAGACATCCAGACACACTTATCACTGATTTGCCAGGAATATATTCAATGTCACCATATAGTAATGAAGAAATTGTTACAAGGGAATTTTTGTTAAAAGACCATCCTCTTGGAATTATAAATATTGTAGATGCATCAAATATTGAAAGAAACCTTTATCTTACAATGCAGCTTCTGGAACTGGGAATTCCTATGGTGGTTGCACTTAATATGATGGATGAGGTAAGGGAAAACGGGGGCTCTATATTAATTAATGAAATGGAAGAAATGTTAGGAGTTCCTGTTATACCAATATCTGCTGCCAAAAATGAAGGAGTAGATGAACTGGCAGACCATGCCATACATGTTGCCAGATACCAGGAATGTCCAAAGAAAATAGATTTCTGTAATGGTGATGATGGCAGCAGTGCCGTACATAGATGTATACATGGAATTATGCACCTTGTTGAAGACCACGCAAAAGAGGCAGGAATATCAGTGCGTTTTGCTGCCAGTAAGCTTGCAGAAGGCGACAGGCTTATTTTAGACAGTCTGGATTTAGCACAAAATGAAAAAGAGATGTTAGAACATATAATACTACAGATGGAAGAGGAATGTGGCCTGGACAGGGCGGCTGCTATTGCTAATATGCGGTTTTCATTTATTGAGCGTGTATGCAGCACTACAGTAATAAAGCCAAAAGAGAGCAGGGAACATGCACGCAGCCGTAGAATTGACCAGGTTCTTACTGGAAAATACACAGCTATACCTATGTTTATACTTATTATGGGTATTGTATTCTGGCTTACATTTGATGTAATTGGTGTACTGCTTTCAGATATGCTTAATATGTTTATAACACAGCTTTCAGAATGGACAGAATATGCACTAAAAGCTGCTAATGTCAATTCTGTGCTGCATTCACTAATAATTGACGGGATTTTTAATGGTGTCGGCAGTGTGTTAGGATTTCTTCCAGTTATTGTAACGCTATTCTTCTTCCTTTCAATATTAGAAGACAGTGGTTATATGGCACGTGTAGCATTTGTGTTAGATAAACTTTTAAGAAAAATTGGGTTGTCAGGCAGAAGCATAGTACCTATGCTTATTGGATTTGGATGTACAGTTCCAGGTGTTATGGCAAGCAGGACGTTGTCATCAGAGCGTGACAGAAAGATGACAATTCTCTTAACACCATTTATGAGCTGTTCTGCCAAACTGCCAGTTTATGGATTTTTTACAGCAGCGTTTTTCCCAGGGAATGGGGCACTTATTATGGTTGGCTTGTACTTCTTTGGAATATTAACAGGCATCCTTATGGCACTTGTAATGAAGAGAACCATATTTAAAGGAGAAGCCGTCCCGTTTGTCATGGAACTTCCTAATTACCGTATGCCAGGTGCTAAAAACGTATGCCAGCTTTTATGGGAAAAGGCAAAAGACTTCTTACAAAGGGCATTTACAGTTATTTTTATAGCAACTATTGCAATATGGTTCTTACAGACATTTGACATACGCTTAAATGTTGTAAAAAACTCCCAAAACAGTATACTTGCGTCTATTGCAGGTGTTATTGCACCAGTATTCAGGCCACTTGGTTTTGGCGACTGGAGGATTTCTACAGCACTTCTTACAGGCTTTATGGCAAAAGAAAGCATAGTATCAATTCTTTCAGTTTTAACTGGCTCTACAGAAAACCTTTTAAATATGATGACAACAGCAGGAGCTGCATCACTGCTCGTTTTCTGCTTGTTATACACACCTTGCATTGCTGCTGTTGCATCCATAAAAAGGGAACTTGGCGGCAAATGGGCAACTGCTGTTGTTGCAGGCCAGTGTATTATAGCATGGATTGCAGCATGGTTTATTTACCTGGTTTTAACGCTATAAATGATACCCATTCACCAAGCGTATTTTTACTAACAATCTGGAAATTATTCTTTAACAGTGCTTCTTCTACTTCGCCAGCTTTTTCTGCAAGTATACCGGAAGATATAAAAAGACCGTTATCTTTTATATACCTGCCAATGTGGCTGGCAAGAAGCACTATCACATCTGCAAGTATATTTGCCACTGCAATATCAAAAAGACCTTTATGGTTTTTAGTTATAATACCATCATCTTCCAGTATATTTGCTTTAAAAACTTTTATTTTGTCCTTATTTATATTATTAATTCTTGCATTTTCAATAGCCGCATCAACAGCAGAAGGGTCAATATCAAGGCAGAAGGCAGATTTTGCACCACATAAAAGCGCACTTATTGCAAGAATCCCGCTTCCGCATCCAGCATCAAGAATTTCAGTTCCAGGTGTTATATAATCCTTAAGCGAAAGCAGGCATAGTTTCGTTGTTTCATGCGTTCCCGTCCCAAATGCAGAACCAGGATCTATTTCAAGGATAATATCATTCTTTCCGGCATAAGCAGGTATTTTCTCCCATGTAGGTTTAATTATAATATTATCAGCAATACGGAATGGTTTAAAATTTTCTTTCCATTTATCTTTCCATTCTGAATCATCTTCTATAGAATAGTTAATTTCAGGGACAGGTACAGGAATGAATTCCTGGATTTCAATAATGCGTGACTGGATTTCCCTGATAATTTCACCAGGTGCAGATATACCCATATCTTCCATGCGGCCGTCACGCAGGGAAGAACCTGTACTAAAAAATGCAGTACCACTATTACCAGGTGCTTCTGTATAAAATGTAAGTATAGAAGTGCCATCATCATAACCCATATCAGCAGGGATATCTGTATACATCTGTTTTTCTTCTTTTTCTGTAAGTGGCACATGGTCAGTTATCTCATAGCCATTAATATCCATTCCGCAGAGAATATCCCCGATAATATTTGCATATTTGGTTGTAGTGTGTAATTGGTATTTAATCCATTTCATTGTAATTCTCCTAATTATTATTTATCAATTAAAACACTCCATGCAGCAACCAGTTTTTCTAATGTATATACTGCATTAGCCGGGCTTGTTGATGGCAGTTTTACAATTTTAATACCTGTTTCTGTATACGAATATTTCATATATAATTCGTATGCTTTTGTGCCATTTGCATAAATTTTTGTAATACTGCTTCCATCCAGGAGTGGTATAAGATTATTAGCCACTACATCTTTAATTGATGAATCACTTGAGCCTTTAATGCTGCAGCTGCTGATAACATCCCATAATGCTATATTATTGGCAAGGAGCAGTTTCTTCTTTTCTTCCGTAGTAACAGGTACATCCTGCCCTGTTATGGAAGCAGCCACTTTCCAGAACCTGTTCTGGGGATGCCCGTAATAAAAACCATATTCCCTTGATTTTACTGATGGGAATGTACCAAGTACAAGAACTTTTGAATTTTTATTCCATACAGGTTCAAATGTGTGTTTTAAATTAAAGTATTCTTTCATTTTATTGCCATTCATTCCTCTCTTTTAAAAGTGTTACAAATGCCCCATACAGGAAAAATTTGCAATGCATGGTTTAAAAACCTTTGTACTGAAAAGAGAGTACTAATAAAGTTCCTTTAGTTGTCATGTAATTAATATATTACATTAAATAACAGGGTTTTACAAGTTATGTTAAATTTTATTACACATCCGTTTCATAAAATTTCCAGTTATCTTGTACTGGCAGATGGACGCAGGTTTTCCAGTACCAGGTTCCACATACCACACAACCATATTTATTATTATATAAATAATACCGCAGTATCTCCCGTTTGTCTGAATAATTTAACACACAATAAAAATTCCAGTTATTATATACCGGCAAACGAACGCAAGTTCCATATGCCAGGGCGGGTTTATTCCACTCCAGGAAAGCATGTCGCAGACATGGCTTTTGCATGCATTGCGCTACGGTAACCCACGCAGCGGCACATAA
>JAAWKM010000172.1 GCA_022797375.1 Lachnospiraceae bacterium
TCTTGTTTCATCAATAACAGCCTTTACACCTGTATCTGTAGTTCCCTTTGTTAATGTAAGGACTGCTGCTGCAGGAAGTGCAGATTCAAATGTTGCTACAATTGTAGTAGCAGATTTTGCTTCAACGCTTGTGATAGCTCCCAGTATATGAAGGCATCACAATACCCTGTAAATGCCGGTTTTATAAGGCTTTAAGCCACTTTACTATGTGTTTTATACTTATGGTATGCTTTTAGCAATGGTTTATATTTTTTTCTATAATATAAAATGGCGAATTTAGGGTATATAATGGAAAAATTTGAAAAAATGGTGCTGAAACCATGCTGTTTAAATACGTAACCTGCATTGTTATAAATTTGTTTTAATACTGGACGGATTTGTACTGTTAAAAAGCCCTTGCTTTTTTTAAAAATGTAAAATATACTGTTTATATACAAAAATCCGAAAGATGTGTAATGGCAAGCGGCGTTAAGCATAAAATATACAGCGTTTCAAACAACTTTATAAATAATATTATAACTACAAGAGCTCTGTTTGTCATTTTGTCTGTAATAATTATGAAAGAAAGGAGGCAGTCTATGGGAATGTATCTTAATCCTGGAAACAATTTATTTAAGATAGCACTTAATTCTAATATATATATAGATAAGTCTGGTCTGGTTTCTTATGTTAATAATGTAATAAATACAGAACAGAGATTTATTTGTGTCAGCCGTCCCCGCCGTTTCGGAAAATCAATGGCAGCAAATATGTTAACTGCTTATTATAGTTGTGGTTGTGATTCAAAAAATCTTTTTGATAAATTAGAGATAAAAAGCTATAGTACATATGAGGACAATCTTAATAAATATGATACTATTTATTTAAATATCCCCAAATTTTTAAGTAAGACAGATGATTTAAAAAGATTAGGAAACTATATTGAAGATACTCTAGTGGCGGAATTAAAAGATTACTTTCTAAATTACAATATACCAGAAACAGAAGATTTAAATACCATAATTTCTTACGTAGCAAATTCCCCTGATTATAAAAACAAAGGATTTATTTTTATAATTGATGAGTGGGATTGTATTTTCCGTGAAGCAATTGAAAATACTACTGCACAAAAAAATTATTTAAATTTTTTAAGGAATATTTTTAAGGATAATGGAGATATAAAACTTGCATATATGACTGGGATACTTCCTGTTAAAAAATATGGTTCACATTCTGCCATAAATATTTTTGATGAATTTTCTATGACTGACCCGGCAATACTTGCAAAATATGTTGGTTTTACAGAAGATGAGGTTATAGATTTATGTAAAAAATATAATATGGATTTTAAAGAAATGCAGTACTGGTATAATGGATATTTATTTGATGAAGATTTGCATGTTTATAATCCTGAATCAGTAGTAACTGCAATAATGCGCAAAAAATTTAAAAGTTACTGGACGAGAACTGAAACATATGAAGCTTTAAAAATATATATTGATATGAATTTTGATGGACTTAGAAATGATATTATTAAAATGCTTGGTGGTAGCAGAATAAAAATTTTTACTGATACATTCCAAAATGATATGACTACCTTTGCATCAAAAGATGATGTACTCACTTTATTAGTACATCTTGGATATTTGGCTTATGATTTTAATACAAGTGAAGTTTTTATTCCTAATCATGAAATACAAGAAGAATTTACTACTACAACTAAAATTTCAAACTGGAGTGAAATTGTGAAATCCATTACATTATCAGATAAACTTCTTAAAGCTACACTGGAATTTGAAAATGAAACAGTTGCAAAAATAATTGACGAAGTCCATATGGCAACAGTTTCTGTATTACAATACAATAATGAAAATTCATTAGCTTGTGTTATTTCACTTGCTTACTATAGTGCAAGAAAAGATTATATTATGCATAGGGAGTTTCCTACAGGAAAAGGATTTGCAGATATAGTTTTTATACCAAGAAAAAATATACAAAACCCTGTTATTATTATTGAACTTAAATGGGATTGTACGGCAAATGGCGCAATAAAACAAATTAAAGATAAAAATTATATATCGGTATTGAATGAATATAGTGGAAAAATAATTCTTGCAGGAATAAATTATGATAAAAAAACAAAAAAGCATGAGTGTATTATAGAAAGTATTAATAAGTAATTTGAAATAGCGGAAAGTTTCCTGATGAATACCAGCCACTTGATGAAAAGATAGAACACCTGGAGTCTTTCCTGGATTTGCTTGAAGTTTTTACTGGTGACAGTAAATATATAGAAATTAAAGATGAACTGTTAAACAGGCAAAAGAAAGGGGATGAGGTTACTATGTGTAGTATTGTTGAAAAATTTACAAATGATGGGATTAAGCAGGGGATTGAACAGGGTATTGAACGTGGAATTGAACAGAATTGTAAAGAAATTATTTTAAATATGCATAAAAAAGGTTGCAATGCTGAAACGATATCAGATTTATCTGGCATAGGTTTTGAAATAGTAGATAAAGTGCTTAAACAAGATTTTTTAGATAAAGATTAAGATAAGTTTTTTAAGCAACAAGAATATGTTTAATAATGACCACCATATCTTAACAATACAATTTTGTCTGATATTTAATATTAAAAGGATTAACAGTGTAATTGGATGTCTATATAAGGAATAAATAAATTTAAAAATCCATTCTTTTATACAAATTCACTTGTATTTTAAAGAATGGATTTTTAGATAAATATATTAATACAAAATACGCGTATATTTAAAATACTTAATTATAAAAAATTTTTGAATATTTACATATTTTTGAATAATATTATAGAAAGGAGCAGTTTATGGGACTTTATTTAAATCCTGGAAACAGGGCATTTACAATATCTTCTAATGATGATATTTATGTAGACAAATCGGATTTGATTTCCTTTACAAATAACAGAATTGATAAACAACATAGATATATCTGTGTCAGCCGTCCCCGGCGTTTTGGAAAATCAATGGCAGCTGAAATGTTATTAGCATATTATGATAAAAACTGTATATCAGAAAATTTATTTAAAAAACTTCACATTTCTAATGATAAAAGTTATAGTGTACATTTGAATAAATATGATGTAATTTATCTGGATATGCAACAAATCCTTGAAGACTCCGGGAAGTTAGATAATTTTATTCCGTATTTGCAGAATGAAGTTATATCTGAATTAGATGAAGAATATCCAGGGATTATTAAACCTGGTGAAAAAAGCCTTCCTAAAGCACTTGCAGTTACTTTTTCTAAAACCAGCAATATAAATAAAGGTTTTATAATAATTATAGATGAATGGGACTGTATATTCAGGGAAGCAAAAAATAAATTTGATATACACAAAAAATACCTTGATTTTTTAAAAAATCTTTTCAAAGGAAGAACATATATAAAATTAGCATATATGACAGGAATTTTACCAATTAAAAAATATGGTTCACATTCTGCATTAAATGTTTTTGATGAATTTTCAATGACAAACCCATCTATCCTATCTTCATATACAGGTTTTACTGAAAATGAAGTTATGGATTTATGCAGAAAACATAATATGGATTTTAATGAAATGCAGTACTGGTATAATGGATATTTATTTGATGATGAAATGCATATATATAATCCAGAATCTGTTGTAAAAGCTATATTACGGAAAAAATTTATAAGTTACTGGACAAGAACTGAAACATATGAAGCTTTAAAAATTTATATTGATATGAATTTTGATGGACTTAAGGATAATATTATTAAAATGCTTTGTGGAAACAGTATAAAGATTTCTACTGATACATTTCAAAATGATATGACTACATTTGCATCAAAGGATGATGTTCTTACATTACTTGTACACCTTGGATATCTTGCTTATAATTATAATTCAAAGGAAGTTTTTATTCCTAACCATGAAATTGAAGAGGAATTTACAATCGCAACAAAAAGTTCTAATTGGAATGAAATTATAAAATCCATAACACTATCAGAAAAACTTCTTGAAGCTACGCTTGCACTTAAAAGCGGAAAAGTTGCAGAAATAATTGATGAAATCCATATGGCTACAGTTTCTATATTACAATATAATAATGAAAATTCATTAGCTTGTGTTATTTCACTTGCCTATTATAGTGCTAAGAAAGATTATATTATACACAGAGAATTTCCAACAGGTAACGGGTTCGCAGATTTAGTGTTTATTCCAAGAAAAAATATAGAAAAACCAGCTATTATAGTTGAATTAAAATGGAATATTACTGCAGAAGGAGCAATAAAACAAATTAAAGAAAAAAAATATATTTCATCATTAAAAGAATATAGTGGAAAATTAATTATTGCAGGAATAAATTATAATAAAAAAGATAAAAAACACGAATGTATTCTTGAAACTATTTATAAATAATCTTTTTGGGTAATTATCATTTTTAACTTATTTATTACATTTAAAAATATTTTGTAATAAAGTATATAATACCTGTTATTTTAGTGGCAGGTATTATATACTTTATTGTTGGCTCTATACCTGTATTATTAATGTCTTTCCATCAATTTTAATTAAAATTAAGTTTATTTCATCCAGGATGAAATAAATGGTGATTTAGATAATCCCTTTATTGGGTTTATTTTAGGTAAAGATAAAAATAAAATTGTAGAAGAGATTTGCATTTTACAGAAAGGTTATTAAAGTAAGTCCGGCCATTATAATTCATTTCAAACTTTTCCCATCCTGATGATACTTCCCACACAATAATAAATCCTGTTCAGTATAATTAGTGAAATAGTAATATATTTCTCTACGGATTCTGTACCACCTTTTGCCTTAAGAACTAAATCTTTTCTATATATGGAGTTATTACCTGTAACCCTGTGTTTAAGCCATTAATAGTCATACTTGAAAAAACATTTGTAAATAGAACTACTATATATGTTGCTGTTATAACCTTGCTCATATCATCCCATATAATATTATTGATGAAACCAGGCTGTTTATATGTGTAACCAGAAAGTAATTTATATTGTTTTAATTATGGTTGTATCTTTGCTTTTAAAAAACCCTTGCCTTTTTCACAAATGTAAAATATACTGTTTGTATACAAATGTCCAGGAGGTGTATAGATGGCAGGCATGGACAGGGCATAAAAAAAGCTTGAGGATTACAATGATGTTTTTGCAGAAATACTAAATGTGCTTCTTTTTAAGAAAGACCTGATAGAAGAAGGGCAGCTTGAAAACGGTCCAACTGAATCAGTTTACAAAGCAGAAAACAAAGAGTTATGCGGACAGTTCCGTGATACTGCAAAATATTATAAAAAAACAGGGATAACTATTTCAAGTTTTGGCATAGAAAACCAGTCAGTTACTGATTATGATATGCCAATAAGGATTATGGGATATGATTACAGTTCATACAGAAGCCAGATTGATGCTGGGAAAAACAGATATCCTGTAATAACAGTTATGCTTAATTTTTCAGACAAAAGATGGACTGGACCCCTGCATCTGAAGGATATGTTTGAAATACCAGAAGGCATGAAAGATTTTGTAAAGGATTATGAGATTACAGTATTTGACATAGCATTTTTATCTGATGAAATAATAAACAAATTCAAAAGCACATTTAAACATGTGGCGCATTTCTTTAAATATAGGAGGTTTCCTGATGAATACCAGCCACTTAATGAAAAGATAGAGCATCTGGAAGCTTTTCTTGATTTGCTGGAAGTTTTTACCGGTGATAATAAATATGCGGAAATAAAAGATGAACTGTTAAGCAGGCAAAAAGAAGGAGATGAAGTGACTATGTGCAGTATTGTTGAAAAATTTACAAATGACGGGATTAAACAAGGTATTGAACAGGACCGTAAACAAATTATTTTAAATATGCATAAAAAGGGTTGTGATGCTGTAACAATATCCGATTTATCTGGTATTAGCTTTGAAGTAGTAAATGAAGTTTTAGGACAAAATTTTTCAGATGATAAGTAATATGGTTTTCTAAACAGGCAAGTTGAAACAATTAAATACAATTTTTAAATACCCCATTCTGCCAATATTAAATTTAGAATGTGGTATTGTTATAAATATAAAATTAATTAATAATATTGTGATTAATACTAATTTGATAATTCTTATAAAAATTTGTTTATTATAATTTATTGTAAAAGATGGATTTATAAAGCAAAAATTTTAATTAAAATCATTTGCATTATATACGAACTCCAATTTTTCCCAATTTGATGGCACTTCCCATACAATAAACCCTCCTATACTTTTGCCTGCGGGTATGTGGGTAAAAATAGTTGAATACCCTTTTGGTTCATATACTAAAAAGGTATGTTCTATTTTTTTACCATCTACTTTTGCAGAAATATAATTGTAATTTATATAATCATCTTCAGAAGAATCATTTCTGATTGATAAAAACAATACTAGAAATTCCTTACCTTTTTTGGCCTTGTCAGTGTAGTTTTTGTCTTTAAGTTCTTTATATTCTTTTAGGCCAAGAATCTTTACTAATCTAAGAGTAATATCTGTCTGTGGACTCCCACCAGTCTTTGTATAATTCAACACTAGCAGGTGCTGATGCAGCATCAGACAAAGTAATATTTTTAGATACTTTGTTACCATATACATCTAATACAATAGCCTTAGTAGCATTAATTCTTGTATACCTGGTTGAATTTACATCATATAACTCCCAGTATATGAAGGCAATACCCTATAAATGCCGGTTTTATAAGGCTTTAAGCCACTTTACTATGTGTTTTATACTTATGGTATGCTTTTCATAATGTTTTATATTTTATTCTATAATATAAAAAGGCACAACAGAAACATATAATGTCAGAATATGGAACATTATTGCTGAAAACAGGCTGTTTAAATGCGTAACCAGTATGTAAATTATACTGTTCTTGTTCTGTCTGTATCTGCTCTGTTCACGTCCGTTTCATAAAAATCCCCATGCCGTGCTTTGCACGGCACAAATAGTAATGAAAAATGCTGTTTTTGCATTTTTCTTGTGTGAAATTGTAATG
>JAAWKM010000173.1 GCA_022797375.1 Lachnospiraceae bacterium
CCAATAATTCCAAGTGGTGAAACCATTTTATAAAAGCACAAAGCATCAGCCGCAGATTCAAAACCATCAAATAATTCATTAAAAGAAAGGTTTTTCTTATAAATAACCTGTTTTTTGCTTTTTGCCCTGTCCAGAAGCCCTTCTCTTGCATATTCATTACATTTACGGCGGACAAGCTGTATATCAGACATGAAACCATATTTTTCCAGAAGCCCGTCAGTAATTTCATCTGCAGTTTTTCCAGCAGAGCAGTCCAGATAGCCAAGAAGGTAAAAATGCAGCATTATATCATTGGTTGTAAAGCTTTTTGTCTTCCAGGCACGGTACAGCGGGTTAGTGTCAAGGAGGCTGCTGTCCATGACAAGTGAAATATTTTTTCCTTTCTGGGTATAATTTGTATGGATATATTTCCAGAGCCAGCTTTCAATACGCCTGCGTTCATTATCATATGTACGTCTGCTTTTATCCTTAAAGTCATCCCTTGTTTTAAAACCATATATAAAAAAATCATGTATATATTCGCGGCTGCTGGCAAATGATTTAATTAATTCTTTAAATTCTGACATGGTTTTACTCCCTGAAAATTTATTTTAACTATAATAGAGTATAACACAGTGCGCAACTTTTTTGAAATGATTAATGCCATAAAATGGTATATATTATTTACAGGCAAAGGAAATACAAAGCAGAAGCAAAAGCCATGTTAGTGATAGAAAGACAGCTTGGCAAAGTTGTCCGCAGCAAACATAAATTGGTCCAATGCAGGTTCAAATCCCGCCATAACATGGTTTTATGGATGCCGCCAGGTATACATATACTACGCAGTTTGTTAAAACTGCTTACAGCAATATACTTTTAAATAACAACTTTTAATTGTTAATTAAGGGTATATGTACTGCCAGCGGCTGGCGGCTGCCAGCTGTTTCCTGGGCCTGTAAAACCCCTGATGCGGTAGCTCAGCATGGTAGAGCACCTTATAGCAAGATAAGGCTTGTATAAGTCTTTTACAGCAATATCCAAGTACACCACGGTTGTCACAGGTTCAAATCCTGTCCCGTCAGGGGTAATGGAAGGGTAGCCAAATGGTAAGGCACATATGGGATTATATTAGGTGGTTTGGCAAAGCCATTTACAGCAATTTATTTTGATAATCAAAAGGGGATATGTATTCGTGTGTTCGATTCACACCCCTTCCATTCACATTGCCTGATGCTTTGGAACAGGCATGCAAAGGCAATATTACAGTAAATTATGCAGAAAGCAGAAATGGGGAATTGTTATGGGTTTTATGGATAATCTTAAAAATGTAATGCTTGAACGCAAAGCAGTTACAGAAAACGGGGCATTAGGATATGCATCAACAGGGAAAGCACTTGTTGATTTAAATTTTGCTGTGGCTTCCCTGCGTAATGAAAGTGAAGAAGAAATTGTTAAAAAATTTGTAAAGGCATATTATGAAGATAAAGTGCTTGCCATGCAGTGGCTGTTCTTTTTAAGGGATATACGGGGCGGGCTTGGTGAAAGGCGTTCTTTCCGTATAATATTTAATTACCTGGCTTCTGGTGAAAGAAAAATGATGAAAAGGCTTCTGCCACTTGTTGCAGAGTACGGGCGTTTTGATGATTTGCTATGCCTTCTGGAAACTCCGCTTGAAGAAGATGTATTAAGAATTTTTAAGGAACAGCTTAATTCAGATATGGAAGCAATGATTAAGAAACAGCAGGTTTCACTTTGTGCGAAATGGCTTCCTAGTATTAATGCATCAAGTACAGAAACAAGAAAAACTGCTAAAAAAATTGCAGGTTATTTTGGTATAACTGCCAGGGAGTACCGCCAGATGCTTGCAGGGTTAAGGGAATACCTTAAGGTTACAGAGGTACTGGCAAGTTCCGGGCGGTGGGGCAGCATTGTTTATGAACATGTGCCATCTAATGCCAGCCTGCTTTACCGTAATGCATTTATGAGACATGATGAAGAACGCAGGCAGGCTTATCTTGACAGTCTTGTAAAAAATAATTCAAAAATTAATGCAGGAACACTTATGCCACATGAAATAGTATTGTCATATACTGTAATGCCATCGAGGTGGAGCCTGCAGATGGGTGCTTATGATGAAACACTGGAACAGCTTTGGAAAAACCTTGATGATACTGTACAAAGTGCGGAAAATGTACTTTGTGTTGTGGATGGTTCAGGAAGCATGACATGCAATGTGGGAAACAGCAGGCTTACAGCACTTCATGTATCCAATGCCCTTGGAATATATTTTGCAGAAAGGCTTAAAGGGCCATACAAAGACCGTTTTATCACATTTTCAAGCAGACCGGAATATGTTGATTTAAGCAATTGCGCTTCATTAAAGGAAAAGCTGGAACTGGCATTTTCACATAATGACTGTACAAATACAAATATAAAGTCAACATTTGATTTGATACTACAGACAGCAGTAGAAAATAACCTGGCACAGAAAGAACTGCCAGGCACAATACTGGTAATATCTGATATGGAATTTGATTATGCAGTTACATGTAAAGACAGGGAAACGCTTTTTGAAAATATACATAAACAGTTCAAAGCACATGGGTATAAACTTCCAAGGCTTGTTTTCTGGAACTGCAACAGCAGGACAGGTGCTATACCTGTAAAAGAAAATGAACTTGGCATAGGGCTTGTAAGCGGATTTTCAGTTAATGTGTGTAAAATGGTGCTTAGTGGCCAGCTTAACCCGTATGCATGTCTCAGGGAACAGCTTGACAGTGACAGGTATGCGCCAGTCAGGGAGGCGTTACAGAGTGCATAAATGTTTATAGGCTACTATTCACAGCACTGCTAGTTACTATGAACAGCGTAGCTGTGAATAGTAACGTTTATAGGCATGTGGTATGGTAAAATATTAATATTTTGTTGAAATTTAGTTTTATTTCCAGTATAATATAGTATAAGCATTAAGGTGTGGATTCTGTTGCAGGATTCACACCATTTGCTTGTCTTTATAAATATTTATGTAAGGCAGTTGCAGAATATTTTAGCAGTCTGGCCGCCATTAAAAATGTAAAATAAAGCATTTTTATTATTATTTTAGCCGTAAAGGACGGCATGGGGGATTTATATGAAACCAAGGAAAGACAAATATGTAAAACCAAAAAAAACCATCCGGAAGGGGACAGGAGTAACATTTAAACTTGCATCAGCTATTATTGTGACTGTAGTAATAGTAATAGCAGTATTGCTGGAGGCGGTTTATAGCCAGATGTCCCGCGCGCTGCTTGAAAAAAGCGCGGATTTAATACAGACTACTACTGGAAAGACTATACAGGAAACCAGAAGCTGGATGAACAGGACACTTACTATGTTGGAAATGCAGCGGGATACAATAGAATATGAAAATATGGATATACGCAGCATGAAAAAATATATACGCCATACTGCTGGGAAAAATGAAGCTTATCCTGCAGGGCTTTATGTAGCACTGTCAGATGGTTCATTATACCATGCTTCTTTTGTACCAGGACCAGATTTTGATGCATTGTCAAAAAGCTGGTATAAGGATGGAATACAATCGGAGGATTTTATCCTTGGTGATGTATATTTTGATGAGGACAGCCAGTCTTATGTAGTCGGGGCTTCAGGCATGTTAAAGGATGCTGGTGGCAGTGTGCGTGGCGTTGCTGCTGCAGATGTATATCTTAAGTCTATTTCTGATATTGTAAATGGCGTAAAGCTTGAAGAAACGGGTGGTATTTTCCTGGTAGATACCAGGACAGATACAATTATCGGCCACCATAACCAGGAGATGACTGGCAAAAAGCTTGGAGAAACTGGCGGTGGCATGTATGATTATGCTGCCAGGCAAATAAAAGAAAGAAACACAGAACTTTCAGTATATAATAATACATATATACAAGTGGCGGATGTTCCTGGCAGTGACTGGATAGCAGTAGCTTATGTGTCCCGTACAGAAGTGCTTCATGAACTTACAGAACTGACAAAATATATGTCAGGGGTAATGGTACTGGCAGTAATATTATTAATATTTCTGGTAATTTTCCTGGTAAAGCGCATTATTGGAAGGCCAGTAAAGGAATTAAGCTATGTGGCAGCACAAATTGCAGAAGGCAGGCTTGAGCAGAAGATAAATTACCGCTCCAGGGATGAACTGGGTATGCTTGCATATAATTTTAACCAGGTTACAATACGTCTGCGTGAATATATAAAATATATTGATGAAATTTCAGAGAAACTTATGGAGATTGCTTCAGGAAACCTGGCATTTACGCTGGAAAACGATTATGATGGTGAGTTTGAGAAAATTAAAATTTCACTTGAAAATATATCTTATTCAATGAATAATATTATGGGACAGCTTAATAATACTTCCAAAGAAGTTGCTGCTGGTGCAGAGCAGGTTTCCAATGGTGCTATGGCATTATCACAGGGTTCAATAGAACAGTCTGCGTCAGTGGAAACGCTTGCAGGGCATATAAGCCTTATGTCAGGCAGTGTAAGTGAAACTGCACGCAATGCCCAGGAAGCAAGCCAGATTTCACAGGAAGTCAGGAACAGTCTTTTAGAAAGCAATAGCAAAATGCAGCATATGGCAATGGTAATACAGAAAGCATGTGATAAATCCAGTGAAATCCACCGTATTGTAAAGACTATTGAGGATATTGCATTCCAGACAAATATACTTGCATTAAATGCTTCAGTGGAGGCTTCACGTGCGGGAGATGCCGGAAAAGGATTTGCAGTGGTTGCAGGTGAAGTAAGGATGCTGGCAGCAAAATCTTCTGAAGCTGCACAGGAAACATCTAATCTTCTAGGAGAAACAGTAATTTCCATGGAAGAGGGTATGAATGAGGCAAAAAGTACTACAAAGTCTATTTTAGAATTAGTGGAACAAACTGGTGAAATGGATGGGTTAATATGCCATATTGCAGATAATACAAAAAAACAGGCTGATGATGCAGCAGAAATAAAATCTGGAATAGAGCAGATTTCAAATGTCGTGCAGACTAACGCATCAACAGCAGAGAAAAGTGCTGCTGCAAGTGAAGAGCTGTCTGGCCAGGCAGAAATGCTTAAAAATATGGTAGGCAGGTTCAGGTTAAAGAACTAAATATCTGACATATTAAAAATATATTGTTAAAAGACCAGATATCCTTGCACCCGGGAATCTGGTCTTTTTATAAATTGTATAATAAATATTTATATGGATAAATTATCTTTTATTGCTGTTTCTCCATATTTTAAGCTTTTCTGCTTCTGTAATAAGGCTGTCCCTGAAATCAGGATGTGCAACTGATATAATTGCCTCTGCTTTCTGCCATGATGAAAGCCCCTTTAAGTTTACTATTCCATATTCTGTTACAAAATAATGTACATTGGCACGTGTATCTGTAACAATAGAACCATTGCTTAATGTTGGCTTAATGCGTGACTGTACTGTGCCATCTTTTGTTGTAAATGTTGAAGACATACAGATAAAGCTTTTACCGCCATTGGAAAGATAAGCACCAAGAACAAAGTCAAGCTGCCCGCCAGCACCACTTATCTGTTTAGTGCCTGCTGATTCTGCATTTACCTGCCCGTAGAGGTCTATATCTACAGCATTGTTTATAGACATAAAGTTGTCATGTGCAGAAATAGAACGTATATCATTTGTATAACTTACAGGTGCACTCATGCATTCTGGGTTGTCATTAACATAATCATACAGTTTCTTTGTACCAGCACCAAATGCATATACCTGGCGTCCTTTGTCAATGCCTTTTCTTGTGCCTGTGATTTTACCAGCCTTTGCAATGTCAACAAATGCGTCAACATACATTTCTGTGTGTACACCAAGGTCTTTTAAGTCAGACTTTGCAATAAGTGAACCAACTGCATTTGGCATACCGCCAATACCAAGCTGGAGACATGCACCATCAGGGATTTCATTGACAATATATTTTGCTACAGCTTCATCAACAGGTGTTGCAGCACCACCACCGCCAAGTTCATCTATTGCAGGGTTGTCCCCTTCAACTATCATAGCGACATCATTAATATGTACGCCTTCACCAAAGCCACCAAGGCATCTTGGCATGTTCTTGTTTACTTCTACAATTATTATATCAGCCATTTTGCAGCATGCTTCCATATGTGAAGCATTAGGGCCAAAATTAAAGAAACCATGATTGTCCATAGGTGCAACCTGGAACATTGCTACACGTGGAGGGGTGCTTGATTCATAGTAATATCTTGGAAGTTCGCTGTAGCGTATAGGGCTGTAGAAGGAAAATCCCTGTGCAATAGCCTTTCTTTCAATACCACCCATATGCCATGAATTCCAGGCGAAGTGCTCTGCGGGGTTATCGATTTTATAAATTTCTGGCACATGGCACAGAATACCTCCCCTTATGTTTACATCTGTAAGTTCTGGAAGCCGTTTTGCAAGTGCAGCATCAAGTGCTACAGGGGTGCTTACACACCATCCATAATCTACCCAGTCACCAGAGTTTATTACTTTTACAGCTTCATCTGCTGACACAAGCTTTTGTGAATACATTTCTTTAAAATCCATAATTAACCTCCTTAATACACCACAATTAATGTGGTAATTATTTTGTCTGCCATTTAATAAAGGATGCCCAGAAATGTTATTGGTATTTCTGGTATAATTTATTATATATAAAATACCATGATTTAGATGTATGCGTCAATCTTAAATTAAGGAAACGGACGTGCCAGTTATCACACGTCCGTTTCATAAAATTTCCAGTTATCCTGTGCTTGCAGGCGGACGCAGGGTTTCCAGTGCCAGGGCGTGTTTATTCCATTCCAGGGCACGCTTGCGCTACGTTAACCCACGCAGCGGCACATAAAGCCCCTGTGTCCCATAAGAAACTTACATTTATTCTGCCACAGGGGCTTAAATGCCGACGGGGTTAAAGTGCACCTGTCATGGAATAAACAGCCTGGACATGTGAAACCTGCTGTCTTCTAACAAAGTGAATGATATAACTGGAAACTGTTAATTTT
>JAAWKM010000174.1 GCA_022797375.1 Lachnospiraceae bacterium
TGGTTTGTCAAGTATTTTTGGCAAAAAAGTGGGGGAATTTTTATAAAACAGGATTTGAGAGTCGCAGAAAAAAGGGGCTGGAGAATCCGAGAGACTATTACAGTTGAGGGGAGGAAAGAAATACACAAACAATTAGAAACTGTAGATATAGAGAGGGTGCATGAACTTATGAAAAACCCTGTCAGTGATGAAACTGTAGAATTTAATGATAACTGCGTTTCCCTGTTTGTGGCTCAAAGAGGAAAATGTGCGGTTTGCAGACTGCCTCTAACCTTGGAGAATATGCGGTGCATCCGCAAAATACCAAAATCTTGTGGCGGTAATGATAAATATAATAATCTGATTATTGTGCATAGAGATATGGACAGACTGATACACAGTCATGACAAAAAAGAAATTAAGAGTATTCTAAACAAATATAAACTGGACAGCAATCAAAGACGGAAAGTAAATACCATAAGGAAAAATGCAGGATTAGAGCAGATAGACGTAAAAGCACTTGATGAGGAACTGTAAGTTATGATATTAAAAAGTAGAAGTTACTGATGATGGAACGCCGGATGAGGGGAAACTCTCATGTCCGGTGTGAAGTGGGGGAAAATCTGGAGATAACATCAAAGGATTACCTATCACTATAGGACAGACTCATTGCACTGCACCACCTTGATATACCCTGGCGGCCGGCAGACATTGAACAGCAGGAAGGACGTATTTTAAGACAGGGAAACCTTAACCAGAAGGTAAAAATCTTCCGCTATATAACAGAAAATACATTCGATAGTTATTCGTGGCAGTTAATTGAAAACAAACAGAAATTCATAAGCCAGATAATGACAAGCAAAAGTCCTGTAAGGAGCTGCCATGATGTAGATGAAAGTGTTTTAAGTTTTGCAGAAGTTAAGGCACTTGCAGCAGGAGATTCTAATATAAAAGAAAAAATGGATTTAGATATCCAGGTCACAAAACTTAAAATTTTAAAAGCAGACCATGCAAGCCAGAAATATAAGCTTGAAGATGATATTTCTAAAAATTTACCTAAAAAGATAGCAATGCTCAAAGAACAGTTTGCAGGATACCAGGCTGATATACAGATGTATAAGGAGAACAAGCTGGCAGGCAAAGACAGTTTTTCTATGGAACTGGGAGGGAAGTTTTATACAGATAAAAAAGAAGCAGGTGCAGCCCTGGTGGGTATATGCAGGAGTACTAAAGTCCCAGAGGAAGGGCTTCCTGTCGGGGGATACCAGGGGTTTAAAATGGCTCTGCATTATAAGGCAGCATATGCAGGTTTCATTATCAGTTTAACAGGAAAAATAAGCCATAATGTAGAAATTGGTTCTGATATATTTGGAAATATCCAGAGGATAAACAATGTACTGTAAGGAATGGGGAAACATATGGAAGAAACCGGTCGCAGTCTTGAAGAAGCAGGACACCAGCTTGAAACAGCAAAACGTGAAGTTGTAAAACCATTTATGTATGAGAAAGAACTTGCAGAAAAACTTGCAAGGCTCAATGAACTGGATGCAATGTTAAATATTGATGGCAGTGCCAGCAGCATGGAAGAAACGCATACTGGAGAAAAGACAGGGGATAACAGGAAAGTGGAAAATGATAAAATACAACACAGTGTAGAAAAAAATAACAGCAGAACGGAAAACGGAAGGTCAGATATTAAAAGCATAAACCATGTTCCAGTTCCAATGAAAGAAAGGCTTGCCCTTGCAAAAGAAAAAGCAGGCAGAACCGGAAACCTGGAAAAGAAAACAGTACCAAAAAGCAGGGCTTCTGCAGAAGTCCTGTAACAGTGCTGTTAAAGAATATTTTATTTATTTTTTATCTGGAGGGCAGAAAACAAGCAGGTCTTCTATATTACATTCAAGCACAGTGCAGAGTTTGCATAAAACAAACACATCAAGCCTGGTTATGTTGTTATTGCAGTAATTGTCAACCTGTTTCCAGTTCATTTCTGCTTTATACGAAAGTTTATTCCTGCTCAGCCCTTTTTGTTTTAAAAGTTCTTTAAGGCGGATTTCCAGATGCCCATAATCTTCGTCCATTCACTACCCCTTGTAATTATAATGCTTTTGTCATGCTTGCTTTTTTATTATATACTTGGTATAGTGTTTTTATAACCTGTTACAAGTAATATAATACTTATCACAGAAACATAAGTTCTTAAAAGCGCATAAAAATATTATAATAAAGCAGGTTGCCAGGGGGAAACTATTAACAGTTACTAAAATCGGGAATAGTTTTGCAGATATAAGAGAACTACATGGGAATATATGGAGGGGATATGAAGAAACAGGCTTTTATAACAGAAGAGGAAAGCAGAAAGTGCAGGAAAGTTGCAGATGCTTTTACAGAAGTATATGAAAATGATGGCACAGCAGTACTTGATGCAGGAAAGTATGGTTTTGTAAAATTACAGTATTACACTATCCATAGTGGCTTTGACTGTGTAACAACATATACAGACAGCAAGGAGCTTTTTAACAGCTTGTAGGAAGACTGGCTGTATATAAACCTTTTGAAATATATGGAAACACCAGAAACAGAAAATATGGGATATACTGAAATTATCAGGAGGCTGCCACAGGAAAAACAGGCAGAATTGGTGGAAAAGAAAGAATATTTCCTTCAAAAATGCAGTATATAAACATGATTTTTTTATTATAAAGGATACTCAGGGCAACAGCATTTACTTTTTAGAGAAAAAGAGAATGTACAGCAAAGTATCTGAATTAAGAGCTGCTTTAAACATTAACTTTTTCTTGCTGATACGTCCATACTGTGCCTGAGTTACAAGGGTAAGGGCAGTTTTTTGCAATACATCGAAATTTAGCGGAGAATTGTCTTTTCTTGCCCTTGATACATGCTCTATATAAATAACATCAAGACACCAGTGGAGCTGGTTTTCTATAGACCAGTGCTTTCTTACCAAATCTGCAAATTCATAGATGTCTGTCAGGGAAGTGATAAAATACCTTGTATATTCACGGCTTTCATAATTTTCTGTTACAACTGGCTTTGCCATTCCCAATGCCTTTAACCCACACCATTTCTTTCTCTGTTCCAGTCATGAAATATCTGTCAGCAGCCTGTACTCACGTTTTTCAATTCTTCCATATCCTTTTTCACTTGTTTCCAGCACTGGCAGTTATGAAAAAAAGGTATGGAAATAATCTTGGGTATCTTTATACAAAGCAGGTCGGTTCTGCTTTAATCCAATTGTATAACTAACATTGCTGCTGGTTATTTTTTCAACAATTTTTTTCTGGCAGCTCATGGCATCTGCTGTTACGACTACCCCATTCACATTGATAAGATCAAGCAGTTCGGGGACTGCGGCGATCTCATTCGTTTTTTCTTCTACATTGATTTCGCTTAATGTGATCTGGTTTTCAGCAACAAATACACTGACAACATAGTATGCTTTATGCTGTTTATTTGCGTTTCCACGCATTGTTTTGCCATCAGTTGCCATAACGGAACGCTTACCACGTTCTGCTGATATCCAGTTTATCAGGCATGATGAAAGTTCAGATAGATTTATTTTTTTCAAATACACGCCTAAAAGGTATCACTGTCAGGTATTCCATTTGGAAGTTCCAGAAATTTCGCAAGGAATTCTTGCAGCTTTTGCCAAATTATTCCATATAGACAAAATCTCCCCCACAAATCACAGTACACAGCCCAATGATTATAATATCTTCAAGTTTATGGCGTATATTGCCATATCATGTCCTCCTTAGTTCTTTTACGTTTTCTATTTATTTTTTTAAGGATTCTATTCTCATAATTCTTTATTTTACTATATTTCCATAAAAAGTAAATGCTGTTGCCCTGAAAGGATACTGGATAGTGTAACTTTACTTGGGGGATTTTTGTAAAAAAATGGTAAATGGTACACTCTTTTATGATATAATATAAAAGAAGATGTTTTTTTTGTTACAATTGCCAGACCAGCTAATTTCTTTGATTTAAAGCATATTAATTGAAAATAATCAAATTAAAGAAAACCAAATATGACATCATGCTTAAAAAATAATACAATATATATAAGTTATCATATACCCAAGTAAAGTTACACTATCAGGATACTGGGTAATCCTTGAATAAAATGCAGTTTTTTTATATAATAGGTACAGGACATTACGAAACAGAAAGGAAAAAGCATAATGCAGGAAAAAGTTAAAGGCAATGTAAAGGACAGTATTTTCTGTAACTTGTTTAGGATTAAGAAATACCTGTTGCAGTTGTACCAGGCACTCCATCCGGAAGATGCCAGTATGACAGAGGAGGGGCTTGAAAATGTCACAATAAATCATGTATTTACCAACGGCATATATAATGACCTGTGTTTTACAGCCAGGGGCAGGTTAATATTAATGCTGGAGGCACAGTCCACATGGAGTGTTAATGTCATTATAAGGATGTTTATATACCTGGCACAGACATACCATGAATATTTCAAAGGGAACTGTATAAACTTGTATGGCAGTAAAAAAGCTGTGATGCCAGAACCTGAACTGTATGTGGTTTACACAGGGGACAGGAAAAAACGGCAGGAATACATATCACTTTCAGAAGAATATTTTGGTGGGAAAAATACAAATATTGAATTAAAAGCAAAGGTAATTTATGGCGGCAAAGGGAATGATATACTTGAACAGTATATAAAATTTACAAAGGTGTATAATGGGCAGGTAAAAGAACATGGCAGGACTAAGGAAGCAGTCATTGAAACAATCCGTATATGCAAAAATGAAAACCTGCTTAAAGAATACCTTGAAAGCAGGGAAAAGGAGGTTGTTGGCATTATGATGGCATTATTTGACCAGGAAGAGGTATTTGATACTTATGTTAAGAGTGAGAGAAGAGAAGCAGCAAAGGAGGCAGAAAGAAGGACAAGGAAAGAAACAGCTGTAAAAACAGCTGTAAAATTTTTAAAAGCAGGAAAATGTTCAGTTGATGAGATAAGGGATATTATTCCAGAGTTAGAAGATGATGATATAACAAAAATAGAAAAGGAATTTATGCAGCAGATGTAAAAGTCTACAGTCATATAATACTAGGTCTGGTGCATGGAATATAACTATCCAGGTTATACTTTCCATGCACTTTTTACATGTTTAAAAATATTGGATAGCCTTTACAGGTTTTTAATAAACAAAAGACAGAAGTAAAATAAAATTTATGAATATTGTTTTTTATTTACATATCCTTAAAGTATCATTGGGAGTGCGGTCTGGCAATAAACACAGTGTTTCAATTGTATTTATAGTTATACTTTTATTTTTTCTGAGTTCATCAAGTGTCCATGCTGAAAAATTATATCTATTAATAAGGCTGGTATTGTATTATTATTTTAATTCTAAAGTTTTTCATAACGGGATGTAATCAAGCATATTATCCATACCTTTTTTGTGCCAGCCTTACAATAAAAAAACCTGTACTGTAAAAGAAAGAGCCGATCAGCATAAGAAACCAGAGAAGAAAATAGCAGCAAAAAACATGGCTATTGATTAAATAGTGTAAGTTAATGTAGATACTGGCAGTTTTTAATTAATTATTTTTTTGATGATGGAAAACAAGGAAATCATATATTTTGAATCCAAGTAAAATATTTAAAGGTGAAAGCAGAGCTATAAGACGCAAATTGGCTTGCAATCTGAAACAGAAGCATTATAATAATACCATAGGATAAAAGTTTGAATATAAACAGATATATTAATAAACAAAATAGAATTTTTTTACAAATTATAAATACTTGGAATTTAAAAAATTGTATGAACATCAAATATAGATTAATAGTATAGAAATATGTCTTATTATATAGAAAGATATAGAGGATTTTTTTGGATGTAGTAAAGCAAAATTAAATATGGTTTTAAATGAGCTGATTGGTAATAGTTATGTTCAAATTTACAATAATACAAAGGGCAGATATGTCCTAATGGAAAAATCAAAAAGATTATGAAGAAATTTAAGTTCTGAAAATTTGGCAAATGAAATTATAAAATAAAAAAACTGTAAGGAGAAAATAAAAATGACAGCGTTACAAAATCAAACTACAACAAATATAAAGGAGAAGTCAAACCTTATTTGGTCTATTGCAGATTTAATCAGAGAATATTATAAACCTCATGAATATGGAAAAGTGATTCTTCCTATGTGTGTAATTAAAAGATTTAATGATGTGCTTGCACCAACAAGACATGTGGAGACGGTATGTTTATTGTCCAAACTCAATGTCGAGCATCATATTGAGGTGGAACTCACGATGGACGAGCTTGATTTGACGGCTGCGGAGAGCAAAGCCACCTATGAAGAAATCAAGGGTTATGTACTGGAGCATACGGGATTGAAAGTCAGCAATCTGTATATCGCACAGATAAAACAGAAGTGTGGTATTATTGAGAGGGCAAATTATAATCTGCCGAAATCGGAAAATTCCAGACAGCCGAAGTGTCCGCCAGAGAAAGAAAAGGCGATAAGGGAGGCGTTGGAGTATTTTCGGATGATTTGATGTTAGAATGCTTTTTATGGATTTGTACCTTTGAGTGTTATCGTTAATTTCTTGTATAATGGAGCTAAGAAAGGACGGTGGCATTTATGAGAGAAAAGAAAAATCATTTATATGTGGATAACCAAGAAAGAACATTGCTTTTACATAGCCTTGTGGAGCTGAAAAACCAGCTCATACAGCAGGGCAGATATACGGACTGCGTGGACGAGCTGATATTCAAGGTCGTAAACGCTCCGATTAAGAGAATGAAAATTGAATATGTCTAGGGCACATCATTACAGAGCCGCTTATTCTTATTTATTTTTTAAGAGTAAGCGGCTTTTTTGCGTTCTCTGGTACTGTTACATAGCCACCTTGACAAAGTGGCTAAATCTAAATGAAAGGAGGACGCACCCTATGTCAAATTGCAAAGTAATCGCTCTGACGAACCAGAAAGGCGGTGTCGGCAAGACCACCACGGCGGTCAATCTGGGTGTC
>JAAWKM010000175.1 GCA_022797375.1 Lachnospiraceae bacterium
TTATGGCGCCATTTTGCATGATTTTTTGCAAAATGTGTGCATTTTCAGCGCTGAAAGCGCTGCTTGTTACTATGAACAGCGTAGCTGTGAATAGTAACAATATCAAGTCTTTGTAACATCTTGATAATGTAACTTTACTTGGGCATATGTCAGGATATATATATTTTAGCATTTTTTGGTACATTTATATATACAACCCTATAAAGCAGCAATGGCTGCATTAAAAAATATTTTTGCAGATATCTTGCTGCTTATACTTGCCCGTAATGCTTCTATGTATTTCCCGTTTGCTTTTCTGTGTCTTTTCTCCCATGCCAGTGCAGCCTCCTTTTTAAACTTTCTTCCAGTAATATATTGCATTCTTACAGTACTTCATAGATTATATGGCATCCAAAATCCAGCATGATGCCTTTTACTTTTTCTATATATCCATCAAAATGTCCAGGGTTACTTAAAAAATCTTTTTTCCCAAAAATATTGTATACTGTTATTCATAGGGACGCCTTCTTTCTTTGTATTTTTTCGCTGATTATATTATACTATAAAGAGACGTCCCTTTTCTATTTTTTTTCAAATATTCCCCAAGTAAAGTTACTCTATCAATTATTACGCTTTTTCTTGAATTTCTGTTCATGCTTTATTATAATAATAAAGAAATTGTACAAGATGCAGGCAGTTTTTGATTTGGGAGGAATTATGAGAACATTTAATAAAAGGTTACTTGTTATTGTGGTTATTTTTAGTATTCTGGCAGGGATAACTGCTGGCACAGTGCAGACATATGCAAAAAGCAGTTACTGGATTTATGGGATTTCTGTAAAGGCTGGTGGCAGTATGGATATGTATTATAATGAAAATAAAATTGTTTTAAAGGGTAAAGCCAGAAAGGCTCTTTCAGAGAAAGATGTGTATTATGCAGAAGAAAAAAAGGGTAAGTATACATTAAAGGCTGCCAGTAACTGTAAAGTAGTAATGGAAGAGGCAGGGAATACACAGACAGTGAAGTTTAAAAAATGGGCTGGTGATGCTGGTTATAAAAAGGGTGATAAAGTAACTTTTATATCAGCCCTTCTTAAAGTGGAAGGAAAGAAAGTTACAAAAATTATTTTCTCAGCATAATATAATTATATTAGCAGCATATGTAAAGCTTTAAAGGATGGTGGATTAGTGAAACACATATTTTTAGTTGAAGACGATAGGGAAATTGCAAGAAACCTTTCCCGCCTTCTTAGTATAGAAGGGTTTACTATTATACATGCGGTTTCTAAGAAAGATGCTTTGGAAATGATTGGTATTATTAAACCTGATTTGGCACTAGTGGATATTTCACTTCCTGATGGAAACGGTTTTGCCATCTGTACAGAAATTAAACAAGCATATGATATTCCCGTTATATTTCTTACAGCGTCTGGTGATGAGGCTAGTGTTGTGACAGGGCTTAATATTGGTGCAGATGATTATATTACAAAACCTTTCCGTCCACGTGAGCTTGTGGCAAGGATTAATACAGCCCTGCGTAAATCAGGACACTCGCCATCTGTATTTGAAATATGCGGGCTGAATATTGATATGGCAAGTGGTATCGTGAAAAAGGATGGTAAAGAGATATTTCTTTCTGCACTGGAGTACCGGCTGCTTCTTGTATTTATTAATAATCCAGGGAATATTATTACAAGAGACAATTTATTAGATGAATTATGGGATGCAGCGGGGGAGTTTGTAAATAATAATACGCTGACAGTTTATATTAAAAGGCTGCGTGAGAAGATTGAGGATGACCCTGCAGAACCAAAGATTATATTAACTGTACGTGGTACAGGATACAGGCTTGGAGGAAATTATGTTTCGTAACAGGGAAATAAGGCAGTTTAGCATAGTATTTATTATAATAACTATTATTTGTGCGGTAGCAGGTATTGCAATACATCCAGCAGTTTTACTGCTGGTATTTTTTTCTGCTGCTGCATATGGAGCAGCATTCTTTATATTTACAAAATCCAGGTATAAAAGAATTGCACAGCTTTCAGACCAGATTTGTACTGTGCTCCATAATCCAGGTTATTTATATATAAGCAGCCAGGAAGAGGGGGAGCTTTCAATATTGGAAACTGAAATAACAAAGATGGTTTTGTGCATAAAAGAACAGAATGAAGCACTTAAAAGAGAAAAAAAGCATCTTGCAGATTCTCTGGCGGATATTGCACACCAGTTACGTACACCACTTACGTCTGCAAACCTGGTATTGTCGCTTTTAAAGAACAATCCTGGCAATAATACGCGTAAAGCATTGTTAAGGGAAACAGAGGAATTATATATCCATATGGACTGGCTGGTTTCTTCATTGCTTAAGCTGTCACGTCTTGATGCAGGCATTGTAGATTTCAAGTGTGCCAGGTCAGACCTGGGAAAACTTATAAATGAGACAATAAGGCTGTTCCAGATACAAATGGAACTGCATGGTATTAATGTGTACACAGATATACCGGATGGTGTTGTTATATGGTGTGATTATAGATGGCTTTTGGAAGCAGTACAAAATATTATTAAAAATTGTATAGAAAATATTGCCAGCAATGGGACAATAGAGATTACGGCTGAGGATAATTTATTGTTTACTGAGGTAAAGTTCCATGATAGTGGAAGTGGGTTTGATAAAGAAGATTTACCACATCTGTTTGACAGGTTTTACCGTGGAAAGGATGCAACTACAGCAGGATATGGAATAGGACTTGCGTTATGTAAAACAATTATAGCCAGGCAGGGAGGGACAATTACTGCAAAGAACCATCCAGACGGAGGGGCAGTATTTATTATGCGTTTTCCAAAGCATATGGATAAAGTGACAAATCTCTCACTTTAAAGTCACCATAATGTAATGTAGAAAACTTATTATATGGGTATACCATAAAAAAGGAGGCTCACATAATGGAGTTTTTAAAAGTTGATAATTTATGCAAAGTTTATGGCAGTAATGAGAACAAAGTAGTTGCGCTTGACCATGTTTCAGTTACGGTTGGTAAAAGTGAATTTACTGCTATTATTGGTTCTTCTGGCTCTGGCAAGTCTACGCTGCTTCACAGCATTGCAGGGGTGGATGTGCCAACAAGCGGCAGGATATTGTTAAATGGGCAGGATGTATATGGACAGGGAAGCGAAAAGCTTGCAATTTTCCGCAGGCGGCAGGTTGGTCTTATATACCAGTTCCACAACCTTATTCCTACACTAAATGTTGTAGAAAATATAACATTGCCGGTTTTAATGGACAGGCGCACACCAAATAAAGAGCGCCTGGATGATTTGCTGGATTTGCTTGGTTTAAAAGATAGAAGAAACCATCTTCCAAACCAGCTTTCTGGAGGACAGCAGCAGCGTGTTGCGATAGGGCGGGCATTAATGAATGCACCAGCAGTAATGCTTGCAGATGAACCTACAGGAAGCCTTGACAGCAGGAACGGACAGGAAATTATAAGGCTTCTTAAAGAGAGCCACGAAAGGTATAACCAGACCCTTATTATTGTTACACATGATGAAAATATAGCATTACAGGCAGACCGCATTATTACTATTGCAGATGGAAAGATAATAAGGGATGAGAGGCAGGTGCCACAAATATGAATATATTTAATAAAGTTGCCTTGCAGGGTCTTAAGAAAAGCCGTACAAGAACTATTGTAACAATTATTGGGGTTATGCTGTCTTCTGCAATGATTATGGCGGTTGTTACATTTGGTGTTTCACTTTTAAGTTATCTGGCAGATGGGGCAGCCCAAAGGTATGGGAGCTGGCATGCAGGGTTTATAGGTGTGCCATATTCTTTTGTGGAAGAACATATGGAAGATAAAGGTGTTTCTGATGTGGCAATGCTGGAAAATACAGGCTATGCAGTGCTGGAAGGCAGTAAAACACCAGAAAGACCATATCTTTTTATAGCAGGTTATAGTGATGAAACTTTCCGTATGCTTCCTGTAACTCTTGTTTCTGGAAGGCTGCCAGAGAACAGCAGTGAAGTTGTTATCTCTGGAGGAATTGCATCAAAGGGTGGTGTAAAAATACCTGTTGGAAGCAGTATTACATTAAATATAGGAAAACGTTCCAGTGAAGACAGAAGTCTTGGGCAGAACGACCCTTATAAGGCTGGAAAAGAAACATTTATACCACAGCAGAAAAAGACTTATACAGTTGTTGGGATTTGCCAGAAACCATATTATGAGGAGGATTACTCACCTGGATATACTATAATAACAAAGACAGATAAAGCATATAAGGCAGAAAGTTTTAACTTTTTTGTAAAGCTGGAAAATCCATATTCAGTGCGTAGCTATATAAATAATATATCTGGTAAATATTCTTATGTTCTTAATGATAATATGCTGCGTTTTATGGGTATTTCTGATGATGATATATTTAATATACTTTTATATTCTGTTGGAGTAATTGTAATTCTTATCGTTATGGCTGGCTCAGTTTTTATGATTTATAATGCGTTTAATATATCATTAAATGAACGTACACACCAGTTTGGGATTTTGCTTTCAGTTGGGGCAACAGAAAAACAGTTAAGAAACTCTGTATTATTTGAAGGGTTCTGTATAGGAATGGCCGGAATACCTGCTGGAATACTTATAGGGGCAGCTGGCATTAATACTGTAATTACTATAGTAGCAAAGAATTTTGAAAGTATTATGTATGATACACCATTAAAAATGGTAATATCAGCCCCGGCTATTATTGTATCAGTGGCAACAAGCCTTATAACTATAATGGTTTCAGCATATATTCCAGCACGGAAGGCGGCAGCAGTTCCTGTAATGGATTGTATACGCCAGACAAATGAAATTAAATTTGAGGCTAAAAATGTAAAGACATCAAAACTTGCATCACGTCTTTATGGGCTGGAGGGCATGATTGCACTGAAAAACTTCAAAAGAAATAAAAAACGCTACAGAAGTATAGTGCTTTCGCTTGTATTAAGCGTAGTGCTGTTTATATCATCTAATTCTTTTGTAATTTATTTAAAACAGGCATCAGAAATGGCAGTGGTTTTTACTACTTATGACATAGGCCTTTCTGCAAAAGAAATGGAAGATGACAATATGGAGGCACTTTATAATAAATTAAAGACGGTGGATGGTGTTTATGGGGGCATGTACCAGGCGCTTGCAAAATATACATGCACAGTGGGGACAGATAGTATAACAGATGGTTTAAAAGAAGTGCTGGATGTAAAAACAGATGATAAATCAGCAGACCTTTCACTGAATATACAGTTTATTAATGATAATGCTTATTTTGACATAATTAAAAAACTCGGGCTGGCAGAAAGTGATTATACAGGAAATGAAGCAAAGTTTATTTCTATTGCCAAGCTGGAAGATAATACACAAAGGGTAAAAATGCCAGAAGACTTTAGCAATATGTTTAAAGGTAATTCAGAGGATTTCACTATTATACCAGCAGGCACCAGCCATGGCACTGATGGAAATGGAAAGGAGATAACAGTAACATTTGAAGAGTTTGTAGCACCTGATGTGCTTCCAGATATGGAAGATACAAGTGCAAGCCAGACACCTGGATATATATTTATAGTGTTTGCGCCATATTCACTTAAAGATAATTTTGAAATTACAGATGCTAATAAAGGGGCTAAAGGCATAACATTTTGTTCAGAAAATGCGTCAAAAGCCATAGAAGATATTGAGATGAAAATTCTGGCTGAAGGGGTAACAGATAATTATAATTTATTTAATGTAAACAATATGATGGAATATAATATAAATATGGTATTTATAGCAAATGTATTTGCATATACTTTTATTGTTATGATTTCGTTAATTGCTGCTGCCAATGTGTTTAATACAATTTCTACAAATATAAAACTTAGGCGGAGGGAACTTGCAATGTTACGTTCAATAGGGATATCAGAACGTGGATTCCAAAAAATGATGAATTTTGAATGTGCATTTTACGGAATAAGGGCACTGGGCTGTGGGCTTCCGCTGGCAATAGCTTTTTCATGGCTTATTTATATGGGGATGTCAAGCGGGGGTGCTGATGATATTAATTTTGTAATACCCTGGGCTGGTATTGGGATAAGTATATTTAGTGTGTTATTTATTGTGTTTATTACAATGCTATATGCAACCAGTAAAATAAGAAAAGAAAATATTATAGACGCTTTAAGAGATGATATGGAGTAGGCATAGTGAAATTAAAATAAAATGCTTTGAATTTACCAATGTATTGTGGTAAACTATTTATATAATTTTACTTTAAGAGTACGGGGATTTTTGTATGTGGCATTTTTTCAGGGTACAGTTTTTAACAGCAGCACTGGCAGTTTGTAGTTTGTTTTATACAGAATATCCATATTACCTGCTTTGTGCTGCTGGCATTTTAATGCTTGTTTTTACAATAGAAAATATTACAGAAGAAAGCAATTTTTTCATAGTATTTACAAAGACATTGCTTATATTATTTATTTGCATATTATCAAAGGGGTTTTTGGCATTTATTTTATTTGGACAGGTCTTTTATAATAGAACAAGTCTTTGGGTGCCTCCTGTTGTGTATTTAGTGTTCCAGACAGTGTATTATAAAAACATTTTTCTGGATTATTTACCGTTAGTGCTTATTAGAGTTGTTGTTCTTTTTTTAGTGTCTGTTTTTATATGGTATATGCAGAAAGTTATGGAGAAGTATACAGATTACAGGAATAAGACAGCAAATTCAATAAAAATGCTTGCATTAAGCGGGCTGGCAGAGAAGAAGCTTAACAATGCCCTTGTAATACAGAATAATATTATTGAAAGAAATGCGAGGCTTGAAGAAAGGGAAAAAATAAGCAGGAATATCCATAATAATGCAGGCCATATGGCTGCGGCTGCAAGCATGGCACTAGAAGCAGCAGATATGTTATGGGAAACTGACCCTGGAATGGCTGCAGATAAGGCGAGGATGGCAAATAAGCGTATAAAAGCAGGACTTGAGTATATAAGACATGCTG
>JAAWKM010000016.1 GCA_022797375.1 Lachnospiraceae bacterium
TGCACTACGTTGGCATACGCAGTGGCGCATAAAATCCCAAAGTACGGGATTCCAACGCCTCCAAAGTGCACCTGTCATGGAATAATACCAGCCTGGACATGTGAAACCTGCTGTCTTCTGGCAGACCCATAATTATAACTGGAATTTTTATTGTGTAAAAACGGACGTGTATATTACAAGAAATATAATTGAAATAACAAAAATATTTTGCTATAATTACAGAAACATTACAAACAGTGGAGGAAATCTATATATAATGGAAGAAACGAAAAAGCTTAACAGATTTTACATATTCCCAGTATTATATGTTTTATCTGCATATATGGCACTTTCAAATATCTTTACTATGCAAAAAGGTCTGCTATTTACTTTAATGTTTTTGTCCCCTTTTGTTTTAGGAATACTAAATATTGTTGTGTGTGCACGTTGTTGTAAGCCGCAATATAATGGTATTATGATAACTTCGGCTGCTATAGTTAAATACTGCCTGGTTCCATTTTTTGTTATTGGTGGTTTTCTTGCAACCTGCACTTTTATTTCAGGTTTCGTGATACCTGTACCTCCTATGTTTATAGTAGGTCCGTCAATATCATTTATGTTATGTATAGCTGGATGGCTTGTTATTGCATTTGGCTCACCTTACACTATTTCATATGTTGTATTGTCACAAAGGGAAAGCAGAATTTCTAAAGGAATGGCGGTCTTTCATATTATACTTCAGTTCTTTTTTACATTTGATGTAATAGATGTGATTTGCCTGTCTTTCATGGCAAAAAGAAATATAAAAATGACTATTGCAATTATAGTATTAATTGCTGTTTCATTCATAATATTAATTGCTTTGGTTTTATTCATAATACTACAAATAATAACAGGCTGAACATTATTCCATGACAGGGACACTTTGGCATCGCTGGCGTTTAAATCCCGTACTTTGGGATTTTATGCGCTATTGCGTATGCCAACGTAGTGAGAACGTGCCCTGGAATGGAATAATGCAGCCTGGACATGAAAACCCTGCGTCCGTTTTTAAACAAAATCAAAATAACTGTAAATTTTATGAAACGGACGTGATACTTTGCTTAGTTTTCAAACATATACATATATTCTTTAGGGACTTGTGCTTTTATATATATACCTTCACTCTGGTAGTCTTCTTCCATTATCTGCCCTATTTTGTGTATTTCATTAACTTTGGCGGCTTCATTATAAGAAAATATTTTATCCACAACACGTTTGCCTTCTTCAGCAGCTTCCTGGAGAACTTCCAGAAGTTCCTCAATCCCTGTTCCATTTCTGGCAGATATCATTACAGTTTTATCTGCCCTTAAATCTTTCAATACAGTCCCGCTGTTTTCTAAATCAATTTTATTAAATGCTGTAATTATTTTTTTATCACCTATGCCAAGTTTGTCAAGTGTCTCATAAACAGTAAACATCTTGGCATCCATATCAGGACTTGAACAGTCTGCAACATGAAGGATTATATCTGCGTATTTTGCTTCTTCAAGTGTCCCACGGAATGCCTGTACAAGATGGTGTGGCAGTTTTCTTATAAAACCTACTGTATCTGTAAAAAGCATTTCCCCGCCATTTTCAAATTCATACTTACGTGTAACAGGGTCAAGTGTCGCAAAAAGCTTGTTTTCCGACAACACGCCTGCACCTGTGAGTTTATTTAAAAGAGTAGACTTTCCTGCATTAGTATATCCTGTGATAGCAACTACTGGCACAGGGTTTTCCTGCCTTTTCTTACGTGTAAGTTCTCTTGTATGTTTTACCTGTATAAGTTCTTTGTGCACCTGGGTTATTCTCTGTTTTATAATACGCCTGTCCATTTCCAGCTTCTGCTCACCTGGTCCTCTTGTTCCTATACCACCACCAAGACGCGAGAGATTGCTTCTCTCCCCAGTAAGGTGTGAAAGCCTGTATCTTAACTGTGCAAGTTCTACTTGTAATTTCCCTTCACTTGTAGATGCCCTTTTTGCAAATATATCAAGTATAAGGACTGTCCTGTCAATAACTTTTACATTTAATGCTTCCTCTAAATTGTGGTTCTGTGCCGGGGACAGTTCATCATCACATACAACCGTATCTGCATCTGTACTAAAAACAAGGTTACGGACTTCCTCAATTTTTCCTTTGCCAATATATGTCCCAGGATGAACCTTCTCCCTGTTTTGCACTATTTTAGCAACTGTTACTGCACCAGCAGTCTGTCCAAGTTCTTCAAGTTCTTCAAGCGACTGCACCGTGTCATCCCCATCTGATGTTGCAACAGCAACAAGTATAAGCCTCTCTTTTTTTTCTGCAGTTTCAAATGTATTCTTCTCCAATTCCTGCCTCCTTTTACTGCTGTTCTCCTCTTGTATCATTTTTTGCCAACTGCATAGTTTTAATACGGGTTTTTATAAATTCAAGTTCTTTTTCCATTTTATGGTCACCTGGATATTTTTCAAGATATGAATTTGCTGCTTTTTTAGCTTTTTTATACTTTCCTGTGCGCTCATAAAGCACAACCCTGTTCCTGCCAAGAACCATACCTGCATCCGTAACTCCGAAAGCCATCCCCTTGTCAATATAAGCAGAAGCACTTTCAAAATCTTCCAGTTCAATATAACATCCTGCAAGCTGGTTATATGCTTCCGGGGCTTTTTCTGTACTGCCTGTGCCTGTATATTCTTTAAACTTGCTTATTGCTGTATTATAATCTTTTTCTGCCATATAAACCATGCCAGTATAGTAAAGTGCTTCATTGCAGCCACCTTTTACAGATTTATCAAAACTAGATTTTGCATTCTTATAATCACCTTTATAATAATACACCCTGCCAAGCTGCAGGATTTCTTCAGCAGTTTCTGCTTCCATCCCTTCAAGCTTCTTTAATATATCTTCTGCATTACTATTATCTCCAAGGTGTGTATAAATTTCATACATTGCAAAATAGGCATCATAACATTTTTCAGAAACTTTAATAGCACTTGAATAATCTTTTAATGCTTTGTCTTCTTCCCCCTGCATCTGGTAAAGCCTGCCTCTTGCCAGATAGATGCCATCCTGGCTGCCATCTTCCTTAATTATATTATTATAGATTTCTTCTGCACCAGCAATATCTCCCATAAGCAGTTTTACCGAAGCTTTAATGCTCTGGATTTTTATATCAACATCATTATTCTTTCCATAACTAAGTGCCTTATCACATGCTTCTAATGCCTTCTGGCTTTCTCCCATCCCATAATACGCAACAGCCTGCCCAAGATAAAGCCTTTTATTATTCTGTCTTGATATCTGGTTATCTGTATCCTGGTACGCCTTACCAAACTCACTGGCAGCCTCCTTATAACGCCCGGTCCTGTTAAGGGCTGTTCCATATGCTATGTAATATTCTGCCTTTTCACTATTTTTCTTAACTGCCTCTGAAAAATGCTTCAGGCAATCCTCATATTTTCCGCTTTCCATAAGTTCCACAGCCTTGTTGTACTCTTCTTCTGCTTCGCCACATCCTGTAGTGGAAAAAACAATATAGCAAAATATTAATGCTGCTATAAAGAATTTACCAGTATTCTGGCCCATAAAACCCGAAGCTCCTTTCATATACTGTTTTTATAAAAATCCCCATGCCGTGCTTTGCATGGCACAAATAGTAATGAAAAATGCTGTCTTAGAATCATTTTTCACACTAGTTTCTTTATTACTTCTGCTATTTCTTTTCTCTGTTCTGCTGAAAATGTCTCCTTATCCATTAATTCCTGGGCAAACTCTTCAATATCACCATCATTCCAGAATTCTAAATCATCACGCAGCATCTTGCATCTGTAATCATGCCTGCCAACCAGTATATGGTAATAAAAATACCTGCCATCCCTGTACTGTTCAATATATCCCTTTTTCACAAGCTTACCCAGAAATGTTGAAACTGTCTGTGGTTTCCAGGTTTTCTTGTATTTTCCATTTGCAACTTCCATTATATGTGCCAGCCTTGCTCCATCCCCTAAATCCCACACACATTTCATTGTTACCTTTTCACTCTCAGTAAGACCATTAACTTTCATTAAAACACCTTTTCCTTTCTGTCTGTAAAATTTTGTTATAGGGCATGCTTTTATCATTCCTTCTACAAGGAATACACAGACTGCCAGCACAGACTTCCAGACATGCTCTTGCTATCTTATATACACATGATAACAAATACAATCTGGCTTTTCAATGAATTTAATAAGAAATTAATAAAATAATTGGAAAAGAAAAGATATTGCCATATAAACGGCAATATCAATAACCCGTTACTTTATATTCTAAGCTGTTTTATATTAACTCTAATGGTTTTTCAAAGATTCTTTCAAATAGTCTTCATATTTTTTCAAAATAAGCTTTCTTCCACTTTTCCTTATTGGTATCATCTGGTCATCAATCATAATAAAATCAGAATCTACAATTCCTGCAACATACTGCATATTTACAAGGTAACTCTGGTGGCATCTCAAAAACCTGCTGTCTGAAAGTTCTTCTTCAAATGCATCTAGTTTACTATATACTTTTACAGCCCCTTGTGTTGTAGTATAAATATAAACCACTTTATTGTCAGATTCCATATGTATTATATCCTTATAAGGAATAATAAGCGGCCTGCGTTTTGATTTTACCTGGATAAAATTATGGTTTTTCTGTGGGTGTTTCTGCACATAATAGTCAATTACAGCCCCAATTCTCAATGTTTCATATGGTTTAAGAAGATATCCCATCGCATGCACATCATATGCTGCAATCGCAAAATCTTTACTTGATGTACAATACACTATTTCTACCTTGTCATCCATTTCCCGTATAAGCCTGCCTGTTTCAATACCATCAATATCATCCATAAGTATATCTAGGAATATTATATCATACGGATGGTTCTTATATTTTGAAACAAGCTCTTTTCCACTGGTAAATGAATTAATATCATATTCCAAGCCTCTGTCTGCCAGTAAAAAACTTATAATTTCTTTAAGTATATCCCTGTCTAGTTCACTGTCTTCACATATAGCTGCCTTAATCATCAGTTTATTCCTTTCCCGCTATTAAACGCTAATTATAAATATGCTTTAGAATACAAAATACTGGAATTTTTGTCAAGAGTAAAATTACTGTATATTTTCTTTTATTACACAGTTTTTTCCATGCTCTTTACCATAGTACAGCCTGTTATCTGCCCATTTTATTATATCTTTTATATCTGTCCCTTCATTTGAACCAGCCACACCGAATGTCATTGTAACCCTGACTTCGTCACCTCCAGGGCTTACAATAAGTATTTTCCTTATACCTTCTGCTATTCTCTCTGCTATATTTGTAGCTGTATCTTTATTACATTGTGGAAGCATTACAAGTATTTCCTCACCACCCCAGCGGCATACAACATCCCCTGACCTTACAGATGCCTTAAAAACCTCTGCCACTGATTTAAGCACACTATCCCCACAAGCATGGCCATATGTATCATTCACATGTTTAAAATCATCAATATCACCAAGAATTACTGAATAAACCTCTTTTTTCTTTATTATATCCTTATATCTTTCATTTATGCTTCTTCTATTGGAAAGGCCAGTAAGTGAATCCTGCGTTGAAAGCACTTCCAGCCTCTGGTTTTTTCTTATCATAAGTTCTTCTAATGTCCTTATCTGTATAAGGAATGTACTCATAAATGCAACAATTGTAATAACCACAAGCAGGTAGTTTATAATATAGACAATATCCCTGAAGAAACTGTTACCAATATTGTACATAGGTTCAACTACCCATGCTGCACATTTTGAAATTACAAAAACAAGCATAGTGGTAAATACATAAACAACAGGATTGATAAAATGTTTTGACTCCCTGAAAGAATACGCAGCATAATAAGCTATAGGCACCATACATACCATATACAGCAGGAAACCACATGAACTTCCTACTGCAAATGTCGCAAGCATTGCATGTATTATTACCTCTGCATAACAAAGGTTAAAGACAACATATGGGCTTTTTCCATAGTGAAGCCACATTAAACATCCCAGATACAAAGATACGCTTAAAGTGTTTACCACTGCCATCATATATACACCAAAGTATAAAAATATTATAAATAACAATATATGGATACATGCCATTACTACTGTAAGGTATAAAACAACCTGTTTCATTGTAAGTGCAATCTTGGCTTCCCCTGAAATATACTTCCATAAGTTTTTCATAAACATTCCCCGCATCCATAACATAAATATCTCCAAAACACAGTTGGTGCTTGTTAATATTTAGTCTTTTAAAGGAACACCATTTGCATCTGTATTAATACTTCCTGTAAGAATCATAATACCTTCAACAAGCCCCCAGATTGACATGGCTGTAGATGCTATTCCACATGTAAATATGCCAGCTATAATAAATACAAGAATTTGTACAAGCCCTCTGTCTTTATTACCAAGGTAAAAATTATGTATTCCAAGACCTCCCAGGAAAATCCCAAAAAGCCCTGCTGCTATTTTTGATTTCTGTTGCATGCCACCAGTACCAGCATGTACATTTAAAAATGAACCACATGTTGTACACGCTGCTGCCCCTGGCATAACAGGACTTCCACAATTAGCACAGTATTTATCACCAACATTTGCAGCAACACCACATTTAACACATACAGAAGCTAAATTATCCATCTCACTGCCACAATTCTTACAAAACATAAAAGTCCCTCCCTTATAAATAATTTTTATAGCCGGTCTGCCATTTGGAAAATTTTGCAAAAAAATAAAGCAGATAACGGGAATCGGACCCGCCTCTCCAGCTTGGGAAGCTGGCATTCTACCAATGAACTATATCTGCACTAAAACCATTATAACATATATATATAATTTTTCAAGTACTTTATCAAATAAATTTTATAAAGCCAATAATACAATGTTACTATGAACAGCATAGCCGTGAATAGCAACAACACAATCTGCTATGCCAGAAATGCCCGGCATAGCATGGATACTATGAAATCCTTTCAAGTTTTTGGCTATGTTCTCCCAAAACCTTTTTAATAATATTATTATCTGCCTGTAAAGCCTCAATTTTATATGATGCTTTCTCAAACTGCCTTGCTGCTGGCACATAATTTTCTGCAAGCAAAGAAATATTTTTATCTGTCACATTTTCAATATGTACTTCCAAACCAATAACACGGTTATCCAGGTTACCAACATTAACCTCAAGGTTATCCACTTTGGTTTCAAGGTTATTTACCTTAACCTCAAGGTTATCCACTTTGGTTTCAAGGTTACTGACCTTAACCTCAAGATTGTCCACTTTGGTTTCAAGGTTACTGACCTTAACCTCAAGATTGTCCACTTTGGTTTCAAGGTTATTTACCTTAACCTCAAGGTTATCCACTTTGGTTTCAAGGTTATTTACCTTAACCTCAAGGTTGTCCATTTTGGTTTCAAGGTTACTGACCTTAACCTCAAGGTTATCCACTTTGGTTTCAAGGTTATTTACCTTAACCTCAAGGTTGTCCATTTTGGTTTCAAGTTTTGTTAAACGCTGGTCTATAGGCTTAAGTTTTACATCAAGCAGATTGCTTATTGCAAGTAAATCTTCATTTGTCAATGTCATATTACTGCCCTCCCTTCGTGCAAAACTGTATACTATGCATCTAAAAGCCATGTAATTAAGATGGCACTAGATAAAATCTGGAAAATATCTTTTAAGAAACACGCAATTTTGTATATTATGCCATGTTTCATGCCTTGACAATATCATGTCCGATATTTTTTATGCACTCTGTTACAAGCTGTTTAAACAATGGCGCAACCCTGTCTGCTGTTTCCTGTACTTCTTTGTGCGTAAGAGGGTTAGCAGTAATCCCGCTTGCCATATTGGAAATACATGAGATACCGCATATCTTCATACCCATATGGTTTGCTGCAACTGCTTCACATGCAGTACTCATTCCTACCGCGTCAGCACCAAGTGTACGACACATGCGTATTTCTGCAGGTGTTTCATAGGCTGGTCCTGTAAGCTGTATATATACACCTTCCTGCAGCGGGATGTCAAGAAGCGCTGCTGTACGCTTTATAATCCTTTGCAGCTCCTTATTATATATGCTTCCCATATCAGGGAAGCGGACCCCAAGCTCATCAATATTTTGTCCAATTAATGGTGATGGTACAAAATTAGCAATATGGTCTTTTATTAACATAAAATCCCCTGCCTGGAAGCTTGTATTAATACCACCTGCTGCATTTGTAAGGAACAGGACTTTTGCACCCATAAGTTTCATAAGGCGTACTGGCAGTACAACATCTGTTATATTGTACCCTTCATAATAATGTACCCTTCCTTTCATACATACAACTGGAACATCACCAACATATCCAAATATATACTTTCCCTGGTGTCCTGGCACTGTCGAAACTGGAAAACCATCTATATCATGGTAATCAAGTTCCGAAACAACTTTTATGCCATCCGCATAGTCACCAAGCCCGGAACCTAATACAATGGCAACTTCAGGCTTAAAATCTGTTTTTTCTTTAAAACACCCATAACATTTTAACAGTTTATCATAAATTTCATTCCCCATAATAATCCTCATTTCTACTCTTCTATCTGGTTCAGTTTAATACGTACAATTTTACCTACACGCATTGCATCTGCATATGCAAGAAGCCTGTCCATCTGGTTGCAGTTCCTTTCAAGGAAATTGCTGATAATAAGGTCAAGCATCTCCCCGCCAATATCATCCCTGAAACGTATACAGTCACATACACTTCTTTCTATGCCATATACCCTGATTTCACCATATGGTGTTTTTATGGTTTCCATATCCTGCTCAAATGCAAGGTTTGAATAATAGTGCCTGCATACAGGGAAATTAAGCTGCATACGCGAACGGTCTGTCTTTAAAGTGGCAACAGACAGCACCTCTGGTTCTTTATCTATAAGCCCGTGGTAATAACATGCACTGTCTGCACATATAACCGACCTTGGATTGACCATGCATGCCTCAATAAACTTATAATTCTCTGGTTTGCCGTTCTCTTCGTCAACAAGCCAGTAAAAACCATGTGAAACGTGTTCAACTATCCCCTTATTGACCAGTTCCTTGATTTGTACTGTAGTAATCTTTGAATCCTTTAACTCAGAAGCATTCCTATAGCCATTGCCACTTTCAAATAAGGCAATAACCTTCTGGTATGTGCTAAGTAACATAATAAAATCCTCCTTTTCCCTAAAAACCACAAGCAAGGAAGCATATAAAAGCGCATCCTTCCTGGCTTGTGGAATAAAACGTTTCTAAAATACATTATTAGATTTATTATATCACTTGTAAAGGAATTTGTAAACTTAAAATTTCAGCCTGCTATGCCACTGCCAATTTTGCCTGTATAAAGCTGGTAATATTTTCCCTGTTTACCAATCAGTTCATCATGTGTGCCCCTCTCAATAATACGTCCCTGCTCAAGAACCATTATGCAGTCACTATTACGGACTGTTGAAAGACGGTGTGCAATTACAAATGTTGTCCTTCCATTCATTAGTCTGTCCATGCCCTTCTGCACAAGCTTCTCTGTCCTTGTATCAATTGAACTTGTTGCTTCATCCAGAATAAGTGCAGGCGGGTCCGCCACTGCTGCCCTTGCAATAGCAAGAAGCTGCCTCTGCCCCTGGCTTAAATTAGCGCCATCCCCTGTAAGCATTGTATTATATCCTTCTGGGAGCCTTTTAATAAAACTATGTGCATTTGCAAGCTTTGCTGCATTAACAACTTCTTCATCTGTTGCATCAAGCTTGCCATATCTTATATTTTCCATTACAGTACCTGTAAAAAGATGTGTATCCTGCAATACTATGCCAAGTGACTGGCGTAAATCTTTTTTCTTGATTTTATTAATATTAATGCCATCATAACGTATTTTACCATCTTGTATATCATAGAAACGGTTTATAAGATTAGTAATTGTAGTTTTACCTGCACCAGTTGCCCCGACAAATGCAATTTTCTGCCCTGGTTTTGCATAAATTTCAATATCATGTAGTATTATTTTGTCATCATTATATCCAAAATCTACATGGTCAAATACAACATCACCCTGCATCTTTACATAAGTAGTTGTATCACTGTCTTTATGGTAATGTTTCCATGCCCACATTCCTGTACGCTCTTCTGATTCTGTAATATTTCCGCTGCCATCTTCTTTTGCATTTACAAGTTCCACATAACCATCATCTGTTTCTGGTTCACCATCAATAAGCTTAAATACCCTGTCAGCACCAGCAAGTGCCATTACAACTGCACTAAGCTGCTGGCTTATCTGGTTTATTGGCATGCTGAATGACTTATTAAATGTAAGGAAACTTACAAGTGAACCAACTGTAAATCCATTAACTCCGTTAAGTGCCAGGAAACCACCAGCAATAGCACATAAAACATAACTTATATTTCCAATCTGTGCATTAACAGGCATAAGTATATTGGCAAACTTATTAGCATTATCAGCACTCTCAAAAAGCTGGTCATTAAGTTTATTAAAACCTTCCTTGCTTTCTTCCTCATGGCAGAACACCTTGACTACCTTCTGCCCTTCCATCATTTCTTCAATATAGCCATTTACCTTTCCTATATCCTTCTGCTGTGCAAGGAAATAAGAACCACTAAGCCCTGCAAGTTTTTTTGTCATATAAAATGTTACACCAACCATAAAAATTGTAATTATTGTAAGTGGTATGCTAAGTATAACCATATATGTAAATGCACTTACAACACTTACAAAGCAGGAAACTGACTGTGGTATACTCTGGCTTATCATCTGGCGGAGTGTGTCAATATCATTAGTATATATTGACATAATATCACCATGCGCATTAGTATCAAAATACTTAATTGGAAGTGATTCCATCTTTGTAAACATTTCAACACGCAGTTTCTGTAGCGTGCCCTGTGTTACATACACCATAAGCCTGCTATATAGAAATGTGCCAATAATCCCTGCGCCATAAAAAGACGCAACCTGGCATATTTTTGTTAAAAGCCCTGAAAAATCAGGGTTCTGTGCCTTTGCCAGTGGTATAATATAATCATCTATAAGTGATTTGGTAAACATTGTACCTTGTGCACCTGCAAGTGCACTTACAATAATCCCTATAAAAACAATAATGCAATGCAGCCAGTAATATTTAAAAACATACTTAAGCAGGCGCATAAAAAGCTTACCTGGATTTTCAATTTTAGGTCTTGGACCCATATTCTGCCTACGTGCCATATGATACACCATCCTCTCTATATTTTAGATATTCCCTGTGCTGTTTTACTCATCAAAATCACCACTGCCACTCATTTGTGACTCATAAACATCACTGTATATTTCATTACTTGCAAGAAGTTCCTCATGTGTACCAAAACCATCAACAGCACCATCTTCCATAACAATTATCCTGTCACAGTCCTTAATGCTGGAGATACGCTGTGCAATTATAATCTTAGTTGTGTCAGGTATTTCCTCAGCAAACGCCTTGCGGATTTTGCTGTCAGTTGCAGTATCAACTGCGCTTGTAGAGTCATCAAGTATAAGTACCTTCGGTTTCTTAATTAGTGCCCTGGCTATGCAGAGACGCTGTTTCTGGCCGCCTGACACATTAGTGCCGCCCTGTTCAATATATGTGTTATAGCCATCTGGCATTTTGTCTATAAATTCATCAGCACAGGCAAGCTGGCAGGCATGAATACACTCCTCATCCGTTGCATCTGCATCACCCCAGCGCAGGTTTTCCAGTATAGTACCACTAAAAAGAACGTTCTTTTGCAATACAACTGAAACTTCATTCCTCAAAGTTTCAATATTATAATCCTTTACATTAATGCCTCCCACGGATACACTTCCTTCTGACACATCATAAAGCCTGCTTATTAAGTTTACAAGGCTTGACTTTGCACTTCCTGTACCACCAATTACGCCTATCATTTCACCCTGTTTTATATCCAGGTTAATATCTTTAAGTACAGGTGTTTCTGCATCACTCTTATAGCTGAAACTTACATGTTCAAACCTGATGCTTCCATCAGGAACATGCATTACCGGTTCTGCCGGGTTTGTTATATCTGCTTTCTCCTCCAGCACTTCTGCAATACGCTCTGCACTTGCCATACTCATTGTAATCATTACAAAAATCATTGAAAGCATCATAAGGCTCATAAGTATATTCATACAGTATGTTAAAAGCTGTGAAAGCTCACCTGTAGTCATAGAGCCTCCTACAATCATTTTAGCACCAAGCCAGCTTATTAAAAGTATACATGAATAAACAGCAAGCTGCATAACAGGTGAATTAAGTGCAATCATTTTCTCAGCTTTGACAAACATATTATAAATATTACCACTTGCTGTCATAAACTTGCTTTTCTCAAACTCTTCCCTTGAATATGCCTTTACAACCCTGATTGCAGATACATTCTCCTGCACACTTTCATTAAGTGCATCATACTTTTTAAATACCTGCTGGAAATATTTCATTGTAAATTTAATAAGTATAAAAAGTATAATCCCAAGAATAAAAACTGCTGCAAGATATACAAATGCAACCTTTGCATTTACGTAAAAAGACATTGCCATTGCACATATTAATGATGCTGGCGCACGCATACACATGCGCAGTATCATCTGGTAAGCATTCTGGACATTTGTCACATCAGTAGTAAGCCTTGTAACAAGTCCTGATGTGCTGAACTTATCAATATTTGAAAAACTGAATGTCTGGATATTTTCATACATTGCTTTTCTTAAGTTTCTGGCAAACCCAGTTGATGCCCTTGAACCATATTTGCCACCCATTACGCCCGCCCACAGGCTTACAAATGCAGTAATTACCATTAAGCTGCCCATAACATAGATATGTTGCATATTACCAGCCTCTACACCATCATCAATAATGGATGCCATCATCAGAGGTATTATTGTTTCAAGAATAACTTCCAAAATCATAAATACAGGTGTAAGTATGGAATCTTTCTTAAATTCTTTAATATGCGCCGCTAAAGTTTTAAGCATTATACATTCCTCCATTTCTTTATAACCATTATAAAATTCTAACACAAAAAAAGAATATAAATCAATAAGTTTATATTCTTTTAACACTTTTATACAGTATATACACAATTTCCCATCCAGAATATGGTTTTCCATTGACTATACTTACAGTACACGTTATATTAAATAATATCAGATATTTACCATATAGGAGGTTATACCATGCCAGATACAAAATATTATGAAACAATGCCTTTTGCGCCACTTAAAATTATATCTATTGGAAATTATAATGAATTAGGCATGAAAATAGATAAGCTGGTTACCAGCCGCAGAAAAAAGGCACTTCTGGACAGCAGCATCCCAGCTTTTAAAATGCCTGGATATAATGAAGATTCATATCTTGTCCCATTTGAATGTCCAAGGTTTGGTACAGGTGAGGGGAAAGCTATAATCAACAAATCAATACGTGGTACAGACCTTTATATTATTGCTGATACAGTAAACTATAGTAACACATATACAATGCGTGGCTGCCAGTCACATATGTCACCAGATGATTATTTTATGGATATTAAACGTGTTATTATGGCATGTGGCGGACATCCAAGGCGCATTACTGTAATTATGCCTTATCTTTACGAAGGACGGCAGCACCTGCGTGTTAATAATGAATCGCTGGATTGTGCACAGGCACTACAGGAACTGGCAGAAATGGGAGTAAGGACAATTATAACATTTGATGCACATGACAGCAGGGTACAAAATGCTATCCCGGTTATTGGCTTTGAAAATTTCTTTACATCTTACCAGTTTATCAGTGCATTTTTAAATAATAACCCCAGGATTAAAGCAGACAAAGACCATCTTATGATAATAAGCCCAGATGAAGGTGGTATGCGCAGGGCAGTATATTATGCCAGCCTCCTTGGTGTTGATATGGGAATGTTTTATAAAAGAAGGGATTATTCAAAAACCGTAGATGGTACACACCCTGTAGTTTCGATAGAATTCCTTGGCAATGATGTAAGCGGTAAAGATGTTATAATTGTTGATGATATGATAGCATCAGGGCATACTGCATTTGAAACAGCAAAAGAGCTCAGAAAAAGAAATGTTAATAAAATTATTATATGTGTTACATTTGGTCTTTTTTCAAATGGTGTAAGTGGTATAGATAACGCTTATAAGCAAAATATTTTTGATGAAATCTATACAACAAACCTTTGTTACTGTCCTGAAGAAATCAAAAGTAAAAGTTATTACCACAATGTTGATTTGAGCAGTTACCTGGCACTTATTATTGACACATTAAACCATGATGTAAGTGTTAATGAAATTATGGATGCCAGCCAGAAAATACATGAACTTCTGGAAAACAGGCAGGATGTATAACAATACATCCTGCCCTTATAGCCATATCAGGTAATGCATTACACATTTATAAGAAACAAAAAATATTTCAGGATTTTACTATAATATCTACTACTTCTGATGCTTTTCCACAAGTAACTTTTACTTTAGCTCTTTTTGCTTTCTTTCCAGGTTTTGCCTTAACAGTAATTACACCATATGCATCAGCTTTTATATTAGCTGTACCTGATATTACTTTATATTCCAGCATGTCTGTAGTATCCTTAGTAAGTTTTTTTATTTTTATCTGTACTTTTGCACCTTTTTTATCTAGTGTATATTTTGTTTTTTTAAGTTCCAGGACTTTATTTTTCTTTGCTTTTTTAACTACATTTAAAGTAAATTCTGCCTTTTGTTTTTTGTCTTTCCCTGAAACTGCAGTTATTATTACTGTTCCTGCCTTCTTCTTTACTTTAACAATGCCCTTGCCTGAAACTGATGCAATTTTCTTATCTGATGATTTCCAGGTTACAGAAGTATCTGCCATAAGTTTTAATTTGCTTCCTGTTTTTACAGTCCTGCCTTTCACACTGTATGCTGTGCCTTGTGCACTTATTTTTATATTGTTTTTCTTTTCTGCGTTATTATTACTGCCACTACTACTGTTGCTATTATTGTTATTATTGGCAGTACTGCCGCCTGATATAAAACTTACACCTATACCTGCATTTAATGCATGTACTTCATCTTCTGAAAGCGTCTTGTTAAATAACATTATTTCGTCCACTGCACCTTTAAAATATGCATCCCAGGCATTTACACCAAAGTAAAGTTTCGCACCGCTGTTCGTCATTATGCCTTTTGCAACATCACCTTTTGATACAGCTTCACCATTTACGTATAATGTGCCTGTTACTGTTCCAGGAGAACTGCCCTCTGCTGTGCCATCAACTGTTATTGCTACGTGCTGCCATGTTTCTGCCTGGTAGGCATTAGCAGCTTTTGTTTCAATATATCCGCCGTGGTTTGACCAGATTTTAGCATCAAATGTTGCACTAAGCCAGTATTCAGGACTGAATGTGCCTGCTGCAAATGTCGGGTCAACTGCGCTTCCAATGCTGTCTGGTTTCATCCACCAGCTTATTGTATAACTTTCACCAAGCTTATTTGCATTTCCAAGTAACAGGCCATAATTTCCAGAAAGCTTTATTGCTTTGCCATTTATTCCTTCTGTATATGTGTACTCTGGATTAGCTGCTTCTACAGGCGTAAATGCTTTTGTTACTGCTGCTGCGCCATCTGTCTGCCCCTCAAATGAATACCCGCCTGCAAGATATGGTTTTAACTGGCTGTCAATTCCTGCAAAGTCTGTAACTGCTTTAACTGTATATTCCTTAAAGCTTTCAAAATCTTCTGCATATACTTTTACATTGTATGTTGTAACCTTGCCTGTTACTTTAAGGGTCTTTTCTGCTGTTTCGTCAATGGCATTGCCATCAATGCTTATATATCCCCTGCTGTCTGCTATTTCAAATTTAGCCTTTGGTGTGTCTTTATATGAAAAATTAATTGTATAAACATCCCTGTCTTTTGTAACTTTTCCTGTTGAAGAAGTTATCCCTGCCAGTGAATTATCCTTTGCATATGCTTTCATTACATAATTCATAAGGCAGATTTTGGCAGAAGCTTCCCCGCTCTTTGCACTTTCAAATGTAACTGGTATAAATGTATACCCGCTCTCTGCTTTTTCTGTTTCTGTGCCTGCAAGGCGTGTATCTGTCTTATTTGCAGCAATAACATCTGCTGGAATTAATATTTTTACCTGGTAGTAACTATCTGTATCAGAGGATGCAAGGTTTATTATTTCTGCATTGCCTGCCTTGCTGTCCAGAACTCCCTCAAATAATACTGTATTTCCTGAACTTATCTTAATTGTCTTGCCGTCTTCTTCTTTGGCAAATGTACATACAAGATAGCTGTCACCACTGTCTGCTACTTTAAAATCATACTTAAATGAACCACCAGCATTGGCAAAACGGTAACAAGGGCTTGTGCTTCCTGTTGAACCTGCACCACTTTCTGTAAAGCCAAGTTCATCCTGCCCGTAACCTGGCCTTGCTGCTTCTGTTACTGCTGCTTCTTTCCTTGCTTTGTCTTTCTCTTCAAGGACTGCGCCTGAATCCCTTGCTTCTTCGTCTACTGTAAATGTCCAGTATATTGCATAGCTTTCTTTGTACTGGCTGTAATGTGGCACAAATACATATTTGTTATTAGTGCCTGACAATGTAAATTCCATCTTTCCATCTGCTTTAACCATGTTCTGGCTGATATTTTCCATATACTGTTTTACACTGTCTGCTGATGTAATTTGTACCCTGTCATTATTTATAGCCTTTGTTGTTGAAATTGACACATTTACACCCGTTGTGCCTTGTGCCTGTTTATCTGTGCCAAGTTTTGCACTAAGCACATATGGCCCGTACTTAAATGCATATGTATCTTCATTGTCAGGCAGGTTGTAAGCCCTGGTTTCCATTGGAAGTGTAATTGTAATTTTTGTCCCGTCTTTAAGCATATTTGAAGGGATTACTGCATAATCCTCTTTAACTGCAGGTTTATAAGTTTCACCATCAACAGTTATTACTGCATCACCTGCAAGCCAGTCTGGAAGACGCAGCCTGAGCCCGCCGTTTACATCTCCCTGCTCCAGTGCATTTACTGTAATTGTAAATGTATCTGATTTTGATAAGTCCCCTTCCTGGGTTATTTTCATATTTCCTGCTTTAAAATCTGCTTTGGAAGCCAGATATTGTGCTATTATAATATTATTGTCCTTCTGGTAGTAAATACTGTCATTTAATTTTGTAAAATTCTCCATTCCAGAACCTGTACAGCACCAGAAATTGCCCTCTTCTGTACCAAAAACCTTATGGTAGCCGCTTGCCATTGGCTGGAAATACATGCTCATGCCAGTTTCAGGATTCTGTGATGGCATAATTGCATTTATAAGTGTATTTTCATAGAAATTAGTATACTTTGGCTTGCCTGTAACCATAAAAAGCTTACGTGAAAGTTTAAGCATATTGTAAGTGTTACAGGTTTCACAGTTGCAGTTTGTCCTTTCTGCATCAAGCACATTGTCTGCGCCAAAGTGTTCCCATTCACTGTTACCGCCTGTAATATAGCTGTGGTTGTTCACAACATAATCCCAGAAACTCTCTGCATATTCAAGGTATTTTCCATCACCAAGTGTTTCATATCTGTTTAATGCACCTAAGAACTTAGGTATAGTTGTATTGGCATGTGTATTGTCAAGTGCATTTGCTGTACCATTGTAAACTTTATTAAAAAGTGTTTCTTCATCAAATTTGTGTGCTGCTTCTGCATATCTTGCTGCTGGTTCTTTGCCCTCTTTAGCTAAAACCACTTCATATAAATCATACAGGCAGTCATTCATGCCGCCATATTCTATACTAAGTACAGTCTTCTGTGTAGAAGCATCCCATTTTATAACCCTGTTGTAAATCCAGCCACCAAGCTTTTTAGCTGTGTTATAAGCTGTTTCATTCCCCTCAAGTTCATATGTGGTTATAAGCCCTGCAAGTATTTTATGCATTGTATACCATGGAACCCATGCCTGTGTGGAAATATTTGCCAGTCCTTTTTCTACATTGTCAAACTGTATGTCAAAGTCTGTATTGCTTGGAAGGGTTGCACCAAATAAATACCCTTCATATTCTGTGCCGTTTGTTTTTGCCTGGCAGTCAGCAAGCGCATCTACTACGCTGTCAAGTGTCTTTTTTATCTCTGCCCTGTCATCCTCACCAGTGCCTTTATTAGCATATGCCTGTGCCATTGCAGAAAGCCAGTGCCCAAGGGTATGTCCTCCTATAAGTGCATTCTCCCATCCGCCGCTATATCGTCCGGCATTATTCATATATTTAATTATATTATCAGGCGCCATGCCTGCAATACTTCCTGCTGTTTCACGGAAACCTGCAAGCAGCCTGTCTGTATCCAGGGATAACAGGTATTTGTTTTCTTTATCAAGTGAATTAACATAATAACTGTCTGTTACCTGTACTTCACCCATATTAAAATCTGATATCCCTGTAAAATCACTTTTTGCCATAACTGTTACCTCAAATTTTTTCTCCATTTTCTCATTTCCATTTACAAGTGTGGCTGTAAGGGTTACATTAACATCCCCTGCACCTGCTTCTGGAACAGATACTTTGCCATCTGTGCTTATTATATCTGGATTTGATGATGCCCATGTAATAGTGCTTCCGCCATTGCCAGTTACTGGAAGTGTAATATCAGAAGATACTTCTGTCTTAATATCCAGTGAATTATAATCTGTCTTAACCATTGAGGCAGCATCTGCTTTCCTGATAATTATATATGTTAAATTAATTGCAAGGTTATTTGTGCCGCTTCCCCTTAAATTTAATGACAACATGCCATCTGTAACAGTAAATGTTGTAACTGCTGGCAGTCCTGCTGCCACATCAAAGGCTTCTGAAACCAGCTTTTCATCTTCCTGGTCTTTATTAAGGTAAACTGCTGGCTCTTTTGAACAGCCCCATGGGTCTGCAAAGCCTGCTTCAATGTAATATGTACCGTTTTCTATTTCAAACTTATAGTCAAGGTATCTTGTTTCAATGCCTTTTTCAAACTGGTTCTTAGTATAACGGTTAGATGAAGTCTTTGGTACCCCGTCAGCAGTATTAGACTCATATGGCCATGTCCAGTCTGTATCTACACCGCCAGTATTTGAACTTCCATTAACAGCAGGTGTGCTGGCTGTATCATCAATGCCCCAGCTATAGCCCGTCACAGGGTCTTTGCCATATATCTGGTCTGTTATGCTGTTATGTGTACCAAGCTGGTCTCCTTCTGATACAGTTGATACATTATAGTCACCACAGTCTACAAAATAAACTACTGTGTCATCCTCCCTTTCTGCTGGTGTGCCTGCTGCACTGGCAGTCTTTACAATGCCAGAAAGCCCCTGTACTGGCACACCTGATAACACAACTGCTGATAATGTTATAGCAGTAACACAAGGCTTAAAAAAATATTTCCCCCGCTTTTTTGTTAATTCCATTATTAACCCCTCTCTTTCAAGATTTATAGTGGGTTTATTTTAACAAATATTAAAGCAGGAGAAAATATTAAAATGTCAGAATTGGTGTAAAAATGTCAGTTGTTAATAATTCCTAAGTTTCTTACGGCAGTAATCGTCACCATATGATGCCCCGGTTTTATACCATCTGAATGCGTTTTCAGAGTCATTTATTGCTGCATATAAATCTGCAAGGCTTCTTATCGCTGCATCATGTTTCTGTGCTGCCGCCTTCTGAAGCCAGCTTATTGCCTTTTTAAAATCAATTTCAACACCATCACCAAACCAGTATTTCATGCCAAGAATACACTGTGCTGTTGGAAGCCCCTGTTCTGCCATAGTGGTGTATATCTGTACTGCCTTATCCTTTGCACCTTCAATTTCTGGAGGATTCTGGTCATAAAGCTTGCCCAGCTCAAAAGACGCCCTTTCATATCCCTTCTTTGCAGAAGCAGAATACCACTTTGCTGCTTCCTGGTAATCAAGATGCCCTCCGTCCTTTTCTGCATAATAATCACCCATTTCACACTGGCTTGAAGCATTTCCCTGGAAAGCTTTCTTTAAAACACGCTTGTTTCTTATATTCATATGCTTATAGAACTTAGCCTCTTCCATCTTTTTATATTCCATTACAGGGTCTGGGATGTCTTCTGTACTATTATCCTGGCTGTCTGTGGCATTACTTTCTTTCTGGCTGTTTTTTTGCAAAGCTTTCTCCTTTCTGGAAACAGCACCTGCCTGTACTCTGCTGCTGGCTGTTTCCCGGCTGGAACCCTGGCTGCTGTCCGTACCATAATCTTCATTATAATATCCAGCATTGCTTTCTGTTACATCATCTGGAATGCCAGCATTACTGCTTCCATCATTATTATATGAAACCACTTGGCTTGTACCCCCGCTTGTTTCATCTTCCATATATTCTGAAACATCAATTTTCCTGTTATTATTAACAATCTGTATCTGTCCAATCATATCATTCTGAAGGCGCTTTTCAAATACAGTTTTCTCATGGAAGTTTGCACGTTCTTCTTCAGCCGCTTCCCATTTACGGTTAATATCAATGCGGAACTGCCAGCCAAATGCAAACATAAGGCTTTCTATAACTATAACTGCATATTTCTCAGCTACAGAATTAACAAGCAGGTTAATGGACTTCTCTATTAAAACACGTTTGCGCCATTGTTCCCTTTTATTACATTCAAAAAATGCAGTAACAATATTTTTCTCATATGCAAGCTGCAGCAGGAGCATTTCATTATCTATACTGCCATCAGCGTTATCCTCTGCATTATTATATTTATCATAATACTGGTTTAAAAATACCCTTCCATCCCTTAACATATTTTCATTGCCATCTGCCAGCCTGCTTATATGTATAAGCATAGGATGCGGGTATACAGGTTCAATTATAACTGTACCGCCTCTATTGCCAGAAGTATTATTCATATCAATTCTCCATTTATCTGATTATATAATTTCAGGCTTCAATAAATATTGAAGCCTGAAGAAAACAACTATATTGTTTATTCCCGCAAAGGCAAAGTGGGGATGTGCAAATGTATCTGCATTATCCGGACGCGCCTGCGAAGTTCAAATACCCCATCCCCCTGGGACGGGGTATTTGACTTGTTAAATTTTTATAATACCATTGCTAATATTGTTTCCCTCTCGCCATTTGCCTGTGCAATCATTGCAATATCTGCCTGCTGTATTATATCAGCAGTTGCATATGCTATAGCTTCATCTGCTATATCTGTATCACGTATAGTTGCTTCTGAAGCCTGGGAATTTTCAGATGCATTTTCAGAATTAGCGTAAGCATGTTCGAGCCTGTTAGATACTGCACCAAGCCTTGAACGTTCAATATCCACAATTTCTAATGACTTATCAAGTACAGCAAGCCCGCTTGTAGCATTTACGGAATCTGATACATTAACACCTTCTGTACCAAGGATTTTTGTATTAAAAACAGGAAGGCGTGTTGTTACCAGCTGCTTAGAATTTGCCCCTACCTGGAATACAAACTCCCTGTTCCCTTCAACACCATTGCCGCCTGGCTGCCAGTCAGGATCATCCCCGTCTGTGCCTGGGTCTTTAAAAATCTTTATTTTATTAAATTCTGTTTCCTCTGCTATCCTGTTTATTTCATTATTAAGGGCATCAATCTCCATCTGGATATCTTCCCTGTCCTCAGCAGTATTTGTATCATTAGCCCCCTGTACACAGAGTTCTTTCATTCTGTGTAGTATTGATGTAAGCTCGTTCATTCCAGAATCAGCAGTATTTATAAAGCCCTGTCCATCTTGTGAATTCCTGCCTGCCTGGTCCAGCCCCCTTACCTGGTTTCTTATGGACTCCCATACCACCATGCTCGCAGCACTGTCTGCCGCCCTGTTTATCCTGTAACCAGTAGTAAGCCTTTCTGTTGCCCTGCCTTTAACGTCCTCTGATATATTAAGATGCCTTGTGGCAAACTGTGTAGACATATTATGTTTAATAACCATAAAAAATTCCTCCTTGAATATATATAAAGCATCCATTCTTCAATATTATATATAGTGCCCTGTCCAGGCAGAAACCTCTGTATACTATATCGGCGTTTAAAGCTATATATATAACCATTTTATCAAAATTTATCAAAATTTTTCAAAAACACTCAGTATACTGCCAGAAAATTCATGTTAAACGGGCTTTGGATTTTGGAAACGGACGCAGGGTTTCTGTGTACAGACTGGTATTATTCCATTCCAGAACACGCTTCCGCTACATCAGCCCACGCAACGGCGCATAGAATCTGAAAAAACCAGATTCAAACGCCGGCGGGGCTGAAGTGCTTCTGTCATGGAAAATACCAGTCTGTACACATGAAATCTGCTGTCTTATGGCAGACCCATAATTATAACTGGAATTTTATGAAACGGACGTGGATAGTGATTATATTTTACTTATAGTCTTCAACATGTGAGTCTATCTCTGCAAAAAGCTTAATACGTAAATCTTTTATATATTCTGCTGCCTTTTCTACAGGAACCATTTCTTTGACAGATTTATCCCTTGTAGTAATTTCAACAGCAGACTCCTTCATATTACGTGGGCTGATGGTTACACGTATTGGTGCACCTATAAGGTCAGCATCAGAGAACATTTCGCCAGGCCTTACCCCCCTGTCATCATAAATAACTTCTATCCCGTCATTCTGTAAGCTGTTATAAAGGCTGTCTGCTGTCCTTTTAGTTTCCTCATCATCAGCACGCAGGCAGCATATCTGCACTTCCCAAGGCGCTATTGAAATTGGCCATACAGGACCATACTCATCATGGTGTGCTTCACATATAGAAGCAGCAAGACGCCCTACACCTATGCCATAACATCCCATTACAGGATAATGGTTTTTACCATTCTCATCTGTATACTGCATATCCATTGACTTAGTGTATTTTGTGCCCAGCTGGAAAATATTTCCAACTTCTATGCCACGTTTGATTACCAGTGATGGTTTTCCGCAGCAAGGACAAATACCACCCTCTTTAACCTTGGAAATATCTGTATAATTTACATTTCCTAAGTCCCTTTCAAGATTTAACCCTTTATAATGGTATCCCTCTTTATTAGCACCAGCCACAAGGCTTGCAATTCCTTTAAGTGAAACATCCAGGTAAAACTCTGCTTCTTCCGGGAAATTATAAGGCCCTATATATCCAGCAGTAAGGCAGTCATCCTCTGTAATTACAGCAGCATGTATTTCCTCTCCCACAACATTTCTTAACTTTGTCTCATTTACTTCATAATCCCCACGCACAAATGCAACTACAAACTGGTCATCAGAATTTTTCTGGTATACAACAGCTTTACATGAAGTCCTGGCATCACTTTCCAGGAAAGCACACACATCCTCTATTGTTTTGCAGTCTGGTGTTTCTATACACTCCAGCTCTTCTGCCGTACCCGCACTGTTTACAACCTTGTTTTCTGCTGCTTCCATATTAGAACGGCAGCCACATTCATCACAAATAACTATCGAATCTTCACCAACAGGTGTTAAAAGCATATACTCATGTGAAACATTGCCACCCATCATGCCGGAATCAGACTTTACTGTAATAACTTCTGGCACACCTGCCTTCTGGAAAATACGGTTATATGCCTGAAAACATTTCTCATAATATTGGTCAAGGTCTTCCTGTGAGGTGTGGAATGAATAAGCATCTTTCATTGTAAATTCACGTACACGTATCATTCCAGCCCTTGGCCTTGCTTCATCCCTGAACTTACGCTGTACCTGGTAAATCATAAACGGGTACTTTGTATAAGACTGTGCATATTCACGCACAAGATGTACAGCAGCTTCTTCATGTGTCATTCCAAGTACATGGTTTGAACCATTCCTGTCTTTAAAACGTACAAGTTCATTGCCAACACTTTTATACCTGCCTGATTCTTCCCATAAAGAAGCTGGCAGCACAACAGGGAAAAGAACTTCCTGCCCGTCTATTGCATCCATTTCTTTGCGGATTATATTTTCAATTTTGGCTGTAACCCTTCTAAGTGCAGGAAATTCTGAATAAATACCATTTCCTACATATTTCATAAATCCGCCACGTAACATAAGTGCATGGCTGTCAATTACACAATCCGCTGGCCTTTCTTTAAACCTCTGTCCTACTAAATTTGCTACTTTCACTCTTATATCCCATCCTTTCTGGATTTTATCCCTGGCTTATAAACAGGCAGCTGGCAGTTATTAATTACAGTTGCAGATGATTAGCTGTAAAGTAAAAAAGCCCTAAAATATGTCTACACATATCTTAGGGCGGATAAATTCCGCGGTACCACCTAAATTCAGGCTAACCTGCACTCATTAATAAGCAGCTGCTTATATACGTCTGTGATAACGGTGACTTCCGGTGGAAACCCACAGCTCCCAGGCTGGTTCAGTATCCTTCCAATAAAGCCTTGCACCATACGGCTTCTCTCTGAAAATTCCAGATACTTACTATTCTGTTCATAGCTTTTATATCATTGCTTTTAATTTTTCTTATATTTTTATCATATACATAAGTAAATGTCAAGTGAAATATTTTTATTTATCTATACATGATACTCTGTATAAATCTGAAATATCTACATTATTTTTTTCAAGTAATTCCTCAAAATCCTCTATACTATTAGCCCGTATATATTGCCTTTCAGCTTCAGTAACTGGCACTGCCATAAGCCATGCTGCTATTTCATTCTCTGTTTCTAATGGATTATATCTGTCCCAGAAAACAGGATGTAAAAGAATAACATGTTGTAATTCTGTATTTTCAATATATGTGCTTACAACATTATTTATAACCATCCCATGCCCGCAGTCCTCCAAGTCCTGGATTACAAACGCAATTGAAGAAATAATATCTGCAAATCTTTCATCTTCAGTCCCCAGTATTATTATTTCTGTCCTAAGCGCCTTATTTTCAGATATTTTCCCTATATTTGTATCTGCTAAACCTACTGTTGAATAAACAACATTATCTGGTATATAACCATTACTGCAAATCATAATATCAATATTTTTTGTTCCATCTTCATTTAAATATCCTATTACCTCAGGAGTTCCTCCTATAAATGACAATGCATATTTTGCTATTTTTTTATTATCCATAAATCCTCCTGTTAATCTCCAAAATAAGCTGATGTTTTATTTTCGCCTTTATGGCTTCTGTTTGAACTAGGAAGTTCCGGCCTGTAATGGTCTGGATTATTATACTCATCTATAAACTGTTTTCTATCTATTCCTCTTCTTTCTGCACTTTCTTTATGTTTTGCAAATTCATATCCAGGTTTATGCCCCATATCCCAGGGTTTATTTTTAGACATATACTTTCCCGTTAAAGGGTCACGTACCCTGCCATGTTCATCTTTTGCATTTTCCCATACCTTGTCCCTCATGCCTGGCCTGAATGCTGGACGTGAATAATTTACTTTTTCTGGTCCTTTATTCTGTGGTCTTTTAACATCATTACTTTTATTAACTTCACTCCTCCAATTCTTATTTGAGGGCTGTTCTGTCCTCTGTCCTGGCCTTGCTACATCTGTACGTTTCATAGAAACTTCTCTTATTGCATTAGAACCTCTGCCTAATCCAGCCATATTATCTTACCATCTCCTTTTTTAAATATCCAGACCTGAGTTGTTCTATAATATTGTTTTCTGGAAATCTTTCTTGCATAACCCTGCAGATATAATAAAGTATTTTTACCATCTCTTTATTGTCAAAACCAGTAAATTCCCCAGCAACATTTGCAGACATAATTCCACCAAGCTCTTTTAATGAAGACCACTGGCCATCATCTGTTCCCCTGAATACGTCCGAAATCCTGTAATTCTTATTAATAAAATCTGCCATTGCCCACTCAAAAACAATATTTTTCTCTTCTATATTGAAAATCAAATCTTTTCTTATTGAAGCAGATACATTGCACTCTAAAATATCTTTCCTGATCTTTTCTAATTCATCAGCACTATAATCCTCTTTTAATAATTCATGAAGCAGGAAATTATTATTTTTAAGCGTTATAGTATTTTCCTTTGGTTTAATATCTTCATAAACAGTACTTTGTTTATAGTGTGGTAATTTGCAAAGCACTGCCTCCTGCCAGTCATTCTGGTACACAGCCGCTACACCAGTTGGAAGCTTTGAAATTTCCAAAACCTGTTTCTCTGATAATGCCATTGATGCACCTGTAATTTTGCGGTCATTTCCTTCTGGAAGCCTTAATACAATTTTAGTATTAGTATTTCTGATAACTGCTGTATCTAATAAGTCCGGCGCCTGGTCAACAATTACAAACCCTTCGCCATATGTCCTTATTTCAGCTATTGCATTAGTCAGCATTTCAACAGATTTTCCCTGCATATTTGCTGAATCCTGGCTTTGCTCTGTAGAAGTTTTCTTTAACAGATTATGTGCTTCTTCCAGAATTGTAATATGTTTTAATGCAGAGTTCATTCCATCTGCATTAGCCATGCGGTATTCCTGTAATTTCAAAACAATAAGCCCCATAATCAAAGCTTTTGTTTCCATAGAACCAACCCTGCTTATATCAAGTATTGCACTTTCATCAAACAATTTTTCCAAGTCCATTTCATTTCCAACAAAAATCCTGCCATTTATTCCATTTGTTAATGATTTAAGCCTTGTAGATAGTGAACCGATATAATCGCCTTTTGTATCTTCTGAATATGCTGATGTATTAATTGTATCATTTAATTCCCTGACGACATCATCAAATGTAGGGTAAAGTCCTGGTATTTTTGTATTAACGGATAAATCCATGTCCCATCCAGCGGAAATATATGCTTTCTCAACTGATTCTTTTAAAACTGCTGGCATTGCAGCATACATAGGCCAGCATACATTAAATATTTCTATAATTCTGTCAATATGTTCAAGCACATGGATTTCACCTGGAAAAGAAAACGGATTAATTCTTATAATTTCACCAATATTAGGATTAGTCCCAAAACAATTTACATTTGGAAATACCTTTTTATATTCACCCTTTGCTGGTTCAACAACCAGAAATGGGATTTTCTTATTTTCTGCTTCTGATAAAAGATGGTAAACAGCATTACTCTTTCCTGAACCTGTTGACCCTGTAATAAATGTATGCATTGCCAGGCTTTCAACATCAAGTTCCACTTTTGTATTTGTTTCTTCTCCAAGATGGTATATTTTACCCAGGTTAAACTTTCTTTCTTCTTTTAAATTCTTTCTAAGGACTTCCTGTGCAAATGTGGCATGTTTTATTACAGGAAGCCCCTTTACTGAATGCCTTGGCAGCCCCATATGTATAGCAAGTTCTGTGGTACTAACCATAACAGCAGGATTTACTATAACCTGGCGTAATCCATCATAATCAAAACCATTATAAATAAAACATGGATGCATAAAGTTTTTTACATATTTTGTAACACTCTCCAAATCTTCCGGCCTTGTCCATGTATTTACTGCTGGTCTTTCAATGCCACTTTCTGTTCCAGATACAACTGACTGGTATGTATTGGCAGCTGTTTCGGTTTCAGCAGCACTTTCCCCCATAAAATACGCTGCAAAATTCCACATACCTGCACTTTCGCACTCATCAATACGTTTCAGGTGCTTTTCCAGGCGCTGCAACATAGATTGTAATGTCATATTTTTAGCATTAAGTGTAACACCCTGCGAAGTGCCAAATGTATCTGTTAATGTTTTAGAATCAACTAGATTAAATGATTCACCTGTGCTGTAATTATCACTATGCTGCGTCCCATAACCAATATTATGTGTTATGCCTTTGCTTTCATTAATTCCATATGTAACACTGTCTGAATGTGAACTGCTAATGCCATGTGAAAGCGTTTTAGAAATAGAATCTGACTTGGAAACACTATGGCTTGTTCCTGTTGTATTAGTATGTGTTTTGCTATGTGATACACCTGCACCCAGACCAGACATTACAGAACCAAATACTCCGGCTGTTACGCCAAATATTTTTTTACCTCCAAGTGATGCACCTGCATTAGCTCCTATAGAGGTCCCACCTGATAGATTAATATTAACACCATTAGTAACACCATCTGAAACAGATGAGCTGGTTCCATCTGTTTCACCATGCGTTTCTGACCTGCCATCTGAAACAGAGTCATTTGTTCCTGACGAGTCTGTACTGCCATATCCGCTATTTGTTCCCGTCGTAGTAGTAAAAGCACTTCCTGCATTATTTGATATGCCATCTGATACACTATATGATGTACTTTGCGTTATTCCATTACTTTGCCCGCTTGATGCGCTATTGCTGTTAGAAGATGTAAAATTTAACTGCATATTTGCAAAAGGAGAAATTTGTGTATATATATTTTCATACTCATTTTTAATCCCCATTAATTCATTATGGCTTAAATTTTCTGCAATAAAAATAGCTGTATAAGGTTTTTTCTGCATACTGTCAACAAATTTCTCAAGTCCCTGGATGAACTTTTTGTTATCCATTCTGTCTTCATTTTGTTTAAAATCAGCAATACATGTAACACTTGAAACGCATCCTGGATTTAGTAAAGACATGTCCTTTTTCAAATCTTCATCGTAATAACTGTCAATACTGCTCCCTGGAAACATTCCTGCCAGTCCTTGTTTTAACATCTGTAACATTGTACCTGTTGAATATTTCTTATCAAGAGAACGTACTCCCAGGTAGAAATCATTGCTGTTTCCGTCACTTCTAATCATTAAAACCAATGTACATGGCTTATTAGATAAAGAATGAAACATTGTTGATAATTTATGTACAGAAAATTCATCCTCCTGGTAAACAATTCCTTTAATCTTAAAAAACATTATATCTTTCAATGAAGCTATTATTCCGGAATCTGGTTCAACAATAGAAAGATTACTTAAATTATTAATATATCCCTTCATAACTTCATCATCAATAATTTTAAGGCAATTACCAAGGTTTTGCTGTAAAACCGGAAAGTTCATGTTAGTATCATAAAAGTTATTCTGGGTATATAAACTAAAATCCTGTTCTGCAGGCCTTGGTTTTTCTAATATATAACTATTCTCTCTTGTAAGCTTTTCTTTTGCCTCCTTTATTTCCATTTCTTGTTCTTTTCTAGTCTTATGAGTATCTGTTTTAATGGCATTTACATTTTTATTATCCTTATCTGTCATAAAATCTTCAAATTTCATATTAATCCCCCATGCCGTGCTTTGCACGGCACAAATAGTAATGAAAAATGCTGTCTTATAATCATTTTTCACACTAGTACTTCATTTACTTTTATCAAAAGATTTCTTATATATCATTTTTGTTGTAACTGTTTTTGTACCAAAGTTTTCTTTTTTCGATACCATATAATATTGTATTCTTTTCTCATCTTTACTCCGGGTGTAACTTTTTATTTCATAGCTTATGCCCGGCTCTTTCTCTGGCTTTTTCTCAATAATCTTCCATTCCTTACAATTTATTATCCTGTCATATTCATCATTATTTTCTAACCTTTTATAAACTATACCATCCCCTTTTTTCTGGTAGTATTTCCCTCCATGCATATAGCTTGGTATATATTTCACCTTTTTTAAAAATTTATTATTTTGTAAAGATAATTCAAATATTAAAAAATAATCTTCATGCGGATAAATTTTTGAAGTGAAAATTTCTTTATATACAGCTCCTTTTTTCAGTAATTCTGGATTTCCACTTTTAGCCTGTTTATTAATATGGCTTCTATTTTTACGGGGCTCTGCTTTTATTGGCTTATAAGTATCATAAATATTACCAATATTATTACTATTCCCAGCAGAACCCCAATTAATTTTTTTAAGCTGTCATCCTCTTTTCTATTATCTCCAGTATTTTGTATATTAACTTTTTTGGGCCTGGCTGTGACTGCTGGCTGTTGTTCTTGTTTTTTAATTTTTTCTTCTACATAGCTATTCTCTCTTGCAATCTTTTCTTTTTCTTCCTTTATTTCTCTTTCTTGTTCTTCTCTGGTCTTATGTTTTGAAGAATTTATCCCGTTATGTACTATATTATTATTCTGTTTTATATTATCTGTTTTTTGCCAGACAGTACTCTGGGTCTTTTCTGCTTCTGCTTCTGTTTCTCTTTTTTCATTAATAATTTTTATTTTTTCAGCATATACTACCTTCGCCACTTTCCTCATATGTTCAAAACGTTTTTTTGAGAAATTATTTACCAGGTCAATTTTAAGTTCTCTCCAATAATTATAATTCCACTCTTTCTGGTTTTCTGTCAATGGAGTAATGTCTTTATGTGTCTCAAATAATTCTGGAACCTGTTTCTGGCAATATTCATAATCCTCTTTATACTTTTCAAACGTAGGGTCTACATCCAGGCAATCAGCAAAAACATATTTCAATTCTTTAATATTTCCACTGTCTGCATTTTCTTTTACAGCCTTATGCATATTTCCACCTCTTTACATATCTAATATTTCATCAATTTCAGCTTTGCATGTTTCCATCCACTGTAATAATTTCCTGCTTTTTTCAAGTTCTTCTTCTTTAGTTTTCTGGTCACTCGCACACTTTTCAAGTTCATCATATTTCTTTGAAATCAATCCATCAAGTTCATCAAAAATTTCCATAAACTGTTTTTTCATGTTTGTAACCTGTTCCTCTGAATATTTTAGTGCATTGTCAATGCCATCATCTATATTCTGACGGAATTTTGCTACAAAACTTACATGTATATCATCTATAGTAATAGAAAATTTTTCAATTCTTTCTGTTTTTTCTTCAAAAATATCCCTTAAAACAGTATCATAATCTAACACTGTTTTGTATACATCTTCTGTTTTATATACGTCCCTTTCCTCATATTTTGGACTAAAGAAATCTCTTATTCCATGAAAAAGCCCCGTTCTTTCTACCTGTACCCTTTCTGTGCCAGCCTTCACCTTTTTTGTACCTATTTTCTCTTCATGTGAGCCAACTACTATTTCTTCTTCTTCCTGCCCGACTTTCTCATAATAAGTTTTCTCTTCATATTTCACTTCTCCAACACTATTAACAGTTTCAGATGCAAAGCTGTCAGAACACCACGCTTCTGTATTTTCCTGCATATTTGTTAAAGCGCCTTTAATAAGGTCAACTGTATTAAAATCGAGATGCTTTCCTGCAGTTTCCTTATCAAACTTGGAAAGCTTGTCCTGGTATTGTAATAGAATTTCCTCACCTGTTTTAACAAGTTCCTTATCTATTATCCCTTCCATATCTGCTGCTAATTTTGCAATAGAATCAGAACTTATTATGGCGAACTGGTTTGTAATAGCTATAGCTACACTTCTTTCAGTAATAACTTCATCTGGATATTTTCCAAAAAGCTTATCAATTTCTTCAATTGCATTTTCTCTTAATTTCTTTGCCCTGTTTTTAATAACCTCCATTGGGTTAAGTGTTTCAATTTTCTCTTTAAACTTAGCAGCTTCTTTTCCATCAGCTATTCTTGCCTTGACAGCTTCTGCCCTTTCAATGCATTCCTTTGCTGCCTTCTCATCAGTTGCTATCTTCTCTTTTGCTTTACCTAAAGTCTGGTTACTCTCCAGAACTTCCTGGAATGATTCAACTAAATCTTTAACTTTTTTTGTTTTTGCATATTTCTTTACATAGGCAGTTATAGCAGCTTCTATAGAATAAATCCCGCAATGGATTAATGCCTGTTCCTTTATATCATTATTCTTTTCTGCCTGATCTAATTTATAATTTAATTCCCTTTGTGCACTTGGAGATAAAGTTGAATACTTTTCCAGATGCATTGTTTCAAATTCGATAAATTTACGAATCATTGGCACTGTATCTCCTGCTGCTAATGGAAGCTGCCCATTTAATAGTAGTAGTACTAAATCATTAATACTTTTTATATCTATATCATTAAAATACGTCCTTATATTAAGTGCAGTATATGCTGAACATGGAAAAAGCTGTGGGTCTTCAATTCCATACTCCGCCAGATATTTTTTCACAGATAACACAGCTTTTTCTATATCTTCGACTTCCGGATTAAATCCATCCATTTTATTAATTACAAATAAAAACCTGTCCCTTACCTGCTTACCACCTTTTTGAATCTGTTCCGCAACATACCTTAACAATGAGGCATCATCATTTGTACTAAGCTGCGTACCATTTAAAACATATAAAATCAAACTGTTTGAACCATTACTAATTGCACTATAAGTAGTATTTTTATGAGCCTGGTTCTGTGAATTATTTGGTCCAGGTGTATCAACTAACATTAAGGCTGTGCTTTTTGAATCAAGGAATGGAATATCCCCCTCTGTTGAAATTTTATGGACATCATTATTACTGTTTAGTTCATCCATTATTTCATATGTTAATTCTGGAATATCTTTTATTATTTCACCTTTATGGTTATATGCTAATGCAGAGAAATGCCCATCACTATTATCCAGTATTTCTGTAATAATTGCTGTGCATGCTTCATTCTTAGATGGCATAAGCCTTTTTTGTAACAAGGAATTAATAAGCGTCGATTTACCCGAACTCATTGTTGCAATAACATTTATAGGAAATACCGTTTCATCAATGCTTTTAAACGCTTTTAATAATTTAGGGTCTTTAAAATCCTCAACAGGCCCCTCTGTTAAGTCCTTGAATACTGAAACAATTTTATCTTTTATATCATCATCAGATTTGCCTTCTATAAACCTTAAATTAATATTATTAACTGTACCTGTATTCTGCGCATTTTTAAAAGAGTCTTCAAAATCATCCCAGTCCAGATCCATTCCATAAAATTCTATATCAAAGTCACAAGAATTTAACTCATTCTTTAACATTTCCGGGAACTTTCCAACCCACTCCTGAAGTCTTTTCCCCTTTACAACTTTGTATAAAGTACTATCTGTTTCAATTTCATTCCCATTAACCTTAATAACTGTCTGGAGACGGTATGGGTTGTACTTAACAAAAACCTGTATCATCTTCTTTTCCTCCTGTATTTTTGTATTTAATTGCAAATGTATTTTATATAAAATAGTTTTTTGGTTTTTATTGTTATATTTCCTCAGGCATTTTAAGTAATAATTCTTCTATATAAGCTATGCCACAAGTTTTTAATAATTGTTCTTCTTTTTTATCATTGTCAGAAATGTAAATATCTTTAAATTTTCTATTATAATAACCAGGTAAATCCATTTCTGAAAATTTATTTATCTTATTATAAAGTTCCATTTTTTCCAAGTTGTTTATTTTCCCATTACGCCACTTATTTACTAATATTGCACTATATGCTGAAGCAGGGCAGATTAACGGATTCTTAAAGCCCATTTTAACAAGGCGCTGTTCTTGTCTTTTTATTATTTCTATAAAATCTTCTTCATCTGGATTTAATTCATCAATTTTATTAATTACAAATATAATTTGCTTTTTATGTATACACTTTTTTATTTTTTCCAGATGTTTCTGTTCATCTATTGTATCAAGCTGTGTTGCATTCATAATAAAAATAACAAAACCGTATTTTCCGCTTTCAATAAAGTTATCCGTAATTTCTTTATGTCTTTTGTCACCACTATAATTTACACCTGGTGTATCATAAAAAACCAATCTTTTTCCACTTAAATTACTATCAAAATAAATTCCAGTTGCCAGCTGCCTTCCATTGCAAGATTCATCACTTGAAATAAGCTTTTCTGTATTTATAAGCATACTTAAATTCTTATCCCATTTATATATTAATCTGTCCTGGAATGATTTACTTATAATAGCATGTATTCTGCTAGTACATGCCATATTTTGTGATTTGCAGATATTTTCACCTGTAACCGCATTTAAAAACGTAGATTTACCAGCACTCATTGGCGATGTTACTAGTATAGATAATGGAGAAGTTTGTATAAAATCCAGATTCTTTTCTACTTTTTCTAAATAAATTTTTATATCATGTACTTTACATCTTTCTTTAATCCATGCCCATGCTTTTTTATCATTTTTCCAAGCTGACAAACAGTTTAAAATAATATCACTGCTTGTCCACCATAGGTTCTTATGGGATTTTTGCCAGAAATATTTTCTGTTTTTCTGCCACCCGCTTTGGTATAATTTCTTATATTTAAAACTATCCTGTATATGCCTTATACGTAAATCCCTTCTTATTTGCCCAAACGTCTTATAGTATTCATTTATAATATTTGATAAGTTCTTCTCATTTAATTCTTTTTCCTCAAATCCCAATATTATAAATAAATCGAATAAAAATACAAAAGAATATTCTCCTACAGGTATTTTTAAAGCATTATTTAATTTATTCTGTTTGTCTGGCTCCATTCCTTCTTTTAACAAGTTTTTATACAAATTTTGCTGCTGTTTTGCAATTTCACCTGTTTTCCATCTATATTTCCTGATATGCTTTTCCAGAAGCTTAAGATACCACTCCCTGGTTTCTTTATCCTCTTTTATAACCGGATTATATTGTAATACTTGTGAAAATGCTAAAAATTTTTTATCCAATTCTGCACCTCTTTTTAGTTGTAAATATTTATCCAAATGTTACTATTCACGGCTGTGAATAGTAACATCCAAATACTAATGTACATATAAAAAACAAATATATTTTTAACTCTCTCCCAGAACCTCAATACTCTTCCCTTGTCCTCTTATCCACCCCTCTATCCCCTTTCCGAACACTTCAGCGGATATTGTATATACCCCGTCTTTTTCTGAAATTATCCTTGCTGTAGGCAGCCTGTCCAGTATTGCTTCAACTGAATATCCATAGTACCTGAATTTAATCCTTTGTAACCTGCCGCCATACATAAACTGTATTCTTTTACGGAACTCACCCTCTTCAAACCGGTCTCTATGCGGCATTTTAAATTTCTCACCAAGGACTTCAAGTTTCTTTATACGGTCTATCCTGTATATTGTAGGATAAACATCTCCTGGCACTTCAAAATTTTCCCTTGTTTTTTCATCTTCTATAAATGCTGCCAGGTAAAAGTAAAATTCTGAAAACATTATTGCGGCGGGTTTTAATTCGCGCTTCACTTCTTTTTTATCTTTTGTACGTGTATAAGTTATTTTTATGTATTTCTGTTCTTTTATTGCCTGTCCTGCCTTCCACAATAAATCCAGAAAATCAGACTTATGCTGTGGTTCAATATAGTGGTACTGTTCATTTGCAATTAATTTCCTGACTATATCTTCTTCACTTTTTATTGAACAGCATTCTACAATATTACCAATTAACTTATCCATTTCTTTCTTAGTAAATGCCCTGCTGTCCAGAAGTATTTTACATATTGCAAGTATTTCACTGTTGCTAAGCTTAGATTTATATGCTCTTTCCATGTAATACCCCTTTAATACATGGTCATAAATAATTCTGTCTGTTATACCACTATTATTATTGCCTGAGTCAAAATCAAGATATTTTCTTATATCATCAATATCACGTTGGATTGTCCTTTCATCTACACCAAATATATTAGCTTCTTCAGGCTTGTTTACCACTTTTCCTTCTGATAATTTACTAAAAATATTTAGAACCCTTGTAATCTTACTATTATCACCCATAGCCTTTCTCCTTTTATTGTGTTTTTTATTGCTATTCTCTGTATTTATGCTATTTTATACTTCTTTAGTAAATATTTTTTCAATTTTTTCATTTTTTCAGCTTTTTAATTATACCAGAAAATGTTAATAATGTCTATACTATTACTCAATATAAATGTGATACATTGTTACTTAGACCAGTACTCTTACTTATTATATAGGTGAAAGGCGGTATTTAATATGAAAGAACGCAAAGATATCAATGTACAAATTGGTGCACGCATACAGCAGGCAAGGGAAATATCAGGGTATACACAAGAAAAACTTGCAGATAAGGTAGATGTTTCAACACAATACATTTCTGACCTCGAACGTGGTATTGTGGGTACATCTGTCCCAACTCTTATTAAAATATGTAATACACTGTGTATTTCCAGTGATTACATATTAATGGGCAGAAGCGGGCAAAATGATGTCTCTGGCATATTAAACCGTTTGCAGTATCTCTCCCAGGATGAAATTAAAATAGTTGAAAACAGTATTAATTTAATGATAGCTGCTTTCCAGAGCAGGGAGAAAATTTAACGCCCATTAATATGTTTTATTACAGGATGCCATCTTCCTATAAATTCTGGCATCCTGTATTTTATATGTGCCAAAAGAATTACACTGCATGTTCTTACAAAATATTTCCAAATACTTCTGTAAGTTGCAATTCCTTTAATATATATTATAACAGGCGGGAATGACACATATTGTCATCCGCAAAATTTTTTTGGAAATTTTTAAAATAATTGGAAACTGTATTATGTGGCAGGATATCAAATCATCTTATTATCCGGGGGTTATTGTAAATTTACAGTGGCAGCTAAATAAATGCTATGCTATAATTAAAGATGCAAGAATAAACCATTATTTGATATTACAATTTTAAAATTGGAGGATGGGAAATGGATAACAGATTTGAATTTACAGAAAGAAAAGGCTTAATGGAGGGAACCAGGATAATTGTTGATAAAGAAACAGGAGTCCAGTATCTTATGGCGCATTGGACAAACATTGGTGGTATGACAGTGCTGGTGGATGAAGACGGGAAGCCGCTGTTAGACCCTAGATATGCCAGGCAGTATAAAAAAGACTGATACATAAAACGTTTTTGATGTATGCATATTTATTAAAACAGCAGACCAGTTAAAACTGGTCTGCTGCCATTATACTATTCTGTCTGTATACTATGCTGTCTGTATTTTTACTATTTCGGCTGCTTTTGCTATTGCATCTGGAATTCCTGCAGGGTTTTTGCCACCTGCCTGTGCCATATTAGGACGTCCGCCTCCGCCTCCGCCAACGAGTGCTGCAATTTCTTTTATAAGGCTGCCTGCATGTGCGCCTTTTGCCATAGCCTCATCTGTTGCCATTGCAAGCAGTGAAACTTTGCCGCCTGCTTCTGAAGCAAGTACTACAACGCCTTCTCCTACTTTTGCTTTCATCTGGTCGCCAAGTGTGCGCAGCCCGTTCATATCAACACCTGGTACTGCCATTGCAAGCAGTTTTACACCGTTTATTTCCTGTATCTGGCTATCTGCATCTGTTGCTGCTTCACTGGCAAGTTTTGCCTTAAGCTTCTCATTTTCACTGTGAAGGGACTTAATCTCTTCCTGCATTGACTGTATCTTCTTAAAAAGCTGTGATGGTTCTGATTTAGCTGCCTGTGAAGCTTTGCGCATCTCATTTTCAATATTGTTAAAATATTTTATAAGTCCTGCACCTGTAAGTGCCTCTATACGCCTTACTCCAGCAGCAACACCACTCTCTGACACTATCTTCATATATGAGATAGTATTTGTATTTTGGACATGTGTACCACCACAAAGTTCTGTACTGAAATCCCCAATGCGTACTACTCTTACATTATCACCATATTTTTCACCAAACAGTGCCATAGCACCTGTTTTCTTAGCTTCTTCAATTCCCATTACATCAGTCCTCACTTCAAGCCCTGCTGTAATCTGTTCATTAACAATATCCTCTGTCCTTTTAATCTCCTCTGGTGTCATTGCCGAGAAATGTGAAAAGTCAAAACGCAGCCTCTCAGAATCTACATATGAACCTGCCTGTTCAACATGCGTACCAAGTACAATACGCAGTGCTTTCTGTAAAAGGTGTGTAGCGCTGTGGTTCTTTGCTGTGGACATACGGTTTGTGCTGTCTACAGAAAGTGTTACAGTATCACCTGTTTTAAACATTCCTTCTACAACCGTGCCAACATGCCCTGTCTTGCCACCCTGGAGGTTTACCACGTCTGTTACCTGGAATTTACCACTATCTGTAGTTATAAAGCCTGTATCAGCCTGCTGTCCGCCCATTGTTGCATAGAATGGTGTCTGGCTTGTAATTATTGTGCCCTTTTCGCCATCTGAAAGTGCCTGTACTACTTCTGTTTCTGTTGTCAATGCTGTTATTACCGAATCTGACACAAGCTTGCTATAACCTGTAAATTCTGTCACCAGTGAAGTATCCAGCTGCTGGTATACGGTTTCTTCTGCCCCCATATAGTTAGTAGTTTTGTGTGCATCATGTGCTTTCTTTTTCTGTTCTTCCATTGCTGCCTTGAAACCTTCTTCATCTACAGTATAACCTTTTTCTGCAAGTATTTCTGTTGTAAGGTCAAGAGGAAAACCATATGTGTCATATAACTTAAATGCATCCTCACCAGAAAGTTCCTTATTGCCTGATGCTTCAATTTTCTTCTGCATTTCATTAAGGATATTAAGCCCCTGGTCTATTGTCTTGTCAAATTTATCCTCTTCTTGTGAAAGCACATTCAATATAAATTCCCTTTTTTCATTAAGTTCAGGATAACCATCTTTTGACTCATTAATAACCGTCTGTGCAAGTTCTGCCATAAAACTGTGGTTTATGCCAAGCTTGCGCCCGTGGCGTACTGCGCGCCTTATGAGCCTTCTTAGCACATAACCCCTGCCCATATTTGAAGGCATAATGCCATCAGAAACCATAAATGTTGCAGAACGTATATGGTCTGTAACCAGACGTATTGAGATATCTTTTATTTCATCTGTCTGGTAATTTACGCCTGCAAGTGAGCAGATTTTATCACGTATTGCCTTCATTGTATCAATATCAAATACAGAATCTACACCTTGTACCACAACCGCAAGACGTTCAAGCCCCATTCCCGTATCTATATTTTTATTTTCAAGTTCTGTATAATTGCCATGCCCGTCACCATCAAACTGTGTGAATACATTATTCCATACCTCAATAAACCTGTCACACTCACAACCAACTTTGCAATCCGGTTTACCACATCCATATTCTATGCCCCTGTCATAATAAATCTCTGAACAAGGCCCACATGGCCCGGCACCATGCTCCCAGAAGTTATCACACTCACCATTTTCATCACGGTAGAAGCGCGTAATTTTATCTGCTGGGACACCAATTTCATTTGTCCATATATTAAATGCCTCATCATCTTCACCATAAACTGAAGGGTAAAGACGGTCTTCTTCCATTCCAACTACCTTTGTAAGAAATTCCCATGACCATGCGATGGCTTCATGTTTAAAATAATCACCAAACGAAAAATTGCCAAGCATTTCAAAGAATGTCAGGTGGCGCGCTGTCTTGCCGACATTATCAATATCTCCTGTACGCACACATTTCTGACATGTTGCCACACGTTTTTTAGGTGGTATCTCCTGCCCTGTGAAGTATGGCTTAAGCGGCGCCATTCCTGCATTTATAAGCAATAAACTATTATCATTGTGAGGGACAAGTGAATAACTCTTTAATACAAGATGTTCCTTTTCCTCAAAAAAACTAAGATACATTTTACGAAGTTCGTTTACACCATATTTCTCCATTTCTTACCTCTTTTCCATGTACAGCCTGTGGAAGCATAAACTATACATAATATTGTAATTATAATACTGTTTGTTATAGGGACTATTCCTTTAATAACATTTTTCCAAAACAAAAAGCCCTAAACTGGTATATTTACCAGCTTAGGGCGGATTATAAAGTCCGTGTTACCACCTAATTTCAGATTTCTCTGCACTCTGCCAATACAGGATTCCTCCGATATTGTTTCCTATGTTAACGGTGGAACTCCGTTGAAGCCTACTAAGGTTTACCGTTCGGTCCACAGCTCAGGGGCTGCTTCAATACCAGTCCAATGAAGACTTGCACCATCCATCTTCTCTCTGTAATATTCCTGGTATATACTACTCCCCGTCAAAGCCTTTTTGTTTTGAATTAGTGGCATTATAACACTATAAATTTCCAAAGTCAAGCATTACTTTTTATTCTGGCACGTCTGTTTAATAAAATTTCCAGTTATCTGTGCTGGCAGACGGACGCAGGGTTCATATGCCAGGGCTGGTTTATTCCATTCCAGGGCACGCTTCCGCTACATTAACCCACGCAACGGCACATAAAGCCCCTGTGCCCCAAAAGAAACTTATGTTTCTTCTGTCACACAGGAGCTTAAATGCCGGCGGGGTTAAAGTGCACCTGTCATGGAATAAACCAGTCTCTGGCATTGGAACCTGCTGTCTGCTGGCAGAACCGGAATTATAACTGGAAATTTTATTGTGTGCTAAATTATTCAGACAAACGGAAGATACTATGGTACTATTCATATAATGATAAAATCAAAATAATAAGATGGCTGGATATCCTGCCACACAATATAATTTCCAGTTATATTATCCATTTTGCCAGAAGACAGCAGGTTTTACGTGTCCAGGCTGGACATTATTCCATGACAGGTGCACTTTGGCATCGCCGGCGCTTGAATCCCGTACTTTGGGATTTTATGCGCCGCTGCGTATGCCAACGTAGTGCAAACGTGC